>JBEKLA010000217.1:0-7157 GCA_050010455.1 Binataceae bacterium (SeqCode) | reverse complement strand
TTATTTCCGAAGCCTCGCGCCGGCTTCCGGCTGACCTTAAGACCCGGCATCCGTCCATCCCATGGAAGAACATTGCGGGTGCCGGGTGAACATATACCGGCACGATTATGAGGACGTCGCCGCTCACTAAGTATGGGACACAGTACAGCTCGCCCTGCCGCCCTTGCGGTCTATCATTCAGGACGAGATCGAGACCTTATCCAAGGCCTAAACCAGGCGCGACCATGCAGGGATGGTCCAGAAACACGGCGGGGCAGCGGAGCCATGCGGGTGATTTATTACTACTATAACGAACCCGCGCCGGTTTATTTGCTGACCGTTTACGCAAAAAGCAAACGAGCAGATCTCAGCGAGCAGGAAAAGAGCCTCTTCAAGAAAGTTGTGGCGGCAATAAAAACTCAAATCAGAGAGCGCCAAGTGACGCAAAGACAACGGCCGAGATTCCTATTCACAAGAGCAGCGGTAACGTCTTCGTCGACATCGGCTTTACGCCTGCCGAAGCAGCAGAACTCACCGTGAAAAAGTAGGCTCATTACCGCCCTTGGTGAAACCAGTCGGCGGCGCAAGCTCTCGCAACATGAGGGGGCATGACGTTGCAGTGCGGATCCTGCGCATGGGCGTTTCTGGCCCCGGATATCGTGGATGATTTCGAGCGCCTGCTCGCTAAAGCCGTAATACCGGACACGCGCTTTCACGGCTTACCATCGACAGGCTCAATTCTGGCTTTGGGTTTCGCAAAAATCATTTTTCTGTCGAGACATCGACGTTGATAGGAGCGGGGACATGCTCGCCCTGGCGCCGTCGCTACAGTCGCCCGACCTAGTTCCATCTTTGGACCACCAACTGGGGTCGGGTCAGACTTGGGGTGGTTTTTACAGCCGGGCATATTGGATTAGGATATCTCATTCAGATATTAAGCGTCATCTATGGAAGCAATCTCATTAAAACTCCCCGAAGATGTCCTCAAGGCCAGCGACCGATGCGCGCGGGCCTTGGGCATCCCGCGAGCCGAGTACATCCGCCGCGCAATCGAAAGGATGAACCGCGAGGCCGAGGCACGTGAGCGCGCGAAGCGCTTGGCGGCGGCGTCCCGGAAGGTCCGCAAGGAGAGCATGCGGGTGAACGCCGAGTTTGCGGCCATCGAGCGTGAAGTGGATGCCTAACCGGGGCGAGGTCTGGCTCGCGAACCTAAGTCCGCGCCGGGGCACCGAGCCGGGCAAAACGCGCCCGGTCCTGATCGTACAGGTGTGTCAGGGATCGTGTGAAACTCCCCCCCTAACGATCGTTTGAAACTCCCCCCTCCCGAGCAAGGTGTGATCCTGCTGACGCGCCACCCCCGAAAACCGATCACGGCGTCAACTGAGCGGGATCTTTGCGCCGACGCCGCTTCCGTGGCGATCGGTAATCGCGCTGCTCGAAACGCCACCTACAACGCTTCGAGCAATAGCGTGCTTGATAGGCGGTGGACACGAACACTTGGCCACATAGGCACTGCAATACTCTTCCACGCGAAAGATCCTCAAGCAGCATCACTGCCAGAGCAGAGAGAAGTGAATTGCCGACCCAGCTTAGTTCGATGTGTTTCTTTTTAACTCTGACACCGAGGCCCATGGGCGCGACGAGTGAGTTGGCCTGAACCTGAGTTCCGCCGCTTACCGCGGCGTGCAGCAGGCGAAGTGCTCGGTTTTTCTGCTGCAGCTCGATCCCGTCCAGCAAGGTTTTCAGGGCGCGCGCCCCGGAGAGAAAGTCCGCAAGCGGTTCGCCGTATGCCCCCCAGAATGGGGGCGTGAGAGGTTGGGGGTAAGCGAAGATTTCTTGAATTGTTGGCGGTACGTTGGGGAAGAACCGCGCCCATGTCTTGGACAGCGGCTCTATGCTGATGCCGGAGCCAAGAACCGGTTGCACAAGAGCAATCGGGGGCTGCACCGGGGTGCTCGCGTTTTGCCTATCGCGCGTAACGGCGAGCCAGCCGCAACCGAGCCGTATGTAATGCACTTGTTCGCCGTCGCGGGGCCAGAGAATCACCTGGAGAACGCGGTGCGGCAGGATCCCCAAGAGGCCGTAATCAGCGCACCAATCCAGAACAGCTTGCTCGCTCTCGGCCGTGAGTGGTGCCGGAAGCGCATCTGTCTCCAGGGGCGGAAAACGCGGAGCGTCTCCGGTATTTCCGCGATATTCGAGCTTCCTTAGCATTTCGAGCAGCGCTCTGTAGGGGGTCGCCCCCTGCGCTCCCGAGTCCGAGCGGCGTCCCACCGGGCGGGTTTTGCGCCAGAGCTTCCAGGGATCATAGGGGCGAAACTTCGCGCCCGGCGCGGGGCAGATGCAACCCTCTCTAAGCTCGTAGCGGGTCCAGCGCCACCAGCGACTGGCGGCGAGGCCGCGGCTTTTGGGTGCGGCGTTTGTCAGTGCATTGTCTGATAATTCCACTGACCATGAATTTATGACTTAATCCGAGACAGGAGGCAACCAAACAACCGTATCGGAAATCCTGAGGTTTGCCACGACGCGAGGAATGAGAAACCCACTCAGACTGGAATGGCGCAGTTCGGAGGAACTTGCGGACAACCCGAAAAACTGGAGAAAGCATCCACAGGCGCAAACCGTTGCGCTCAAGCGAATTGTGGCCGACGTCGGCTGGGCGGGTGCGGTGCTTTACAACGAACGCACCGGAAGGCTGATTGACGGTCATTTGCGAAAACGGATCGCCAAAAAAGGTGAGAAGATCCCCGTTCTAATCGGCTCGTGGTCTGAAGAGGAAGAAGCCAAAATCCTCCTGATGTTCGATCCGATCGCGGCGATGGCCGAAGCGGACGCCGGTCGTTTACAGGCTCTGTTGGAAGCCGCTCACGGTCAGAACCCGGTGCTCGACGATCTGATCGGATGGATCGGAGAACAATTCCTTCCGCCTCGCCCGGCGGACTTGGTCTTAGACCCGGACGTACCGATCGAACGAGCCGCCGAGCTGCAGGCGAAATGGCACACCGTGCTGGGCCAACTCTGGCGGATAGAATCGCATCTAATCCTTTGCGGAGACTCCACCCAGCCGGCGCACGTGGAGCAACTTTGGGCCGGCGGGGTACAGCCGCTGCGAATGGTGTGGACCGACTCGCCCTACGGGATCGATTACGTCCATACGAAGAACGCCGCGCTGAAGCATCTGCACAAAGGCACCCGAGTACAAACCGATATCGCCAACGACGCGCTCTCTCCCCGCGAAACACACGAGCTTTTCCGCTGCGCATTGTCACTGGCGGCAAAGCACGCGAAACGAGGCGCTGTCTGTTATGCAACAGTGCCAGCCGGGCCATTAATGGTGGGCTTCATTCAGGCATTCGAGGCTGCCGGTTTTTCTTTCAAGCATCATCTCGTGTGGGTGAAGAACCAATTTGTTTTGGGTCGTAGCGATTACCATTACCGGCACGAGCCCATCATATACGGCTGGCTCGAAAACGGGCCTCATTACTTCGCCGGAGACCGCACGCAGGATACGGTGTTCGAATTCGACAAACCAGTGAGTTCGGAATTGCATGCTGTCAGCAAGCCCACCGCACTAATCGCTCGGATGATCGCCAACAGCAGCCGGCCGCGAGAACTGGTTTATGACCCTTTTTGTGGTTCGGGCTCGACTTTGATCGCCGCGCACCAACTGGGGCGGATCGGATATGGGGTCGATATCTCTCCCGGCTGCGTCGCGGTCACGCTCGAGCGATTCTCGATGCTCGGACTCAAGCCGGAGCTGGCAAACTAATATGGGCAAGCCACGTAATTCCGACGGCACGATACGCAGGGCCAATCGCCCCAAGGGCCTGACCAATCGGAGTCTGATCGCGAGGTGGGTCGAGGCCGAAACCCTGCATCTCAAGCGTCTCGGCATGAGTTACCAAGCGATTGCCGAACATATCACGGCGGTTGCCCAGGGCCAACGCAAGACGATGGTAGCGCCGCCCGCCGAGCTGCGATTCCCCCAGGGCTATCGCATCTCCATGCAGGCAGTTCATTCCGCGTTCAAACGGGGAATAGTTCGCCTGCCCAATGCGGAAGCCGCGGAGCTCCGCAAGCTCGATAACGAAAGGCTCGAAGACATGCTGCTCTCGCTGCAGCCCGGGATTCGTCAGGGCGATCCTCGCGCCATCGAAGTTGGGGTCAGGGTGCTGGTGCACAAGGCCGACATCAACGGCTATAAGGCGCCGGCTCGAGTCGAGATGACCAATGACAGCCGGCTAAAGGTGAACCTCGAACGAGAGGCTCAGATGCTGACGGACCTGGATCGCCTGACCGTAGAGGAGCTGCGCGAATACCGCCGGCTTGAAGCGAAGGCGCACGGGATTCAGGAGCTCATTGAAGTCCAAGCGGTCAAGACGGAGGCGTCGGCTGATCCCGCAGATGCTTCCGCGCCCAACCAAGATCCTCAAACGGATAAAGAGGGCGAAGGTTAATCAAAGATGGTTGGCCGACTTGATTTGCTCGATCGCAGCCTGGCCGAGCGCTCGCTCGCGGATTTTGTGCGCCAAGCGTGGCCGGTGCTCGAGCCCAAGACGCCGTACCTGGACAATTGGCACGTGGATTTGTTGATCGAAGCGCTCGAGGCGGTGGCCGCGGGCGAGCTGCGCCGGCTCATAATCAACATCCCGCCCCGCTACGGAAAGTCGCTTTTGATTAGCGTGTTTTTTCCAGTCTGGGTGTGGGTTACCAATGCTGCCGAACGGTTTTTGTTCACGAGTTACTCGGCCCAGCTCGCGACCAAACACAGCGTCGATCGCCGCGCGCTTATCCAGTCACAGTGGTTCCGCTGCCGTTGGGGGGCGGTTGTGAAACTCTCTGGTGACGGCAATCTCAAGACCGAATTCACGAACACCGTCCGCGGCCACATGATCGCAACCTCGGTCGGCGCTTCGGCCACCGGCCGCGGCGGAAATTTCCTGATATGCGACGATTTAATAAATCCGGAGCAGGCCAATAGCGATGCATTGCGGTCAAGCTCCATCCGCTGGTTCGACGAGACCTTCTCGACCCGGCTTGATGACAAGCGATCGGGCCGCGTCATTATCATCGAGCAGCGCACGCATGTGAATGACCTGACCGGCCATCTGCTCGCCGAGCCCGGCTGGCACCACATCGCGCTGCCCGCGATCGCCGAAAAGCGGACTGTGATTATCTTCCCCTGCTCGCGCCGCGAGGTAGTACGGGAAGAAGGCGACATCCTTTGGCCCAAACGCGAGGGCAGCGCTGAACTAGAGGCGGCCAAGCACCGTCTTGGTGTCGATCGACACCGCGTTCAAGACCGGCACCGCCAACGATTACAGCGCCATAGTTGTGGTCGGAAGTCTGGAGGCGCCGCGAGATGGTTATGCGCCCGGCCGCTACCTGCTTGATGCCTGGCGCGGCAAGGTCGAGTTTGCCAACCTCAAGCGGCGTTTGGTTGAAATGTATCAGACCTGGCATCCGCACCAGGTACTGATCGAAGATGCGGCCAGCGGTCAGAGCCTGATCCAGGAGTTGCGCAGTGGCACGTCGCTGCCGATTAAGCCCGTGCGCGTCGATCGCGACAAACTGTCGCGAGTTGCCGCCATAAGCCCGATCCTGGAGGCGCGCCGCCTGCTTTTGCCCGAGACCGCCTGGTGGCGCGACGATTTTATAGCAGAGCTCACTTCCTTTCCGGCTGGCACGCATGATGACTGGGTCGACGCTATAACCATGGCGCTCGAGCACCTGCGCGAGAGCAACAGCGCCGGGGATTGGATTCACTTCTATAAGATTCAGCTGGTGCGTGAGGCGGTTTTCTATGGCTCCTCGATCGAGGAAGCCGCTGCGAGCTTCGAGCTAACTGTAGAAGAGACCAAGGATAACCTAGCCAAGTACCCGTTGCCCCGCGCTTACGTACCCCGATTTCCAAGATGAGTTGGTGTGAGGTCTATGACGATGAAAAAAAACCAATTCGCCAGCCAAACAGAGAATTGACGTCCCTGGAGGATGGATAAGGTGTTGCGCGAACAAATGATGGAACTCCATTACATGATACGCGAAGTGATTGAACGCGTGGGCGAAGCCTTAATCGACGCACCAGAGCCAGTGCGTGTGACTGCAGCCCGAGAGGTCATAGCGCGCAGAGGCGACCTGTACAATTGCGTAGCAAATCTCAGCGACTTCTCATTATGGATTATGCAGGCTGGAGTTGCGGCATTATTAGCGGAACTTGAGAAGGGCGCAGTCAAGTTGCGTAACGGCGGTCTTGGCGAGCAGCCGATCGGGATTCTGTATCGCAGTGAGGGAATCGAATTCGCAGCGCTAGTCGAGATTGAGCAGATCCAACCAACTGCTAAGTACCGGGGCTGGACCGGCGAGGATCTCCGCCGTCTCGGGAAGCAGCTCGCCGGGGGCGACGAGCTTCGTTGGCTTGACGATGAATACGCTGAGATCAGAAGCGCGACCGGTCACCTGCGCAAATTTTATCTGCGGCACTGACACGCTATCGGGCGCGTTTTTTCCGACCCGGTGCGGGCGAAGTTTCCAACACCAGCAACGGTCACCAACAGCAGCTTCTTCGATAACAGCCGACGGCGCCATCTACAACACGGACAGGTGGTGCTCGACGACGTGGTGACGGTCACCAATATTACCTTCTCGGAAAACTCGGCGGAGCGCGATTTATTCCCAGGCCGAGGTCACCATCGCCAACGACACCTTCTTCGGCAATACGGCCGAGTACTACAGCGGCTCGTTCCACGCCGGGAGCGCCTTCTCAGACAATAGCGCCATCGACATCTGCGCCCACCGACGGCTTCCCCACGCCACAAGCAAGAATACGATCCCGGCCAACACCGCGACCGCTACGGCGACGCCGACCGCCACGGCGACGGGCGCGTCAGCCTGATTGTTGAGAACGCCAGTTTCCGCGGTCACGTAAAAAGCATACGCAACCATCCGCAGCGTCGACCTTATTCCGGGTCGTCGTCGGGCTGGTGAGATGAGGCCCGCGATTTTGCGGTCGGGATGCCTTCCGGCTTGAACGCGTCTCCGGCCAGGCGCTCGACCGGGATGCCCGAAGCGCGGGCGAGTATTAGCGCATCGACGAGGCGCTCGACCCGCCATTCCTGAATCCAGCTATAGACCGACTGGCGCGCGACCCCGCACAGCTGCGCGACCGCGGTGACTCCGCC
>JBEKLA010000216.1:0-8894 GCA_050010455.1 Binataceae bacterium (SeqCode) | reverse complement strand
TTCCGCAATAACTGCTCTAGCTCTCCACTGTTAATGCTCATTGAATCAGGCTCCTAGAATCAGGCTCCTAACCTCAAAGCGGAAGTGCGCCTTTTCACGGCGCACTTCCGCTTCAAGACTAACTTGCTGCTCGCTGCGAAACGGCATAACTGACAGAGCGCTCTCAAAGAGCGCGCACGTCGCTACGCTATTTGGCCCGCCACCAAGCCTCACAGAATTAATCAGCGACGGATCCGTCCATGGCGGAGTGACAACAGGGAATTCGATTCCGGCACTCACGCAGGGTAGTCTAGCAGGTAACATGAAAACGGGGTCGAGCCGAACTTTCGAGGCCGGCCCATGCGTGGCGGCGTCCATAGCCGCCAAGCATCGAAAGAGGGCAAGCAAGGGCAGAAAAGGCGCCCGCTTGAGGCCCAAAAGCGCGAACTATGCGCCTAGCAGCCACTAGGGCGGGCGTTCGCGCTCTGAAGCGGCAATCCCTGGGCCAGCCACAAGAGCTTCAAGCGCAAAGACGCTGACCCAAAGACTCCGCCGGACGATCCGGGCAACCCCAGCGTGGAGTTCCATGGCGAGCGACGCAGCAACGACACTCACCAATCGACCACCGATCCCGAGGCCCGCCTGGCCGGCTTCGGAGAATTACGAAAAATCCTAGAATCGCGTGCGGTGATCGAGGCCAGATGGTCCCCGCGCTCATGATCGCAAGCGGCAAGTGAAGGTTTGGAGACGGCCTTCGAAGGAAAGCGTCAAAATCGCCGCGTGCTATCAAAAGACCTGTCTCCGACGGAGGCGCTTGTAGCCGAAAGCGCCAGCGTCTCGCGGAGCAGTATCTTGATAATGATGGGATTTTTCTGTCTTGCGAACCGGCACGTCTTCTGCACGAAAAAACCCGATATAGACAGTGTTGACTTTGCGTCGACTGGTTGCGCCCTCCACTTGCCGCGCCTCCTCCAGCCGAAGCGCGACCCACGAAGCTTAGCCGTTGAAGTGCCTGTCCGAGCCCGTTGGTCCGGCTGCTGACGCGGTAAGTTGAATTACAGTTTGAGGTGTTGCGCGCAATAAGTACCGATTGAGAGCAAACTCTAGCTAGAGGGCTCAGGAACATGGGGAGAGCGGAAAGGTGGATACGTGTTCTCGCTGTGGCTCTTCTTCTTCCAGGATTCGGCAGCGGGATCTCCGCCGCGGAACCTACATCCAAAATCAACCCCCTGCAGCTAGCCCCGACCCAGGTGGCGTTCGGCAAAGTCGCGCTTGGCTCTAGCAGTACCGAAACCGTAATTGTTACCAACCCAAACGACTCAGCCGTCGAGATTCAGAGCATCTCGGTGACCTCGCCGGAGTTTGTCGAAACGAACACGTGCGTCGCAAGCCTCGGGCCACATGCGTCGTGCTCAGTCTCGGTAACTTTCACACCAGGCGCTAAAGGCTCACAAACCGCAAAACTAACGATCGCGGACAGCGCAGCGGCTAAGCCTCAAGTAGTAAAGCTAAGCGGGACAGGAGAGGCCGGGGTGGTCGGAAAGACGCCGGCCACCCTTACATTTGGCGAACAGGTGGAAAATACAACGAGCCCACCGAAGACTATTTCAATCAAGAATGTTGGTGTAGCGCCGATAGCGATTCAAAGCCTGACTATCACTGGCGACTTCATTAAGGTCAGCGGCTGTCCCGTTACACTGGCTCCTAACGCCAGCTGCACAATTTCGGTCGCCTTACGCTTATTGACAACGCGCGGAGCGGCCGCCAAGAGATTTCCCTTTCCGGCACTGGCGTAACAGCCGTTTCCACGACGGTACCAGTGGCAACGATTCCGGGTTCAAGTTCCGCGGCGGCCGCCGTTCCGGGTTCAAGTTCCAATAACCTAGTCGCGGTCACGTCTCTGGGTGTAGGTCCGGTAAATTCGTCGGGAGCTAACCTACAGACTGCGCCCAACGTCCAGCAGATAGCAGGAGTGGTGGATACCACTCGTGGCTTCGGTTGGATGGCGGTACTCCCGGCCTGGCTGAACGTGTCGAATCCTCAGATCGGAGCACTTTCAACTGCGGTCGCCTACGTGTTCATGGTACCAGGCGTGTTTACCGACAACCTTTCCCAGCAGGCCACGACCGTCTCTGCCTTGGCGGGTCTTTCCGAAGTCCAGTCATTCGCTGACGAGCTGCAGAACAATTCATCCACCGGCAATCCGCTAAACGTTCCGAGCGTTCAGTCTGCGTATCAAACGGCTGTATCGAAAGCGCTGTCTTTGGCGGGGTCGTTACCCACGCCGGCCGTCCTGGCCTCCGAACTAGCCCTTGAACTTGCGCCATCGGCCGCAGCTCTGCCGTCGGTGCGGGCTTTGCCACAAACGGACTCTAGTTGTCCGGGCGGCGTTTGTCCGCTTGATGAGGATGATGCGGAATTCACAATCACCGAAGTAACTCCTTCCGTGACTACCGTCGTGCCACAATGGCAGCCTACCTCCGGAATTCTCACGGGCATTGGTCAGGGGCTCTCATGGGTTTCTGCCGCCTACTCTGTCAATACCAGTGCGTACGCGAGTTTCCCCGAATTCCAGCAAGAATTTGACCTTGCTCCTTACACAGCCTGGAACCCGAACATTTGTGCGACTCCTTCGAACCCGAATGCAAGCCCGAGTAGCTGCCTCAATGGGCCGATAGCTGTCGGCAATCTTCCTCCCGCGACGAACGTCTTCGACCTGTTGGACGTTTTTACGTTGGGCGAGACTCTCTTCAAGTACGGGTTTACCCCGGGGCTTCCCACCACGTCGGGGACGGCGCTCTCATTACCAGCGGCTGGCGTGTACGTGTTGCACCTTTACACTTGTGCTGCCGGAAAGAGTAATCCAACAAACGAGGCAAACGACCAGAATCTGATAGGGCACTGGAATCCGACCGCAAGTGGCCCAGAATCCGAGTACCTACGGAATGTTTCCTGCGCACTTAATATCTCGGAGATTGCGCTCGACGTGATCGGAGCAGTCCTGAGTACCCAGGATCTAAATGACGCTTTTGGAAATCCGCTCGGCCCCTGCTTCACGCAAGAAGAGAATGCCGCCCAAGACATATTGGATACTGTGTCCGAAAACCTTTCTCCTTTGCTTAACAGCGTTCCCGTCCCTTCGGATTACGATATTCTCAGCGCGGTCTTAACCAATGCGGGAATCGCGGCACAGGATCTTATTTCCGTTGCCATTTGCGAGGCTCCTAGTCATGCGCTTGCAATTGTTCTAAATAATCTAAGCTTATCACTGAAGATCCTCGGTGTGGCTTCCAGCGTCGGCAACTTGGCAAACACCATAGGCTCGGCGGTTGAACTCGAGCCCTGGCAAGGCGGGTACATCGAGGTCGGCAATCCTTCTTGGTCTCCGACTCCGACACCAACCGCAACGGCGACGGCAACCGCGACGCCGACGCCCACGCTGACACCAACATCGACGCGAACCGCGACGCCGACGCCCACTATTAGCCAAAGCGCGAGTCCAACGCCCACGCCGACGAAGACTACAACGCCGACGACCACGCCCACGCCAACTCCCACGGTAACCTCAACTGCCGCTACCTCGACCCCGACTCCAACGCCGACCTCGACTGCCAGCGCCGCGCCATGGCCCATGTTCCATCACGATCTCTCGCATACCGGCCTTAGCCCACTCAGCACCAGCGCCGATACCGGCACCCAGAAGTGGCCCACCCCCTTTCCGAACGGCGCTCCCTGCTCACCGAGTACGGGTGACTGCGACAATGCTTCGGTGGTGATCGGGTCCGACGGAACTATTTACAGTAGTAATGTGGACGGGACTTTATACGCGATCAATCCTGACGGCACCCAAAAGTGGCAATTTAGCGGCAACGTAGGGGCGTCCTATGCTTCGCCAGCAATTGGCGCCGATGGAACCATCTACGTTCCCGAAGGCCCGTTCCTTTTTGCCCTCAACCCCGACGGCAGCGAAAAATGGGGATATTTTGTCCCGACCAGCACGGATATAAGTTCGTCGCCGACCGTTGGCGCAGATGGCACTATCTACTTCGGCGACTATGATAACGATCTCTACGCGATCACCGACAACGTCACCAGCGGCACGCTAAAGGCGGGGGGCTCGTGGCCGTTCACAACCGGTGGGGCTCTGGAGTCCTCGCCTGCCATCGGCCCCGCCCCCGACGGCACCATCTACGTCGGATCGCTCGATGGCAATCTTTACGCGATCAATCCGAACGGCACCGAAAAGTGGGCCTTCGCGATTGGCAGCACCGGCGGCGCTCACAGAGTCGAATCGTCGCCTGCGATTAGCACCAACGGAACTACCAAGGGAACTATCTATTTCGGCGGCGATGACAACTACATTTACGCGCTAACCGACGGCGGCCCAGGGACGGTCACGCTAAAGTGGAAGTTCGCGTCGAATTCAAAAGTGGCTTCGTCACCTGCGATCGGCCCTGACGGCACCATTTACGTATTTTCCACGGGACCTGTGGCCGCTCATTTGTACGCGTTAACCGACGGCGGACAAGGCAGTGTCACTCAGAAGTGGAACAAGACAGGAATCAGCCTCGGCGGCTATTCTTCGCCCGCAATCGGCTCCGAAGGCACCATCTACATCGGTTCGAATGGCCTATGGGCGATCAATCCCGATAGTACGACGAAATGGACGCTCGGAATCTGCGTAACGGATGATTGCACGCCAGCCATCGGCGCCGACGGGACGATCTACGCTGGGTCGTCGGATGACGGCAATCTGTATGCAGTACATTAAGGAAGCTTGAGCGTTCGGCGAGAACCAATTGGAGCACAATCGAAAGAACCGATGAGAAATCTCGCATCGGTCGGAGCTTCTTGATCCGCGGAGCGCGGGGACCAAGAACGAGTTGTTTCGAGTCTTCGACAGCGCAAGCAGGAGCGGAGCGGATTCGAACCCTTTGTGCTCCCGGCCTCACCTTTAGTACCGTAAATCCGCCTGCCCGTGGACAAACTCTTCAAAAGGTCAGGAGCCCGCGCGTTTCGTATACGGAACGCAATGATGGCGCGAGCGATCGCGGCGCGCTCACCGCTCAACTCGAAGCCGCCGTCCGCGCCATTGTTCGTGCCGGTAGTCTGAACCCGGCGCTGGCTAGGTTTCCGCGAAGGTCAGGTCCGTCAGGCGGCTCTAAGAATCTCCGGAGTTGGAAATGATCGTACGCGGCGCGGCGACCGCATGGTGTCTCAATCTTCTTCCTCTTCTATTCCTGCGACGATATGTTTAGGCGCAAGCCAATCGCTATCTGGACGGCAAATGAGCCTTGCGTTCTTATATGCCCAATCCAAAGGCAGAATGGTATGACCGAGATAGCTTCCGGATTCCGTTCTCTCGACCGCAAGCACTAAATCTACCCGCTCATCAGAGACGAGGCAAAGAGGCAGGAGCAACTGGAGCTGCTGAACACGAGGATAGTATTGTGGAATGGCCGTCTTGAAATTCCACGATACTCTCTTGATCGAAAGGTCCACGGCATCTTTGACCCATCTTGCACTCGACAAGGACTGTCCGCACTCGCGTCCGATCCAGTCGCCGCGCAGCGGCCAAGTCATCGCCATCCCGCAAGTCCGTGGTCTGCACCACCGCTACCAACGTCTCGCCGCGTGACCTACATTGACCGTTGATTTCCGTCGGAACGACCGTTGCGGCATGGTCCACACATCTCTTGATCGAAGGCCTGTTCCGTCGTCTTGGCGTGCCAATCGTGTGCGATTCGATCGTAGCCGGTTCCGTTTGATCGCCGCCAACCAATATTGGTTATCGGACCCGTTCATGTCTTCGTTCAGATGGAATTTTCAGCAGGCACACCCCCCCCGCGTGCTCCATAGCTTTGGAGCAGCGCGCCGATGCTCCGGGCTTGGTAGTCCAACGCCGCATAGGTCAGATGGTCTCCTTCCACTTCGCCATCGAGCAGATACGTATAGCCCCGCTCCTCAGGCTGCCGGAGCGCTCGCCAGCGAAGGACTTCGACGAGCGTAGAAAACTCAACCAATTCATCGGTAGAGGCTCTATTCATCTGTACACTTCCGGTAAACTTGAGTTTGTTTTTCGGAAAGATGCTTATTGCTTGCTTGCCTCAATCAGAACCGGCGTTCTGAAAAGACGCGGACAAGGAAACTCGCGGATCGGGCCGGGCGCAAGCAGAGCTATGGTTACACGCTCACTTCTAGCGTTTAGACAGGTGATATTCGCGACGCTGGCTACAGGTCTACGAACTTGGGCCTCCAGCGCCGCTGCGTGAAGCATAACCTCAACGTCGAACTCAAGCAGGCAGGCCCGAGCTATCGGTAGTTCCGGAAGCCATGACGCTTTGATCCGCAGCATTCAGAATCGTCACCTTATGTCCACTTAATCCGGCGTCCGGCTCGGCCAGTTTCTTAACGAGATTCCAGGAGACCGTCTGCACCGAAATCTTGCCGTTTGGAGTTGTGCGCTGCAGGTAGCTACCCCCTGTTGCACTAGCGAGCAGAGTGACCGTCAAGATGAGAAACAGCCGATATAGCGTTCTCTCATCACGCCAGACACAGTTTTCCTTGGCCGCAAAGTACGTCAGTCGTTCGTCTTCGTGTCGGAGATTTCTCCGGACTTCGAGATTTACGCACGCAGAATTGCTGACGGTCGATAGGCAAGGGGCTGCTGTGACAGCGGAGGGAGACGCCGTCTGACTACAGAAAATTGTCATTTGAGAATCGATGAACTCCCGAGCGCAGCGGGGGCCGGCGCGCCCAGCGTCCGGATTGCGGGAGCTGCCGCCACGACCGACTGTGCGCCTGCGATGTAGAAGCGAATGAGTTCCGTGGTGACCTCAGGGCCGCCGACAAAGGTGGTGCCCTCCTGCTTGAGCAGCCTGTAGGGCGGTGTCGCCTCGAAATAGAGCGTGTTTTTGGGAACTACCGGCTTGATGACGTGCAGGACGAAGCGTGGCCAGTTCGGCATTACCGTCGCGATGTCGACTTGTGCGGTTACCTTGAGCGCGGAGAAACTGCCGGCCGGCACGCTGATCTGTTCGGAGCCCGTGGCCCAAACCTCCTGACCTACGTAGCTGTACGGCGTGATCTGCTGATGAAGCGTACCTTCGGCGCCGTCGCGCGGCGCGTCGAGGACGCGTAGAAACGCCACCCACGGAACCGAGTCCGGATACAAGTCATGTGGCAGGTCTGCGGCCCCGGCCAGCCGCAGCACCGCCGCGTCGTTACG
This sequence comes from Binataceae bacterium (SeqCode), assembly GCA_050010455.1. Taxonomy (GTDB): domain Bacteria; phylum Desulfobacterota; class Binatia; order Binatales; family Binataceae; genus DATJOQ01. Next base: position 1,687 of record JBEKLA010000216.1, on the reverse strand, counting down.
CCAGAACGCGCTCTGCAGCGCGCGACCATGATCGTACAGCGTCCATTGATACATGGTGCAACCCTTACGATGATTGGGAAACAGCCAGAAGGCGACTTCGAACTGATAGGTCGATAGGGTGGTCACCTCGATATGGATCGTGCCGTCGTCGACCATTTCGTTCCACGACTTGGCCTGGGTCAGGACCTCGCCCGTACGGTTCTCTGTTTGCTGGGTTTCGTCTACCTCGGTGCCGGGCGGCGGCGTCATTGTGTAACTGTCGGATTGTTCGGCGATCATCCCGCGACTGATCAGACCGCGCGTCACAAGCCAGGCATCCAATGCGCCACCTGCACTCGACTCTGTGCTCGGTGCCAGAACAACATCCGTGCGGCCCCCAGCAGGCCATAGGGTTAAAACTGCTACGAACACGGTCAGCGAAGAAACCAGAATCCAGACTCGGAACGATGAAGTGCTCATTCTGAAATTTACGGCTCCTAAACAGAGACGGCCATAACGCGCCCATTGCACGTTTTTCATGCATTTAAGGCCTTGCTTAGGTGCAGATACCCCCGCACGCATAGCGCGTGGCAACGGCAACTCTTCCTCGAGCAGAGTGTGGAGACGGAAGCAAACTCTTGGGCGAGGTGAACTGATCGTATACCCTTCCGGGCCAGCGACGCAAAGGTGGCTGGTTAGCGAACCGGAGCGCAATTAGCTCCCAACCCAGGACCGCGGCACGGGGTCGCTCAGCGCCGGCCATCATCACGGCGACACGGGCGGTATCCGCCTTCCTTAGGGCAGACACACACATTGCTCCTTTCGCGGCACGCAGCCAGTCACCCCCCCGCGAAAAGAATTCCCTGTTCGGCAATTAAAATTCCCTGTTTTGTCGAGCCTGTCGATTTTCGCGCAACCGATATTGACCGGGTGGAGTGGCGATGATCTAATCGCGGTGAGTTGTCTTTTCGGTCCTGGAGCTGCGCCAGCCGACCGCCGACTCGGACCAGCAACGACGGCTGCTCGGGTTTTCGCCGCCGCCGGCGTGATGGTATTGCCATTCTCCGGCGGCTTCCAATGTTGCGCAAAGGGTCTCGCAGGAATCGCCCGCAGAGAAAAGGCCGTTGTTTTCGGCCGGAGAGCGCAAACATCCTTCTCTGCGAGCACGTCGCCTACGGGGAATTCGCCAAAGGCCCGCACAAGCGCGCTTTTCTGACGATCGGTTCGAAACAAGCCGGAACTCGCCGACTCGCTGCCGGAGGGAAGCGGATTCGAACTAACGGAACCCTTTGAGAATTTGAAAGAAAAAAAGGCAGTCGGAGTGCCCACTGAGTGCCCACTCCCAGCTTCTACAGCGTAATCCTGCGTAACCTCGACCCGCGAAAGAGCCCGCGTTTCCCTACCTCACATACCCTGGATGACTCAGCGTAGTCAGCGGAACGGGTTTTCAAGACCGGTGCCTTCAACCGCTCGGCCACCCCTCCAAGCCTTATTTTCTAAGCACTTACGACGCTAGCGCTGCAACCCGGGATCGTGGGAGTGCCCACTGAGTGCCCACTGTGCTCCAATTCCTGAGATGACCCCATATGCTCCGCCATCACCTGAGCCAGTTTATCGGCAACGCCGCTATCGCTGCTATCGCGCAACCAGTGCGCGTAAATGCGCAGCGTGATCGCCGGATTGGCGTGACCGAGGTGATGTTGCAGGT
>JBEKLA010000215.1:0-7206 GCA_050010455.1 Binataceae bacterium (SeqCode) | reverse complement strand
ATAAATGTTGTTGCCGCCCGCGTCGACGATTACCTCTTTGGCGCGGCCGACGATGAAGAGATTGCCCTCGACGTCCAGGCGCCCGAGATCGCCCGTGTGCAGCCATCCATCGCGCAGCACCGCTTCCGTTGCCGCTTCGTTGCGATAATAGCCCACCATCACGTTGGGACCGCGGGCGAGGATCTCGCCGACGTCCGCGCCATCTTCGCAGGCGAGTTTGATTTCGACTCCGGACAGCCGCTTGCCGACCGATCCCGGCCGCAGCGGCTCGTCGGGGCTGGCCGCGGTCAACACGGGCGCCGATTCCGTCAGGCCGTATCCTTCGAGTAATCGGATGCCGATATCGTTGAAGAACTCGGCGATCCGCTTGGGCAACGAAGCGCCGCCGCTTACGGCGAGCCTCAGCCGTCCGCCCAGCGCCGCATGCGCGGGCCGAAACAGCAGACCGCCCAGGTTAACCTTGAGATCACGGTCGAGACGGCGATTGAAGTCGCGCAGTTGATCGAAAGCGGCGTGAAAAAACACTCCGCGCTCCTCGACCCCGTCGATGATGCGGCGGTGAATAGCCTGCCACAAGGCGGGCACCCCAATCATCGCGGTGGGCCGCACCGTGGAAAGCGTGCGCGAGAGATTGGCGGCATCGACGCCGAGCGGATAGACGATGGTCGCGCCGCTCGCCAGCGGCAGCAGCATCCCGCACGTAAACTCGAACGTATGATGCAGCGGCAGCAGCGAGAGCAGCACATCCTGGCTGTCGAGCGTAAACACTCGCGCCAGCATCGAGACCTCGGCGGCGAAGTTGCCGTGCGTGAGCATCACGCCCTTGGACGCACCCGTCGTGCCCGACGTGAACACGATCGACGCGAGCGACTTGCGATCGATCGCCGGCTCCGCTTCGACGCCGGAGCGCAGCAGGAACGGCCGCCCGAGTTCGTCCAGCTCGATAACGTCGCGCGCGGCTTCGGCGAGTGCGGCGCCGAGGCGGCGTGCGACCGCGGCCGAGCACAGCGCGGCGCGCGGCTCGGCGATTTTCGCGATCGGACGCAACTCGTCCGGCGCGATCAGATGGTCGAGCGGCACCGCGACGGCGCCCGCGTGCACGATCGCGAAGAAAGCCATCACCCACTCGGGCGAGTTGTCGCCGATTAGCAGTACGCGGTCTCCCGGCCGAACTCCGCGTCCCGCCAGCATCCGCCCGCCGCGCCGGGCTCCGTCGCGCAGTTCGCGAAAGCTGGTCGCGCGCTCTTCTCCGCCGGGACTGTGCGCGATTAGCGCGGGGCGCGAACCGTGGCGCTCGGCTGCGACGTCAAGCAGCTCGATCAGGCTCTTGTGGCGGCGCGGAGCACGCACGCGGCCGCGCGCGTGCAGATCGAGTTGCGGGAAACTGTAGCGGCGCAGCCCCGGCAGGTGGATGTTGATCCAGTAATCCTGCCAATCGATCGCCTCGGGCCTGAACGGATGAACCTCGGCGTCCGCGGGCTTCAGCCGGCGATAGAGGGCACGAATATTTTTGCAGTGAAAAGTGTAGACCAGCTCCTGGATATAAGGCCGGTAGACTTCGACCAGCGAACGCGCGAGATCGATTCGATCGCGAACCGGGTCGAGCCATTGCTGGAGCTGGCGCGCGCGGGCGGAATCTTCGCCCAGCGCCACCTTCGCCATACTGGCGGCGCGCTGCAGCAGGTCCGGCACGGTGCGGCTGGCGAAATCGTAGATCCTTTGCGAGACGATTACCGCTTCGAGATGCGGCGCCAGCTTGCCCATCGAGCCTTCGCCGTCGCGCTGGTCACGGCGATTGGCGAGGCCGGTCAGCTCGACCAGCCGGCGCATCGGCAGCGGATTACAATCCGACGTGCCGAGCTGATAGATGGGCTGATGGCGCTTGACTAGCAGCGCTGCCAGGATCGGCACCATCGCGTGCGCGACCAGATCGACCGGTATAACGTCGAGCACCAAATCGGCGCGCGCCGGATAGAACCGATAGCCCTCGCCCGACAGATACGTTAGCGGCGCGCTGGTGTTCACGCCCTGGTTCCAGCCCGGGAACGGATCGGCAAGCGCGCTTTCGATCACCGCCGGACGCACCACCGTAACGTCGAGTTCCTTGCGCGCGGCCAGCACCAGTTGCTCGCCGAGACTCTTGGTGTAGCTGTAGGTGTTGGGCCATCCGAGCGCCACCGCGCGTGCCAGGCCCTCCTGCTTGAGGCGCTCCTCGACCCATCGCTTGCGGCGGCTTTCGAGCGCGATTTCACGGCTCTCGGCGCTGGTTTCGGCGCTGGCGAGAAACTCCGACGTATGGGCCTGATCGTGCGAGGCAGCCTCGATACGATCGACCTGCGCGCGAGCGTCGCGGATCTCGCGCCGCAGGTTGAAATGCTTGCGCCGCTCGTCCGGGCACCAATCGACCGGGATCTCGTCCTCGAAGCGATGGCCGTCGGCTTGACCGGCGACGTAGCAGGTCGAAACGTGAAGCAACGCCGCGTCGAGCTTGCGGCAGAAATCGATAACGTTGACGATGCCAAGCGTGTTGACCGCCAGCGCCTTTTCCAGCGACGCTTCGAAGTTCACCAGCCCCGCGCAATGCACCACGGCGTCGATGTCCCCGCGCTTCACTTGCGGGCTGTCGGCGCTTACCAGCCCCTCTTCGGTGATATCACCCGCGAGCACCACGATCTTGCCTTCGACGTAGCGGTCGAAACCGTCGCCCAGATGGCGCCGCAGCGGGTCCATCACCGCCGATTCGAGGACTTCACGCCGCCAGCGACTCAGGCTCGAACGCCGGTCGCCGCGAATCAGCACGTAGATGCGCTCGATCTCGGGATGCCATCGCAGCAGCAGATACAGGTATACCTTGCCGAGGAAGCCGGTCGCGCCGGTGAGCAGGATGCGCCGCTTGCCGAGCGCCTGTTGCAGCGGCGGCATCATATCTTCGCTGTGGCGAGCCGCGGCGCGCCGCCCGTTGCTACTCGACATCGGCGATCACCAGCGGCGGCAGATGGAGATAGGTGATACTCGCGGAACGGCCGAGGTCCGACGTCGCCATCGCGATCGCTTCGTCGAGGGTGTCGGCCGCCTCCCAGCCCAACCGCGACGCAACCGCGCGATCCTCGCATCCGGCGGCGATCACTCGCCCGACGTGCTGGCGTCCGGGCTCGCCCCAGTACCACATGTAGAACGGATGCGCGCCGTGATAGGCGTGGCCGTAGCGATACATATGGATGTACGTCGGGTTGTGCGCGAACTCGGCTTCGAAGGCTTTTTCCAGCGCGGGCCCTTCAGTGGTTTCGGCGAGGCAGCGATGGAAGAACTCGATGTAGCTCGGATGATGCTCGGGATGGAACTCGTCGCGCAGCGGATGACAGATGATCATCGTGCCGCCGGCGCGGATCAGCGGCTTGTTGCGATACATGTTGAACAGGTAGCCGAGCCCGGTGCTCTGCACCAGAATCGGATTCATGATCGAGTTGACGTTGTACGGGCCGATGTAAGGCACGCCGACGATCAGGATGTCAGACTGGCCGGTGACCGGCACCGCGTACTGCTGAAACACGCGGTCGAGCGCTTTTTTATGAACCGCTTCGGTCTCGCCGGCCCACACCCCGGTCATCCCGTAGGGCGCGGTGTACTTGTATAGAACCTGGCGGCGCAAATCGTCGGATAGATTGCGCATCGTCCACTTGAAGCCCTTAAGCCGCGTGTGATCCCAATCGGAGAAGCGGTCTTCGTTCTTGTGCAGAAAATCGAGCAGGCCGCCATACATGCGATTGTTGATCGCGGTCTCGAGCGCAAACACGTTCACGTTGCGATTCACCACGCGCCCCATCCGGTCGGCCACGCGATGCAGTGCCGAGCGCGTCGGATCCATGTACGAATGGCTGTCGCGCAGCGTCGCGGCGTTATGGTGATAGCGCAGGCTCTGGTACGGCGCCAGACCGACGGCGACCGACTTGTGTCCGCCATCCATCGGCACCAGATTGATATTTAAATAGATCAGCAGATCGGACTCGGCAGCGCGCTTGGAGAGCCAGACTTCCTCGCCATGATCGGTCTTGCCCAGCATCGCCAGCTCGGCGCGATTCTCGCCGTCGAAGTTGTACAGCCGCTCGGGCCAGAAGGCGCGAAAAGCGCGCTCGCCCACCATGCGGCGAATCTCCGCCTCCGTCATCCGCCGATGAAGCGACGTCGCTATGATCAGATGGACGTCGTCGACGCCGTAGTCCGCGAGCATTTGCAGCACGACATTGAGCAGCCGCTCGCGAAGATCCGGACGTTGCATCGGGGGCAGCGGCAGGCTGATATCGTCGATCGCGATCGTGACCCGCATGTTGGGATTGAGCTGCGCGAACAGCGGGTCGGCGTTCTCCGGATGCAGCAGCGCATAGCGGATTGCGACGTCCGGATCGGGAATCGCGTCGAGCGGCGGCGGCGGATAGATCACGCGCGTGCCGGCGGGCAGCTTCTCGAACAGAAAGTCGTCGCCGTAAGGGATCAGCCGCGACTCGGAGCGGCGATTGAGCGTCACCACCAGATCGCGCCGGGTTCCGATATCGTGCTTGAGATCGGCAAGCTTGGGTTCTTTAAGTTTGGCTTCCGGACGAGCCATCAGCGGTTCCTCTTGATTAGGAGGCAGGACGCCGGACGCGCCGGCTGCGAGCCTCGTGCTTGCGTGGCCGTCACGATAGCGTCTCCTCGTCCTGACCCTGGTTGAGGGCTGCCTTCGAGAAGCGAACGATTGGCCACTGCCGGCTGCGCGCGGAAGCCTCGAGCCGGCGATCAGGGTTGACGGCCACGGGATGGCCGAGCGCGGTCAGAAACGGCAGATCGTAGTGGGAATCCGCATACCCCCAGCAGGCGCTGAGTTCGATGCCGTGTTCAGCGGCATAGTCGGCGCACCAGGCGGTCTTCTCCTGTCCAGCCAGCACGGGCTCTTGCAGACGTCCCGTCGCGCGGTTGCGGAAGAAGAGCAGGCGGTTGGCGGCGAAAGTCGCGATGTTAAGCCGCCGCGCAAGCGGCCCAACCACGAAGTCCGGCGAACCACTCACAATGACCGGTTCGAGTCCAATCTGGCGGTTGCGTTCGATTATCTCAATCGCCTGCGGATAGATGTGCGGTATCAGGAAACGTTCGCAGTATTCGTCGCCCAGAAGTTCGAGCCGATCGCGGGAGAGGCCTTTGAACGACTCGAACAAGGTCACGTTCAGCAGGTAACGATCGCGCAGCTCGGCCATCGCGATTCTGGGCAAGCGGCTGATCAGACCGAACAGGGAATTTACCCGGCCACCCCACTCTGCGAGGTTGGTCACGAAAAACAACGTCGCGTGCAGCAGATTGAGATTGGTCAGGGTGCCGTCGAGATCGTAAAAGGCGGCCCTGCGGATAGCGGGCGGAGATTTGCGGGAGCGGTTTGCTTGCTGAACTGACATGTCAGTCTAGTCGCGAGAAAAAAAATCATCGCCTTTGCCGTCGGCGCCGCGAAGTGCGGCAGCTTCCAGCAGCTCTCGGCGGCCAACTCCGCGCAACCCGAAGTTGAGAACCTCTTCGACCAAGCCGTCGATATCGCGCGGCGGCTGATGCGACAGGTGGCCTACCAGTTCCTTGATGCCGCCCAAGATGCATCGGGCGACGCTTTGCGTATCGCACGGCCTGACCAAATCCATCTCGACGCCGAGGTCGAGCGAGCGCTGAATCTGCTGCGCGATGCGCGCGTAAAAATCGCCGATACGGGCGTCGAGTTCGCTGTCGAAGCCCGTCGAATGATGAAGCAGGATGTCGGTCAACTCGCGCTCTGCCAACACGAAACTGAGCACGCGGCGCAGATTGGTGCGCAACTGGTCGGCCGGGCTGGGCTCCTGCGGGCCAAGCCGGATGCGCTGGACGCGAGTGGTAAGCTCTCGCAGCACCTGATCCAGCAGCTCCTGAAACACATCCTTCTTGTTCTGGAAGTAAAGATAGAAAGTGCCGCGCGCGATTCGCGCCTGACCGATGATGTCCGCGATGTTGGTCTGATGGTAGCCCTTGCGCGCAAAGATAAGCTTCGCATGGCGCAGCACTTGCGCCCGTCTTGCTTGGCGTTCCATCGAAGTTAACCTGATCGTTCGAAAGCTACAGTTGACAGGCTCCGGATGTCAATCGTCCCGGGACCGATTTGTGGACATCTAAACCGCCATTAAGGCACGTTCCTGACCGCTCGGCCAGCGCCCGCGAAAGCCCCTAGGTAGTAGGCGTCGGCGCCGGCGTCGACGGCAGCAGGATTACCGTCGGGCAAGGCGTGCTGGCCGTATCGATCATTACTGGTACCGGCGAGCTGGCGACACCCGGGGCAGAGACCACGACATCATACGGTCCTCCCGGAGCGCCCACTGCGGCATATATGCCTTGTGTGCCCTGCAAAGTAGTGGGAGACAGCTCGCTGGGTTCGCTACTGGTCCAATTCGACGAACCGGCCTGGGTGATGTCTACGGTGTCGTTGTTGTTAAGCGTCGCTACCGCGTGAAACTGGGCGAAACAGCCTTGTGGCACGGCAGTGGCAGTAAAGAAGTTGCCACATGGCGTCGGGGCAACGGTCGGGGTCGCCGTCATACCCGCGGTTACCGTGGGCAGGGCCGTAGGCGGCGGGGGTGCGCCCTGGCATATAGAGATCGATACAATATTGCCGTTCGGCGGCGCGGGTGTGATTCCGGGTCCGTTGACGCACTGGCCGGTATTGGGTTCGTACTGACCCAGCTCATCATATGTACCGCCGCATCCGCTGTTGCCACCACAACTCAAGAGCATCCCGGTCGCGATAAAAGCCAGTAGCGGGACGAGGAACAGCCAGCCGCGTCCGAAGTTCATCGCGCCCCTCCGATTTCCTGCCCGCGTCCGCAGACGGCGGTTGTGATGGACAATCGAGGAGGTCGAACTTTGCTCATGGCTGTTTTCATCCAACTCGCTGGCTGATTTGATCGAAAGTGGCTGTTTTCATCCAATCGATCATTTTCACGCGCCAAATCCCGTTGAGCGTGGCATTCTGGCAGAAAACTTCGCTGGCGTCGATGAGGGCCGCTTATGACACCGCGATTAGTTCTCCAAGTCCGCATCTGACCGCCCAGCACAGTTATCGCCGACACCTCAGACCCGTCCCAAAGTCCTGCTCGAGGGCCCCGCGATACCTCTTCGACACGCAGTCCTTGCAAATGACGCAAGCGAACTAAATCCAGTTTCCGC
>JBEKLA010000214.1:0-7219 GCA_050010455.1 Binataceae bacterium (SeqCode) | reverse complement strand
CTGAACATTGCAGACTGCTGGTGATCCGCCCCGCGCATCCCACATCCTCCTCACACCGCGATCGCCCACTACTCTACATGATAATCGAATGAGAAACGCTCGTTTTTCCGCATCCTGCTAGACGGCTGTCAGTGCGACTCAAGGCTCCGGCAGGTGTTCGCGCTCCAATCAGGGGCGACATGGATTCAACCCCGCTCGACGGGGAAACCACCCTCGCGCCACGCCTTCATGCCGCCATCGAGCGCGGCGGCGCGGGTGAACCCGAGTTGGCGCAGCGTCGCCGCGGCAAGTATCGAGATCTCGCCCAATTCGCAACACGCCACGATGCGCAGAGTCGGATTAGGCAATTCTTCGTTGACGCGTAGTTCCAACTGCCCGCGCGGCAGATGCTTGGCGCCGGGAATGCGGCCGGAATCGTATGGTCCCTTTTCGCGCACATCGAGCACGACGAGATCGTTGGCGCCGGCGTCGAGTCGCGCCTTGAGTTCTTGAAGCGCCATGAACGGCACCATAGCACTCGCCTCAGCCAGCAACTGCATCACCGTCTTGCCGCCACTCATATTGGTGCGCAGCGCCTCGGTGAGGTGGTCCGGTGCGGTTAGGTTCAGATGTCGCATCATGTCGGTAAATTCGGCGCGCTCGCGCTTCTGCAGGCGAGGATTGTTCGCCAGCTCGTCACCAATCGTGGTGTTCGAGCGGCCCTTATAGTCGTGCGCCGGATAAACCTTGAGCGCAGGATCAAGCTTTAGCAGCTTGCCGAACAAGCTATCATACAGTTGATCGGGATTGCCGCTTGGAAGATCGGTGCGGCCGGTAGCACCGATCAGAAGCGTATCGCCAGTAAAGACACGATCTTCAGACAGGATGGACATCGAATCCCTTGTATGACCGGGCGTATGGAGGGCGTGGAGTCGCAATTTGCCCAGCGCAAGCATCTCTCCATCGTCGAGCCGGAGCCCCACGAATGGCGCCGAGCTTTCGGAGTGCATGACCACGGGAACGCCCAACGTCTCGCCCAACTGCTTCGATGCTGAGAAGTGATCGGCGTGAGTGTGCGTGTCGATGAGGTAATGGATGCGAACGCCAGCTTGCGTGGCTAGCGCTAGGTAATGGTCGATCTGTCGGATTTCCGGATCGATCAGGGCGGCGATGCGGGTATCGACGCATCCGATCAGGTAAGACTGGCATCCGCCGGTCGTGATTTGCTCAAAAATCATCGGCTCCAACTCCTATGCGCTTGAGCCAGCAACGCCTCTTTTCCGTCGTTATTGAGCGCGCCATCGAACGAGGGTGACCACAGACCCTCGCTCTTCTCGAGGCTGCTCGGCCGCGATTTCGCCGCCTGGCCTCGTGCCTGTCGCAGGGGTCGACTACTAAGGGCTGTGGCCCGATTCGGAGATACGGCCGCGGGGAAAACATCTTCGCAGTGCACGATGGTTCATTCTTGGCTATCATAAGATAATCTGCTACGTCAATTAAGTAACATTTACTCCTCCGGGCGAATGATGAGGCGGCGGCCGTCATCGAGCAGGAGGCCGGAGTCTTTATGCCCTCCAAGGATCAAGCGGCGAACGAGGTCCGCTGGCGGCGAATCCTGCTCGAAGGACATGAGCCGCTGCGTATGGCTCATCGGATGTTTCGCCACCTGCCGAGTCCTCCGCGCTGCAAGCTTTGTCACAACCCCTTCGGCGGGGTCGGCGGCAAGCTGCTGGGGATGATGGGATTCACGCCGTCGCGCAAGAATCCCAATCTGTGCGCAAAATGCTGCGACCAACTTCCGCCGGGTGGACTCGAAGTGGATATCGCGGTGCTGTTCGCTGATGTGCGTGGCTCGACCGCGCTCGGCGAGCAACTCGCGCCGACAGCTTTGGCCGCGCTGCTGAATCGCTTTTATCGCACCGCCACCGAGACACTTATCCGCTATGACGCGATCATCGACAAGCTGATTGGTGACGAGGTGATGGCCCTGTTTATCCCCGGGATCTGCGGCCCCGACTATCGCCGCCGGGCCGCAAAGGCTTCAGTGGCGCTCTTGAAGGCGCTTGGTTACAGCCAGTTCACCAAGCCCTGGCTGCCGCTCGGGAGCGCTGTCAACTCGGGTGTCGCATACGTTGGCAACGTCGGCGGCGAGGGTACGGTCGACTTCACCGCGCTCGGAGACGTGGTAAACACGGCATCGCGGATGCAATCAAATGCGACGATCGGCGAGGTGCTGCTAAGCGAACAAGTTTACGCTGCGGCAGCCGATGAGTTTCCCGACGCGGAAAGTCGAACGTTAAATTTGCGAGGCAAAGAAGCCCCGGTCGCGGTGCGCGTTCTCAGCTGCTTAAACAATTGAGTGAAAGGAAAGATGGCTTAAGCTTCTGGATTTGCGAAAACTCATTTACTCGCGACGACCTGTGTACTGATACCCGCTTGATGCAATGGGCCAAATAGTCACGGTCCAAAAGTGCGCGATTTGCAAGAACGGTCGTCCCAAGTTCCAGCCGAAGTACAATCGTCAACTGAAGCCGCGCACATAAGCCCGTATTCCGAAAGGGGGTGAGCAACATGTCTGCGACAAATTGTTCGACATGGCTGCCCGAGACCTGTGTGGGGCGAATTGCTACTTATTGCCAGGCTCAACAATTCGCCCACACACGAGAAGCGCCCAAAACCATCGGCGGAACCGAACGCGGCCGGGTCAAGTGTGGGGGGGGTCAAAATCTCCACGTTCGGCCGAGCGTAGACCGCGGCGCTAGCCACGCGCGCGCGACCGCGAATTTCGATTTTTGGGTCCATGAGCCTTTCCGGTGTAAGCACAGGGACGCTGTGACGGGCTGATCGACGCGAACGTTACCGACTAGTCACTGTTTTCCGAGTGTTTTCCGCCCGTTTGAGCAGGATTTCCGCCTGTTTGGAGAGGATTTACGCGTGTTTTGACCTGGCGCAGAAACAGCTCTGACGAGTCGACACCTTGGCTGTCGACGGGGGTGCGTTCGTCGAAGCCACTGGCTGGGCGTGAACGCGAAAGAGTCCGCTGTTTATTTCTGAAGTTGGTTCACTACGTCGAGCATCTCATGGTAAATGTTTGTAACCGAAGAGCTGAAGACCTTCGAATCGACCGCCCTGGTCGAGCTTGCTGCCACTGTTTCTACCGCTATTGTCAAGAGAGCGGCGGTATGGCGGTCAAGCGCTATAATCAATTTTTCGAGATCACCGGGTGATAGCGGCATTTGTTTTTCCTCCTTTGTCGCTTTTCCTTAGGGCGAGGAGCGCGTTTCAAGCCAGCGGGCAATTTTTGCGGAGGACGGTGGCGCTGGCTGGCGGCTACGCGATAACCATTGGTAGCGCGGTTAGGCCACGGAGCAAATAGGATCCCTTGTAGGTGAGCGTCAGCGGCTGCGCCAGCCTCAAGTGCGGGAAGCGCTCCAGCACGCGGCCGACAGCAATCGCGGCTTCGAGCCTGGCCAGTGGCGCACCCAGGCAAAAATGAATTCTCTCGCCGAAGGACACGTGGTCGTTGGGCTCGCGAGCGATGTCGAAGGTCTCAGGATCTTTGAACTGTGCCGGGTCGCGATTAGCTGCGGCGAGCAATACGAAGACGAAACTCTTAGCCGGAATCTTTACTCCGCTGAGCTCCACATCCTCCTTCGGATAGCGAACTGTCGCTTGCACCGGACTGTCGTAACGAAGCATTTCCTCGATCGCTTTCGGCATCAAATTCGGCTCTTTTCTCAAACGCGCGAGCTGATCCGGATTCCTGCCCAAAGCGAGCATGCCATTGCCGATCAGGGCGGTGGTGGTCTCGTTTCCCGCGAGCAGAAGCAGCATCACGAACGCCAGCAGTTCCTCCTCGCTGAGCGCTTCCTTTTCCTCACGCGCGGTAACCAGAACGCTAATCAGGTCATCGGCGGGCTGTCGGCGCCGCTTTTCGATCTCCTCGGCGAAGTAGGCACGCAAAGCGCCGAAGGATTCGCTGACCGAGTCCGGCAGCTTCATCCCCGGCAGCGTGTTATCGGCCTCGACTACCGCGTCCGACCAACGCTTGAACCTTTCGTAATGGTCGGGCGGCACACCCAGCACCTCCGCAATCACCATCACAGGCAGGCGATTGGCGAGGTCAGCCATCACTTCGAATTCGCCCTTGGCGGCTGCCTGGTCGAGGAGCCGGTCGGTTATCTGCTCAATTAGCGGCTCCAGGGCGCGAATCCGACGCGGCGTAAAGGCCTGCGAGACCAGACTGCGGAGCCTGGTATGGACCGGCGGATCGGCGAACAGCACCCACGGTGCATCGCCGAAAACCTTGATGCGCTCCTCTATCAGCGGAGTCCTGGGCGGGACGCTGGAAAAGTGTTCGTGATCACGCAAAACCCGGACTACGTCGGCATATCGCGCCACCAGCGCCATCGGCATGAACATATTGAGGATGCGTGGCGGCCCTTCCAGCAACGGCCGGTAGTGAACGTACGGATTGGCACGAAACTTCTCGTCCCAGGGATTGAAATACACATCACTGGCGGGCTCACTCATGGTGGTGAAACCTCAGTCCTGTGATTCTGCGTGAGCGGAAACGCCGCCACAAGCCACCCGTGAGCAAGTGCGAAACAAAATTGCGAGCCTAGACCCTCGTTCCGACAGCCGCTCGCTCTTCGGCTTCCTCGGCGGTCGCTTCCCAGCCGAACTCTTCTCCCCGCCTGCGTCCTCGAGGCGTTTTGAGCCTCAGACCGTGCCGAGCGCGAGCGGGAAATTCGTTAGCCAGATGCGGTTTTGAGCGGAATTGCACACGAAGCGCCGACCGCCGGCACGTCTAGCGCGTGGACCAAGCGGCCGTAACCGAGCCAAATACCAGTCTTCCAGCCCAGCGCCACGATCTGCTCCTCGCTGTAATACTTTCGCAACTCTGCGAAGATCTCATCGTAGGGCGCTTGCTTGTGATCGCCCGCCATTGCATCGGCCAACCGAAGCGCCGCTTTCTCTGCAGGGGTGAAGAGCGAGCTCTCTCGGAAATCCGGAATCGCTGCAACCATCTCGTCCGTCAAGCCTTGTTCCCTCGCCGAGGGATACGTGACGCCTCTTCAAAGGGTGCATGTATTATGCACGGCGACCATGTGCCGCATCATCTCGGAGAGTTTCCAGCTGATGCCGTACTCCTCGGTCGCCACGTGTGCGTAATAGAATTTGACGAAGCTCTTATAGAGCTCGGTCGGATGACAAAAGTACTGGACCCACTCCGAGCCGTTAAGGGCCTCATCACTGGCCTGAACGATCGCCTTGAGCTCCGAATCCATTTCTGAATATGGAACAGCGCTTACTCGCGGCATATGACCTCCTTGGCGGGAGCTTCCATCTTGCTGACATTGCCATCCGCATAGCCCAACTGCCGGTTGAAGGGCAAGCGCGTCGTCTTTGCGGTACTGGCCGGAACCGGCCACTCTCGGCAAAACCAGCCAATCGTGTAAGTCTATGACGACACTGAGGACGCGAAATTGAGACAGCCCACTAAACCTGCTGCTTAACGCAGAACAGCGGGCCAAAATCGATCTGACTCGTTTCGCGGTCGATGCCAGTTTCGAAACCGTTAGCGACATTCGTCTTCACCTGCTCAGAGAAGCTGCGTGTGGCGAATTGCTACTTATTGCCGGCTCAACAATTCGCCCACACACAAAGAAGCGCCCCAAAAGCATATGGAGAACCGAAGGCGAGGCCAGAACCTCTTTTCGTATGCAAAGACGGGGACGTTTCAGCTATCGTACTTTCCGGATTTGGCCAGATGGAGCATCCATTTGGGAAATGTCAGCCTATTGGAAAACAAATGAAACGCAACGCATTGCTCGCTCATCCTCTGACTGAAACCGAAATCGGACAGCTCGATGACTTCCTGATCAGCGATTCAGTTCCAGAAGAAGCGATGGACCTCTCAATGATGGACGGTTTCATCACCGCACTCGCGTCAGGACCAAACCTGACGATGCCGAGCTCGATGTTGAGATGGATTTGGGACTCGGAGCATGGCGAAGACGTGCCAACATTCGCGAACGCCGTAGAATCGGCGAGCATTATCACTTTGATCATTCGGCACTGGAATGACATCAACGACACACTGAACCGCGCGCCTGACGAGTACGAACCTCTCTTTTTTCAGCGTAAAGCGGACGGTATAACGATTCAGATCATAGATTCATGGTGTAGTGGGTATTACAAGGGCATCGCTGTTGATCGAGACATGTGGAACCCTTTGCTGGCGCAGCATCCCGAATGGTTTACGGCAATCATGCTATACGGCACGAAGGATGGCTGGGATGAACTAGAGCGGCGCCAGGATAGCATCGAGCAGCACCAAGCATTCGCTGACTCGCTGGCCAGCTCAGTGCGTAATATCCACCGCTACTGGTTGCAGCAGCGGAGACTGCAAATCGCGCATGGCGAAATGCCAACTGTCATCACCCAATCCGAACCGATTCGCCGTACACCGAAGGTCGGACGCAATGTTCCTTGTCCATGCGGCTCAGGTAAAAAATACAAGCGCTGCCATGGCGCAGCTGACGAAGTTGTGCTGGAAGATAATCGCTATCCGGTTCAATCACCATTAAGTCAGCGCTTGTCACGCGACGGAACGACGGTCGAGATCCGGATCTACGACGACGGAAAAGCTGGGTGGTTACTGGAGGTAGTCGATGAATTTGGAAATTCTACAGTTTGGAATGAATCTTTCCCAACCGACAATACCGCGCTTGCCGAGGCATTGAATACGATCGACACGGAAGGAATTGCGTCCGTCATTGGCTCCGTGCCGACCACCACCATGCGCCATTGACCGACAACTGCATATTGCCTCGGGGATCGCGTGCCACATTTTGCATATCCGCGACCGCAGCAGCCTTGCAAATTCGTCACCTGCAACGCGCCTCCTTCCGCCGGGCGACCTTGCAAATCCATGACCAACAACTATACAGCCCAGACTGGACCCACCAACTCCGGAGTTTTCCGAACCCCAATTCCCTTGAAACTGTTGTGCCTGCTGAAAATTCCATCTGAACCAAGACATGAACGGGTCCGATAACCAATATTGGTCGGCGGCGATCAAACGGAACCGGCTACGATCGAATCGCACACGATTGGCGCGCCAATACGACGGAACAGGCCTTCGATCAAGAGATGTGTGGACCATGCCGCAACGGTCGTTCCGACGGAAATCAACGGTCAATGTGGGTCACGCCGCGAGACGTTGGTAGCGGTG
>JBEKLA010000213.1:0-7240 GCA_050010455.1 Binataceae bacterium (SeqCode) | reverse complement strand
TGACGCTCGCCCTCTCCCGCCAAAGAGCGGGCGAGGGACAGAAGAAAAGATCGGAGCGCGGCAACCGAGCGTCTCAGAAATTTCGGTCAGGAACAGTAGCTTAGAAATCGAATTAGCGCGGCGAGCGGCCCCAGGCTTCGATCAGGCTTTCGAACGCGCGCTTGAGCTCGGGGTCCTTGAGCTTGGGCAACGCGGTCGCTTGGCGCGTGCCGCGCGGCACCAGTTGCGCTATCGGCAACACCAGCGGATTAGCCGATCCATCCGAGCAGGATCGCGCCGAGAGTGCCGCTTCCCATCACGACCCATAGCAGGAAGCCCTGAATCAACGGACGTTTGCCGACCGCTTGCAATGCGTTACGGCTAAGTCCCGACCCGATAAAAAACAGGGTTACGACCAATGCGCGCTGGGCGCTGACGAAGATGACGTGGCCCGCGGGTTTGAGCGCGGGAATCCAGGTTACGATCGCGGCTGCGGCGAGGAATCCCAAAATAAACCAGGGGCGCTTGGCCTTGCCGGCGCTCGCCACACCGCTTGCGCGATTCCACACTATCCCGATCACCAGCGTGACCGGCACGATCCAGAGCGCGCGGGTGAGCTTGATCGTGGTTGCGATCTCCAGCGCTCGCGCGCCGTATTGCATCGCGGCGCCAACCACAGAGCTGGTGTCGTGAATCGCAAGCGCGCTCCAGACGCCGAATTGGGTTTGGCCAAGCCCGAAGTGGCGCCCGATCGGCGGAAAGATGAACAAGGCGATCGCGTTAAGAAAAAACACCGTCGCCAGCGCGACCGACACGTCATGATGCTTGGCGCGGATCGCCGGGGCGACCGCCGCGATCGCGCTGCCGCCGCAGATCGCTGTCCCCACGGTCACCAGCAGCGAAGTATCGCGTTGGGTGCGAATCAGCCATCCCAGGCTCAGGCCGATACTCATCGTGAGCGAGATCCCGATTACCGTGTAGAAGAAGCCATGCACTCCCGCCCGCCCGACTTCGGCGAGATTCATTCCAGCGCCGAGTCCGATCACCGAAATCTGCAGCAGCGGTGTGATCAGGCGTCCTGTGGTTAGCAGATAAGGATTGCCGACGGTTAGCGCCAAAGCGATACCCACCATCAATGCTGTTCCGGGAGAAGCAAAAGGTAGTAGTGCCGCGCACGCCACGATCGGAAACGCGATGCGCACGGGCAGCGGCGCGGGATTCGCCGAGGTAAACTCGACGCGCCAGTTCATCGGCGCCGGCTGGTCGGCCGAGGTCGTCGCAACTGATTCTCGAGTAGGGATCGCCATGGATGTCAATTTCGTATCCGCCATGCTCCAGAAAAAATTAGCGCGATAGCCGGACCTGATGTCGTCAGGACTCGCTCTTTTCGGGTGGTGTGAACAGGACGTCAGTCGGCAATCGTGCCGCGGTTGATTCTACTGTTCGAGGCGTTAGAAATCGATTAGCGCGGGGAGCGGCCCCAGGCTTCGATCAGGCTTTCGAACGCGCGCTTGAGCTCGGGGTCCTTGAGCTCGGGCAACGCGATCGCTTTGCGCGTGCCGCGCGGCACCAGGCGCCCGCGCGGCGTGCCGCGGCGGCTTAGCGTGCCCTTCACGAAGCGCAGGTCGCGCACTGAATCGTCGCCCAAACGCGCGACCAGGCGCGCCAGAATCTCACGCTTCATCAGGCTCAGCTCCTGAATCCACATCGCGCCCGAAACCTTGACGACCGCAGTGTGGAACTTGAGCTGGCTGACTTCGGTGCGGCGCGCGATCGCCTCGCCGACTATCTCCGGCCACACCCGGGTCAGCCGCACGATCTCGAAATGGCCCTCGGGATCGAGGCGGTCGAGCACCGATTGCATCGCGTCGCCGAAGCGCTCGGGACTTTTTCGCCGCCGCAAGCTCATCGCGCGCCCACTATAGCCGCGCGCGCGGCCGGTACAAGAGAGCAGCCGCGGACGCCTGTACATAGATGGAGTTTCTGTCGAAGGAAGTGCGCTGGTGAGGCCGAATCGCAGGGTGCAAATTCTTTGCGTGCCAGATATTTAGGCGTCGAAGCGATAATAAGGCGAAGAATTATCAACAGACCTAACCAATGTGTTGTCCACAGGATGTTGATACCATATGTTGTGTTTTAGGCTTGACATTCGAATCTTTCCCTACTATTACCGTGGCATTACCGAAAGCGATTAAAACAGGGTTAACGGCTAATTGGGGTGGGGATTTAAGGCTGGAGTCGGAGGCCGCGAACAAATGGCGCAAAGCATCGAACACGAAACTATCGGCAGCCGTCAACCAACCGCCACCAAGAAGGGCATCGTGATCAATCGCTTCTTCACCCGGCCGGGTGCTGACCCGATGGACGCGGTCGAATGGGAGTTCCGTTCGGCGGTAATCGCGGGCGAGGACGGCCGCGTCGTGTTCGAGCAGCAGGGGGTTGAAGTGCCGCGAACCTGGTCGCAGACCGCGGCCAACGTGGTGGTGTCGAAATACTTCCGCGGCCCGATCGGAAGCCCCAAGCGCGAGACCAGCGTGCGCCAGTTGATCTCGCGGGTGACCGACACGATCACGGGATGGGGCGAGAAGCAAAATTACTTTCGCGCTGTTGAAGACCGCGACACGTTTCACGCCGAGCTGACCCATCTGCTGCTCGAGCAGAAGGCGTCGTTCAACAGCCCGGTATGGTTCAACGTCGGAATCGAGCCCAAGCCGCAATGCTCGGCCTGCTTCATCCTCAAGGTCGAGGACAACATGGAGTCGATCCTCGGCTGGTACCGCAACGAGGGGATGATCTTCAAAGGCGGATCGGGATCGGGCGTCAACCTGTCGGCGTTGCGCTCGTGCAAGGAGCGGCTGTCGTCGGGCGGGACGGCGTCGGGGCCGCTGTCGTTCATGAAGGCGGCGGACGCGTCGGCGGGAGTAATCAAATCGGGCGGCAAGACGCGGCGCGCGGCCAAGATGGTGGTGCTCAACGTCGACCATCCCGATGTCGAACAGTTTATCAAGTGCAAGCAGGAGGAAGAGAAGAAGGCCTGGGCGCTGATCGAGGCCGGATACGATTCCTCGCTCGACGGCGACGCTTACGGATCGGTGTTCTTCCAGAACGCCAACAACTCGGTGCGCGTGACCGACGAGTTCATGCAGGCGGTGCAGAACGACGGCGAATGGCGCACGCGCTTCGTCAAGAGCGGCGAGGTGGCCAAGAGCTATCGCGCGCGCGATCTGCTGCGGATGATCGCGGAGGCGGCGCACGCGTGCGGCGATCCCGGGATGCAGTTCGACACCACGGTCAACAACTGGCATACGTGCCCGGCCGCGGGACGAATCAACGCATCGAATCCGTGCAGCGAGTACATGCATCTCGACAACTCGGCGTGCAATCTGGCCTCGCTCAACCTGCTCAAATTTATCGACGAGCGCGGTGAGTTCGACGTCAAGGCGTTTCGCCAGGCGGTCGACGTCATGATCACGGCGCAGGATATTCTGGTCGACAACTCCTCGTATCCGACCGAAGAAATCACGGCCAACGCCAGGGCCTATCGCGAATTGGGATTGGGATACGCCAATCTGGGCGCGCTGCTGATGGCGCTCGGAATCGCGTACGATTCCGACAGCGGGCGCAGCTACGCGGCCGCGATCACGGCGCTGATGACCGGCGAAGCCTACGCGCAGTCGGCGCGGATCGCGGAAGTGATGGGGCCGTTTGCGGGTTACGCGCCGAATCGCGAGCCGATGCTCAAGGTGATCGAGCACCATCGCGCGTGCGCCCACAAGCTCGAACCCGCGCACGTGCCGCTCGAGCTGCTGCGCGCGGCGCGCGAGTCGTGGGACGACGCGATCCGGGCGGGCCAGGCGGCCGGCTATCGCAACTCGCAGGCGAGTGTGATCGCGCCCACCGGCACGATCGCGTTCATGATGGATTGCGACACCACCGGAATCGAACCCGATATCGCGCTGGTCAAGTACAAGAAGCTGGTCGGCGGCGGGATGCTCAAGATCATCAACAACACCGTGCCGCGAGCGCTCAAGCGCATGGGCTACGACTCGCGCGAGGTGCAGGAGATCGTCGAGTATATCGACGAGCACGAGACGATCGAGGGCGCGCCGGCGCTCCAGGATCAGCATCTGCCGGTGTTCGACTGTGCGTTCAAGCCGCGAGCCGGAGCGCGCTCGATCCACTACCTCGGCCATCTCAAGATGATGGGCGCGGTGCAGCCGTTCATCTCGGGCGCGATCTCGAAGACGATCAACATGCCGGCCGAGGCGAGCGTCGATGAGGTCGCCGAGGCCTACATGATGGCGTGGCGGCTGGGGCTGAAGGCGGTTGCGATCTATCGCGACGGATCGAAGCGGATTCAGCCGCTCAACGTCGGCAAGGCCAAGGGCGAAGCGGCCGAGAGCGTCAAGGCGTCGGCCGCGATCGCCGTGGCGGCGGCCCAGCGCATGATTCGGCGCAAGCTTCCCGACGAGCGCAAATCGCTTACGCACAAATTCGATATCGCCGGCCACGAAGGCTATATCACCGTCGGCATGTACGAGGACGGCCGGCCGGGCGAGATTTTCGTCAACATGTCGAAGCAGGGCTCGACCATCTCGGGCCTGATGGATTCGTTCGCGACCGCGATATCCTACGCGCTTCAGTATGGCGTACCGCTGCAATTCCTGGTCGACAAGTTTGCCCACATGAGATTCGAGCCGTCGGGCTTCACCAAGAATCCGCAGATCCCGTACGCCAAGTCGATCGTCGACTACCTGTTCCGGTGGATGGCGTCGAGATTCCTCGATGAAGAGGCCAAACGCGAAGTCGGATTAGTGCTCGATTCCGGAAGTGGAACGGGCACCGAAAAAGCGGAGCTTCGCAGCTCGAGCGAAGCTTCGCCTCCGGCCGATTCGGTCGCCAGCCTGCGCGAAGGCAAGGACAGCGAATGGCGCCAGCCGTTCCTGAATCAGCAGGACGCGCCGCCGTGTCCGGATTGCGGCTGTATCATGGTGCGCAACGGCAGTTGCTACAAGTGCATGAACTGCGGAGCTACCAGCGGTTGCTCGTGAGAGGTGGGCATGGAATTCAAAACTGAATTTGCACAGCTCGGCACGCCGGTCGATATCGAAGGGCTGACTCATCTCGGCCATCAGTTCGAAGTCGCGACCGTGGAAATCGCGACGCCCGAAGCGGCGGTTCAGGTGCGCGCGCACTGCCGCCTGTGCGGCCTGGCGGTGCAGATCGAGCGCGCGACGCGCCAGCCGTGGCCGTGGGTGCAGTGGCAGCTCGTGGAGGAGTCCGCCGAGGAGCATCGCGGCTTCTTCTGCCATAACCGGCGGGCGCTGATGCTGCAGCAATACAGCAGGTTTCGATCGTTGTTCGAGCGCAAGCCTGAAAGGGTTCAATCCTGAGCCGCGCGATCGCGGGCGCGGGAAGTTTGCACCGGCTGGGCGGTCGGTGAAGGCCCCGGAGGAATGTGAGGAGGACTGGGTAGCAAAGGCCGGAAGTTTTACGCGGGGCTGACGGCGGGGCGGATGAGGCAGTGGTGACGAAGGGGGGGAGAGACGACGGGTGGTGGATTCCTCCGGGGCCCGCGTCAAGACGAAAGCTGGCAGGCGGATAATCGATTCTGCCTGAGGGTGTGGGCGGCGGTTGCGGATGTGGTGGCGGGCAGGAGGGCCGGGAGCAATCCCGGCCCTCCTGAGTTTTGCGGAGCGACTGCCGAATGGGGTTGGCGCCGAAGCCGGAAGAGCAGAGGCACACTCATCCGCGCGGCACTCGGTCAGGGAGCGGGGATAGGAGTTCAGGATTTCTCGCTGCGCTCGAAATGACGCGCGAACGGCCCGTGCTAGAGATCCGATACTAGCGCTGCCGACTACCGCGTGACGGTTTCCATGGTCTTGCGGGAGGCGGCGTCGGCAAGATCAACCTCGACGCTGCCGTCGACCTTGTACTGGGTCTTGGCCTTGGCGATTCCGTTCTTGATGTCGTCGATAAACTTCTTCTTCGCGCCCGCAGGCATCTCGTCCATCGGGAAGTCGTCGAGCAGCACCAGAGCCTTGTGCTTGTCCGGCCATTCGACCGATTTCACCTTGGGTCCCATGAAATTGACGCCGCGCACCATGTTTTCTATCGCGCCTTCGAAAGTGTTCGCGGGCGCGGCGGCGCTGTTCGAGGCGCTCGCGCCATTGGCAGCGCCGGCGGAGGCTTCCTCACCTTCGGCCGGAACGGGTGAGCCGCTGAACTTGGCTATCGCTTCCTTGATCTGTTTGCGAGTTTCGTCGTCCGGCGCGCCCTTGAGCGCCTGGTCGAAAGCTTCGTGCGCCTTGTCCGTCTCGTTGAGCCGCAGGTAGGCCACGCCCATATTGAAATAGGCCTCGAAGAAGCCGGGCTTCAGCGCCAGCACTTTCTTGTACTGGATTATCGCCTGGTCGGCATTGTGGGTGTAGAGGTACATCGTGCCCAGATCAACGCGCACTTCGGGATCGTCGGGCTTCTTCTTCAGATAGTGCTCGTAGGCGGCGATCGCCTGATCGTAGGTGCCGCGGTCGTAGTTGACGTTGCCGACGCCGCGCAACGCGTCGAGGTTCTCGGGATCGATTTTGAGCACGTGTCCGTAGGCTTCGAGCGATTCGCGCATATAGCTCTTATCGATTTGAGAAGCGTGGAATGTAGCGTCGCCCAACTTGTTCCAGGCAACAACGTCTTTAGGATTAGCCTCGGCCTTGCCGCGGATCTCGGCGATCAGCTTGCGCGCCTCGGCGGGCAATTCGACCTTGGGATGGCCGGGCGGCAGGTTTCCACCGCCGGCGCTGGCGTTGGCGCCCGTATCGGCAGTCGTGGCGGGCGCAGGCTGCGTCTCCGGCCCCATACGTCCGATCAAATAGGCGGCGGCAAGACCGACGACCACGATGGCGACGAACACCACGGCGAAAACCGGGCTGGGGGCGCGGCTCGCGCTAACTTGAGCGGGCTCAGCCTGAGCGGGCTGCTCCTCGGCGAGCGGCGCCTGATTCAGAGCCTGGCCACATTCGACACAAAATTTCGCTCCGGCGACGACCGGGGCACCACATTCGGGGCAGAATCGCATAAGATCATGTACCTATCGCAGCGGTCAGTATCAACGCAACTCACCTCCGGACCTCAGCGCCCGTTCTATTTGACGGGCACCGGACGTGCGCTACGGCCGTAAAGAATTGCCGCGCGGGGGCTTCGGCTCCGAGGGCGCGGCGGTCACTTGCCACACGCGGTGAAAACAGGCAAACTAGCTTAATTAGCT
>JBEKLA010000212.1:0-7247 GCA_050010455.1 Binataceae bacterium (SeqCode) | reverse complement strand
CGCCGTCAGACTGCGAGACAACAGCGAGCCAATTGTGGTGCCCTTCAGCGGCTCCGGCGGTAAAATAATGCGGAAATTGGGTCGGCAGCAGATCGTGGACCAGAAAATAGACCTTTACCCCGAGATTACGGAGGCGCGCGTAATAATCCCGATTTTTCAGGACGACGTGGTGCTGCAAGTCCAAGCCTAAAAGGATGTCTCCGCGCCGGACATCGATGAAACGCTCTTCTGTGACATCATGGTCCAGTTGCAAAAAACCCTGTATGAATTTCTTGGCATAGCGATAGCCGGACCGTTCCGGCGTGCCGTAAACCGGCTCGACAACGTAGCCCGCCGGCGGCTTTTCCAGCAGCTGCTTGAGGATGCTCCGCGTCACGCGTTGCACGCCGGTATTGGCATCGTGCTGTGCGAGCTCCGACACGTCAACAAAAAGCGTCTTGCCGGAACGGCTGTCCGGATGGTTTTGAGCGATCGCCATCGCTGTGGAAATGATGGCGGATCGGGGCAATGCGTTTTTGCCGATGATAGTCGCAGTGGATGTAATGAGATCCTTGTAGAGCGTCGCAGCGCTCGGACGAGTTGCAGCGGTGGCATGCAGGCCCTCGAATGCCTTAATCGCTCTTTTCGCGCTTTCATTCCAGGAGAATTGCCGGGATTGCTGGAGTTGTAGGGCGATCAGGTCGGCGCGGAATTCATCGTCAGTGAGAACGCGTTGCAGCTTGCTCGCGATGTCGTCAACCGAGTTCGGATCAAACAAGGCGGCTTTCGATCCAACGACCTCGGGGATACTGGTCGAATTGGATGCGATGACCGGCGCCCCGCACTGCATCGCCTCCAGGACTGGCAAGCCGAATCCTTCATGGAAACTTGGAAACACAAAAGCGCGGCATATGTTGTAAAGCCGCACAAGGTCATCGTCGTCGATATATCCCGCGAACGCTACCTCGTGCTGTGCAAGGCCAAACTTCGCCGCCAGCCGTTTCACCGCAGCGACCTCGCTGGCCTGCATCTTGCCGATAATCAAAATCTGAAATCTCGCCCGCAGTTCCGGCGCGAGACGCGAAAACGCCTGCAGCAGACCGGCGACGTTCTTTCGGTCTTCCGGTGTTCCGACCCAGCAGATGAAAGGTTTTTCCAGGCCGTAAGCCTGCATGATGCAGCGGCGTTCGGTATCTGACAGATCGATGCACCTGAACTGAGGCTCCGCGGCACCGCCGATGTAGACGACTTTGTCGAGCTGCAGATGCAGAAGCGCGATCGCCTCCTGACACGAAAAATGCGAATTGCCCAACCAGAGATCGGCCCGGCGAAAGGAATCCAGCTTGGCGGCGTAATATGCCGCAAAGGCGGGATGCGGAAGCGGGGCCGTCAAAGGGATAAGATCATGAAGCGTAACTGCGGTCGGCAACGGGGCAAACGTGCCGATGCTGGTCACGGCGTCGTCGCCAAAGCCTTCGAACAGGCTGCTGACATGCACCACATCCGGCCCGAGACTCGCTAGAAAAGCTTCGCGAATATATTCCGCTACTTGCCGCCGAACTGGGCTCCCGGTATCGACCGCGACCGGGCCGGGGGCCAACCAGACCCGGATATTGTCCTGAGGCAGCAGCGAATCAAAAGCGGCGCGGATCGGCTCGATCGTGTCGGGAAACAAACCGTTGAGCGCGAGCAGCACCTCGTGGCCGGCGCGATTTGCGGCGATGGCCTTGGCGAGCGACAGCGCAAAGCGGCCGATGCCGCGAAATCGGCTGCCGGTCTGCGCACCCTGGAGATCTAGGACAATTCGCATCTCGCGTTCGATCCGACCGTGCCGATTATTGCACGGATCGCAGCGCCCTAACGAGGTCCAGATAAACTTGATGCTCCCGCGGTGTCAGGTCGGCCGCGCCGATGCGTGTTGCGCGCACCGGTATCGCTTGATACCGGTCCTCGCGTTCCGCCCGGACGACCGCTCGCACTCGCCGGTCCAGGAGAGGAACACGGGCAATAATATCCTTGGTAAACGCATCCAAGTGCGGCCGGCCGGCGATGTAGGTGTGCGCACGGAACATTGCCCGGCGCACGACGGGACCGATCCAAACGCGCGGCGCCCAGTTCCTAACAGCGGCGATAGCTCGGTGTATCATAGACCCCATGACGAAACGTCGTCAGATCCAAGACGCTTCCGCACCCCTCCTGCAGAGGCGGCTTTGCCGATTCTGCCAACCGGAAGCTTCGCAGGCTTCTCTAACCCGAATTATGGGGCGCGTGTCAAACGGTTCCTCGATTGCCTTACCACGGCGTGAGCGACCAGGCTCCGGCCGCGACGTCAAGGCGGCAAACGCCTTTCGGCCGGTTGGCGGTCCATTGAGCGACGCGTCGTTCATAATCAGGATCATTGGTGTCGTAAAAATCCCAACCTGGCCGAGGAAGGCCGGAATAGCCGTTGATGGTCGGCAGATGCTGGGCCTGGGCAACCATGATGGCGTCGATCTGCACTTCAAAGGGTGCGCGACGAGGCTGAGGAGCGGCGTAGAAACTCAGGCGTCCCGCGGATGGTTGGCAACGGCAGCCAAATGCTGGCGCTCGAAATTACGGGACAAAATAGTTCGCTGCGAGAGGTTCACTTGCTCAATTGCCGCCAGCGCCAGTACCGCCGTCGCCGCGCCGAGCCGTGCGAGGCGCAGCGACAGGTGGGGGCGCCTGCAACGTCAACCGGATGACCCGATCGAACGTCAATCCGATGGCCGTCACCGCAAACAGATTGGCCACCACCATGCCGCGAAGGCCAACGCGGATCGCCTTGGCTCCCGGCACCAGGTCATAGAGAACGCGGAACAAAGAATGATTGTGGGTCTTGACGGTCAGAAGATAGAACAGCACGCAGACGAGGGCGCCGGCGATCACTAAAGCCCGGCAGATTCGCCCCATATCATTGGCCGGCCAAAAACCCGGGCGAAACGCCAGCACGGCTGATGACGCCACTAGGATCTGAACGACCGGGGTCAACGCGACGCTGATTTCGCCGTTAAGCTCCAACAGAACGATCGGTTCGATTGCGACGAGCGGAAGGGTGAACGTTCACAATTCGTGCGGCGCGGCCCATTTGCGCGCCCGCCAGATGGTAATGCCACTGCGCGAGAGCAGCACAATTCCGCCGAGGATTGTCACCGAGCCGAAGCAGAAAATCTGCACCGCGGTCGCGGCGATGATTCCGGTCGCTTGCGGATAGCCGAACATGGCAAAGATGTGGGCGAACACCAATTGGAAAGTGCCCACATAACCGGGGGCGGTCGGCACCAATGTGCTGAGCGACGCCAGACCGAGCAACATCAGGCTCTCCGGCGGCGACAGGCTGACGCCGAAGCTGCGCACCACGCTGGCCAGCGCCAAGACCTCCAAGATCCACACTCCGATTGAACACGCCGCGACGACGGTCGCGTGTCCGCGCAGCACCGAGGCGACCCCGTCGATCAGCCGATCCCAGCGCGTGGCAATGCTTTCCATCACGCCGAACCGGCGCAAATCGATGCGCTGCGACAGCAGGATGAATATCAGCGCCGCGCCAAAGAGTATACTCGCTGCAGCGCCGACCAGAAGCACCCACGCCTTCTCAGGCGCTGCTAAGCGGGTGAGCAAAATCCAAGCAAAACCGATCCACAGTGCGCAAACCAGAACAACGCCATCACAGACCCGCTCGACGACGATCGTGCCCAAGGCCGTAAAGCGGCTCATGTTGAAGACGCGGCGAGCGTAATCGGCGCGGAACAGCTCGCCGACGCGTCCGGGCAGGATGTAGTTGGCGGCAAATCCCGTCACCAGCGCCTCGGCGGCGTGGCGCCACTTCACGGTGCCGGCGGCGCGCAGCAGAATACCCCAGCGCAGGCAGCGCAGACCGATGGCGCCGAGATAGACGGCGACGCCGGCGATCAGCCATTTGCCCTCCATCTCGCGTAGCGCGTGCTCGAGGTCGCGAGGATCGATGTGCCGCAGCGCCAGCCAAAGGAATACGCCGCCGATGACGACGCCGAGCAGGCCGATGACGACGCGCCTCCAGTTTCGGCCGGCAGACGAGGTTTGCCGTTCACAATCGCCGCTCGTCATCGTCCCGTCACCCGAAGCGAAACTTGAACACGTACCACAGCGCCTTCAGCCCGTCCTTCCAGTTGATCTTCTTGCCTTCCGCGTAGGTGCGGCCGTAATAGCTGATGCCGAGCTCATAAATGCGCAGATTGCGCTGCCGGGCGATTTCGGCGCTCATTTCCACTTCGATGCCGAAATCGTTGGCGGTCAGCCGCAGCGAGCGCGCCACCTCGCGCGTCATCATCTTGTAGCACGTCTCGATGTCGGTCAGCGTCTGGTTGAAGACGATATTGAAAAGCAACGAGATCAGCCGGTTGGCGAAGTAATGATGGAAATACAGCGAACGGTGCGGGCGGCCGTAGAAGCGGGAGCCGAACACCACATCGGCAACCTTGCGGACCGCGATGAGATCATACATCGGCTGCCAGTCGCTCGGATCATATTCGAGATCGGCGTCCTGGATCACCAGGATGTCTCCGGTGAATGCGGCAAATCCGGTCTGCAGTCCGCCGCCTTTGCCTCTGTTGCGCTCATGAAAGATCGGACGGACGGTGACCCGCGACGGGCCCGATTCCTGCGCGAAAATCAGTTGACCGTCGTGGTCGAGATCGATCGACGATCCGCTGCGGGCGCCGTCCGGGAAATTGGCTTTCAGCCATTCCCGCGTGCCGTCCTTCGAGCAGTCGTCGACGACGATGATTTCCTTGCTGACGTCGGGCAACGTCCGCGCCACCACCCGCAGAATGGTGCCCAGCGTGAGGCGTTCGTTGTAGACCGGAATGATAACGGACAGCAGCATGGCGGAGCTTGTCTAGACGATCGACTCAAAGTCGTCCATGGTACGCGTGCATGCTCTCGTCTGCGCAGCTTGCAACTGACACGCTCCTTCCCTTCGAATAATCGCTCGCAGCTGTCTATCCAGCGGGGTAAATCATACCTGTGGTCCGTACGCACGAGTGTAGTTGCCAATGCATTGGCAGACTGCGCCGGGCCGATTCGCAAGGCCCAAACGGTAAACGTACACCCCCTCTAATTGCTCAGGTTATCTAATAGCCGGCTCGCGTAGCTCTTGCTATACTTTTCCGCGAGCAACTTGAGCTGGTCAGCATTGATCCAACCGTTGCGAAACGCGATTTCAGTCGGCGCACACACAAGCTGTCCTTGCCGGTGTTGCAGAACGCGGACGAATTCCGCGGCTTCCAGAAGAGCATCATGGGTTCCAGCATCGAACCACGCGAAGCCGCGCCCAAGCCGTTCGACACTGAGCCGTCGCCGGCGCATATAGAGAAGGTTAAGATCGGTGATTTCCAGCTCGCCGCGTGCCGATGGCTTCAGCTGCTTGGCCAGTTCGACGACGTCTTCGTCGTAAAAATAAAGGCCAATCGCCGCCCAGTTCGACTTCGGAGCTTGCGGCTTCTCGTCGATCGAGAGCACTTCATTATCGCCGCCGAACTCGATCACGCCATAGCGTTGCGGATTTTCGACCCAGTACGAGAAAATCGTGGCGCCTTGAATGTTCGCGCTGACACGGCGCAGGGTTTCCTGAAGTCCGTGTCCATACAGGATGTTGTCGCCGAGAATCAGACATGACGGATGTCCGCGCACAAAATCCGCCCCGATCACGAAAGCCTCGGCGAGACCATTGGGGGCCGCCTGCTCGGCATAATCGAAGCTGACGCCCCACTGTTTTCCGGTTCCCAAGAGACGCTTGAATGCCACCTGATCTTGCGGCGTCGTGATTATCAAAATGTCGCGAATGCCCGCGAGCATGAGCGCCGACAGCGGGTAATAAACCATCGGTTTGTCGTAGACCGGCAAGAGCTGCTTTGACGTGACAATCGTCAACGGATGCAGACGCGTGCCCGCGCCGCCGGCAAGCACGATTCCCTTACGCGACATGGCTCGCCTGCGGTTGCGAAGCTGCGGCCAGCGTTCGCGCCGTGGCGTCAACGTCCTCGGTCCAATGATGCGGCGCGAAGCCGAACACTTGCGCGAACAATCGACAATCCAAGTGAGAGTTGGCTCGCCGCCGCGCCCCCGTCGGATATTCGGCGGTTTGGATGGGGACCACGGGCGGACTGCGGCCAGTGATCGGCGCTTGAATCGCGACGACTCGGCTTGCAAATTCATGCCAGCTGGTGATGCCGCCCGCGGTGAAATGATAAGTTCCCCAGCTCGCATTGCCCCGCAGCAGGGCAGGCACAATGTTGAGAATAGCCTCGGCGACCTCGCGTGCCGATGTCGGGCTGCCGTGTTGATCGCTGACAATGCGCAACTCGTCGCGGGTCGTTGCCAGGCGCAAGATCCTCTTGAGAAAATTGTGACCAAACTCGCTATAGAGCCACGCCGTACGCATAATGACGTGGCGCTTGAGGATGTGCCGCAGTGCGTCTTCGCCGGCGGCTTTGGTGCGGCCATAGACATTGATTGGACATATCGGATCGCTCTCGCGATAGGCGCCGGTCATCGTGCCGTCGAAAACGTAATCGGTCGAAATTTGTACCATGGGCACGCCGGCAACGGCGCAGGCGTTGGCAAGCACGGCAGGGCCGATCTCATTGTCCCGCCGTGCCTATTGGTTTTCTGCAAGATCGACCTTGGTGTAGGCCGCCGCGTTCACCACCAGGTCGGGTATGTTGCGCGAGAGTGCCGCGGCGACGGCGGCACTGTCGCTTATGTCAGCGTCGGCGCGCGACAGCGTGCGCATGGATATTGCGCGCGCCGCAGCGGCGCGCACCAGTTCTTGGCCGAGCTGCCCGTTGCCACCGAATGCCAAGATCACGCCAGGATCCCCAAGCGTTCGCCGCCATAGACGCTGCGACGGATGCGCTGCCACCATGGTCGGTTGGTCAGATACCATTCTACCGTCTTGCGCAAGCCGGTTTCAAAGGTCTCACGCGGTTGCCAGCCGAGCTCGGTTGCAATTCGCGTGGGATCGATCGCATATCGCAGATCGTGGCCGGGACGATCGGCGACAAATGTAATCAGAGCTTCGCGTCGGCCGATGGTCTTATTGGGAACGAGTTCATCGAGCAGCGCGCAAATCGACCTGACGACGTCCAGATTCGTCCTCTCGCTGCGACCGCCGATACAGTAGGTCTGGCCGGGCCGTCCCGCGTCGATGACTGCCAAGAGCGCTCGGGCGTGATCCTCGACGTAGAGCCAGTCGCGAACATTGCCGCCGG
>JBEKLA010000211.1:0-7267 GCA_050010455.1 Binataceae bacterium (SeqCode) | reverse complement strand
CTCTGCAGCGGTGGCGGTACACGATCCGGAACAAGACGCGGCCGGCCCTTGCACCAGGATTCCCTCGTGTTCGGCGTTTCTGATGGTAAAGCCGTTGATCGTCACGCCGCTTGCCTGATCGAAGATTCCGTTCTGCAGTCCGGTGCCGTCGATTATCGTCTTGGCGCTGCCGCTTACGCTGATCAGGCTGAGACCGGTCAGCGACGAGGGTATCGTAACCATCTCGTTGTAGACGCCTTTCAGCACCATCAAAGTATCGTCGGCCGAGGCGGCGCCAACTGCGGCGCCAATCTGTGTATAGATGGTTGGCGAACAGCCCAGTTTCTTCGCCTGCCCGGGAGGCACTGAGCCGCTGGGGGCGACGCACAGGACCGCCGCGCGCGCCGGCTGGGCAAATCCGGTCGCCAGCAGCGCGATCGCCACGACAAAAACTCGGGTTCCAGCCCTGGTTCGACGTTGGACGGGAGCAACTCGCGAAAGCCGCATTCCTGTCCTCCTAGTTTGAACAATGACATTCTGTAGTGGACCTATTTAGTCCTTTATGTGCCAAGATTGCAAGAAAATGTAGCGAATCGCTCCACCGCGCTCGCGCGCATCCGCGCGAGCGGATTACGTTGCCGAGCGATCCTTATTGATTGCGGGATTCCGACGCTGCCGACGCTACGTCACCCTATCGCCCTCAGTTTCTCCGGGGCGGAGCGGAATTGGGCGATGAAGCCGAGCACTTCGTCGGCGACGCGAGCCTTGTCGATATCAACCGAGATCACGTGGAAGCTGTTGTCGAGGATCACGGCGCGTTTGTGCGCGCTGCCGAGATGGCCCATCACGAAGTCGACGTTCTTTTTCTGCGGGCATACGTGATCCTGGCGGCCGTGGATTATGAGCGCGGGCGGCGTTATCTTTTCCAGCCTGGGACGAACGGCGGCCGAGAGCTGGAAGAGGCTTACCGCGGCGCTCAGCGGCATCAGTTGCGTGCGCGGATGAATGCGGCGGGCGGCCGCGTCGTGCACGTCCGGCCCGTCGCCGCGCAAGTAGACCTGACCCGCGAGCGGCCCCAGTTTCCGGATTAATCGCAGCGCGGTCCAGGTCCAGAAATTGAGGAAAAAGGCGGGAGCGAGCATGATCAGGCCGGCGATCTCCTCGGTTTGGTCGATCGCGAGCCGCGCCGCGAGCACGGCGCCGGCCGACTGCCCGATCACGACGATCGGGTCGCCGAACTGGCGTATCCGCTCGAAGCCGTCGACCACGCTCTGATACCAATGATTATGGTTGGTCGCTCCCAGATCCTCGGCGGCCGCGGCGTGCCCGGCGAGCTTCACCCCGCATACGCGCACCCCGGCATCCGCGAGACGCTCGCCGACGAAGCGCATCTCGTAGGGGGTACCCGACAGGCCGTGAATTAAAAGCGCACTTAATCCACTGCCGGGGAAGAAGAATTCATCGGTATCGACTGTTTGGAGATTTGGGTGAGGGTCATCGTCTGATTCGCCCATATCCGCCTTTGCCAGCCCGAAGCCGTGTCGCCGACGACCAGGGTCAGGCCGGCTGTTCGCCTAACTGCTTGGTATCAACCATTATTTTGGCGCGCTCCTTGAGAGAGTCAAGGAAAGCCTGCCAGGCCTCGGCGCGGCGGCTTTCCAAAAATTGCTCTTTAAAGTGCGCCGACGCCTTGTTCCAATCGTCCTGACTCGGCGATACGCGGCTAAGCAGCAGGAAAACGTAGGAGTTCCCGTTGTGTTGCATCACATGGTCGATGAGTCCGGGAAGGATCGGAATCGTGCCTGCCGCTTCGGTAACTTCGGCGAATTCGCCGATTCCGGGCACGTTCTGAGTGCGATCGAACGGGCCGGTGCTGTAAGCATGGAGATTGTCGGCGGCGGCGATCTTGGAGAAATCGGCGGCGGTCTTGACCCGTTTCAAGAAAGCGTCGGCGGCCTGGCGGGCGGCAACCTGCGCCTGGGCTTGCACCAGTTTTGCGCGCACTTTATCGCGAACGTCGGCGAACGGCGGAATGTAGGATGCGCGGCGATCGACCAGCTTGACCAGGACGGCGTCGGCTTTGCCGCCGGTGACCGTGCGCACGTCGCCTTTTTCGAGCTTGAGCGCGCTCTGGACGATATTGGGGTTGTGCTCGGTGCCGGCGACGGTATCGCCAGCGGCAAAGTACGGCGTGCGAACCAGCTTCAGGTTGCGCTTGGCGGCGATTTTGTCGAGGTCGGTGCCGTTGAGCGCGGCGGTGAGATCGTCGTGGAGCGCGTGATGCGCGATTTCGTCGCCGGCCTTGCGCTGGAGCGCTTCGATCACATGAGGCCGCGCCTGCTCGAGCGTATCGGTGCTGGCGGGCTTGAGTTCCTCGAGCTTGATGATGTGGTAGCCGAATTGGCTCTTGATGACGTCGCTAATCTGTCCGGGTTTGAGCTTGAAGGCCGCGTCCTCGAACGGCTTCACCATCTGGCCGCGCGGGAACCATCCGAGGTCGCCGCCGTTATTCTTGCTGCCGGGGTCATCCGAGTATTGTCCGGCGAGCTTGGCGAAATCGGCGCCGTGCCTGAGCTGGCCCAAAACCATCTCGGCCTTGGCCTTGGCGTCGGCCTTTTCCTTGTCGGTCGCGCTATCGGCGACGCTGATCAGGATATGACGGGCGTGCGCCTGTTCGGGATGGCTGTAGGCGCTCTTGTCGCTCTTGTAATAGGCCTCGACGTCCCGGTCCGCAGGTTTGAGCTTCTGGCCCAGTAGCGCCGGATCGTAATCGATGAACTCGATCATGACGCGCTCGGGCTCGCGGAACGCCTCGCTGTTCTTCTTGTAGTAGTCCTCGATTTGATTGTCGGTGGGCTTGATGTCGGGCGCGAATTTATCGGCGTTGAATTCGACGTAATCGAACGAGACCTTCTGATTGCGGCGATCGTATTCGCGATGCGCGTCGTCGTCGCTGATAACCACCCCGGCCTCGACCATCGTTCTCAGGAAGTCGGCGGACAGGTCGTCGCGGGTCATCTCCTCGAACTGGTCGGGCTCCATGTCATTGTTGCGCAACACGGTCTGATAGGTGTCGAAATCGAACCGGCCGCTGACCTGGAAAGCCCGGGTGCCTTCGATCGTCTGGCGCAAGGCCTCGTCGCTGACGACGAATCCGATACGCCGGGCTTCGAGCGCGATCAGGCGGCGCTGGATAATCATGTCGAGTGCCTGCTGGCGGACATTGCTGACGCGCAGAAGCGTATCGGCGAGCGCGCCGTACATCTGCTGGTAGCGTTTGCGCAGTTGTTCGGCCTCTTTGGCGACTTCGTCGGAGGTGATGTTTTGGCCGTCAACGGTGGCGAGGGGACGGATTTGAGTGAAGCGTCCGCTGCCAATTCCCCAAAAAACAAAGACCAGCAGAATCAGGCCCAGGATAACCCGGATACCCCACGAGTAGGCGTGCTTGCGCATTAAGGTGAGCATCGTGCCCCCATCATATGACAAGCACTTCCGGTAAGGGAATTAGGGCGATGATGCCCGGATTTCAAACTATCGGGCCAGCAGCTTGCGCAAGGCCGCCGCAAGCTGCTCCGGGCTCTGCCGACGGACGCTGCATTCCCAGAGGAGGCAGACTCTCCTGGTCAGACAGGTCGGAAACGTAGTAGGTCAGAGCTACTTCACGAGAGCCTGGGGGAACTATGTGGGCCGACAAGCTGCTTAGCGCGATCCTAGAGCGACGCTATTCGAATGCATGGCCAGAAAAGTTCAGAGCGGGATAGGAGGCCCTTTTCGGCGCAGAGGGAGGCCGCTATCCGGACAGCGCCAAGCGCCAAGTTACTCTGCGCGCGCCGGGAAGTCACGCGGCAAAGCGAGGCCATTATGGATGCTTTACGTCGGTCCCGAAAGGCCAAAGGTGCCGCTGTGAAGGTGCCTGTGGAGCGAGGCTAAGGATGGGATAACATTCGCTTTAATGTGAAGCCTCGTTCGAGCTATAAAACCCAGGTTGGGGTTTCACGCAAGGAAGAGAACGTAGCAAACGATTTCTTGGCTCAATCCTGACGCGAAGGGGCGCTGTGAAATGAAGCCGCGATCTAAGGTACTTATCCAGCCGTCGCTCTTGACAGCAATTCTACTTGCCACGTTCGCTGTGTCTGATGGCGGCTCGCCGTCAAAACCGCAATTCGAAGAAAATCTGAAAGGTCTAGTCACGATTGTCTTAATGAAGCCTGCAAAAGAACCACCACCGAACGCGATCGTTGTATTCGAACAGCTCGGAATCAATACAGCTGGCCGCAATCTGATGAGCCACAGTGTGAGTATTACGCATAAAAAATCGCACAGGGGGCGGACATTCAACGTAATACAGGGTGACATGCGGCATGGAGTTGACGTGGTTCTGACGAATCAGAGAACAACAGACGGGGACAACGCCGTTTATCGTACCAACTTAGATGGCGTCCTGATAAGAGCCTGGCACCAGAAACACGGAATCGACGAACCTGTGTCCCAAGCAGACTTGGACGATGAAATAACCTACTGGGTATCGCAGGAGCCCGCTATTTTCTCCTATCTTCAAAAAAATCATGAGCTTCAGTCGCAACAACATCAAAAGACAAAGTGTTCAAGCTTCGCCACCTTCCTGCGCTCGGGCTTGCTTCAAGAACGAATCGCCAATTTTGTCCGCGAAGAGGCGCCGATGTTGATTAGTCATAGCGTAATGGGAGGCTGTGTTGGCGCGTTGCTCCCCGATGTGATTCGCGTCATCAGGGCACGGTACGATCCGAGGGTGCCAATGTACCTCCGATCCACTACGTTTTGGATCGGGATGTTGCTGCTCGTTGCCGTGGGTGGGCTTACGGCTTGGTTTGCGAATGCGAGGTCAGCTCGGGACGCGCTTGCCTATGGGTACGCGGCGCCTGAGTTGCTGAGCAGCTTGCTGGCAGAAGGCTCCAACCGACCGAGACCACCCGCTCCATTTGGCCGCCGCGCCTTTTATCAGCCCGTGAGTCCCATCAGAACGATTAGACAGTGGTGGGGTCTAGGAGTCTCTCATCTTGGAAACTATCCGCATCCCTGAGGTCAAGCCCCACGATGCTCACCGTCAGCGGCAGGGCTGCGCCCGCTCGGTTTCCCGTTCCCGGTGTAGCGCCACGTGCGAACGTGAGGGCTTGCGCATTGCGTTGAGGATCGTGTGATCGTCATATGACAGCGGTTCGGGTAAGGGAATTAGGCTCGGATCAGGCAAATTGTGAATTGTTTACGGTCGCCGCCTTGTTCAGGTGATCGCACTTTGTTACCTTTCGAGATGGCGCCAACAGTGGGCAATCTAGCGAGTTCTCAATAGATACTTCCGGTCCGCAGGGGTGGAGCGGCATGGAGGGCTCGCAGTGGGCCCTGTAGGGTGGATGGGTGCGGGCTCAAACTGAGCAAGCGAGGGGCGTACATCGGTGGTTCTCAATTCCATATTCGGCTGGTTTTCCAACGATCTGGCGATCGACCTCGGCACCGCCAACACCCTGATCTACGTCAAGGGCGAAGGCATCATCTGCAACGAGCCGTCGGTCGTAGCGGTGCAGAAGGATTCGCGCGGTTCGCGCCGGGTGCTGGCGATCGGAGCCGAGGCGAAGAAGATGCTCGGGCGCACGCCGGGCTCGATCGTCGCGATCCGGCCGCTCAAGGACGGCGTGATCGCCGACTTCGAGATCACCGAGAACATGCTGCGCTACTTCATCCAGAAGATTCACAATCGCAAGACGCTGGTGCGGCCGCGGATCGTGATCTGCGTGCCGTTCGGAATCACGGCGGTCGAGAAGCGCGCGGTGCGCGAGTCGGCGGAATCGGCCGGCGCGCGCGAGGTCTACCTGATCGAGGAGCCGATGGCGGCGGCGATCGGCGCCGGGCTGCCGATCACGGAGCCGACCGGCAACATGATCGTCGATATCGGCGGCGGCACCACCGAGGTCGCGGTGATTTCGCTGGCCGGCGTGGTGTTTTCGCGATCGGTGCGGGTCGCGGGCGACAAGATGGACGAAGCGATCATCCAGCATATCAAGCGCAAGTATAATCTGCTGATCGGCGAGCGCACCGCCGAGTTGATCAAGATAACGATCGGGTCGGCGTATCCCGGCAACGAAATCCAAACCATGGAGATCAAGGGGCGCGACCTGGTGGCGGGCGTGCCCAAGACGATCGAGATTACGGACGAGGAAATCCGCGAGGCGCTGATGGAGCCGGTGCATCAGGTGGTCGAGTCGGTGCGGATCGCGCTCGAACGGACGCCGCCGGAACTGGCCTCGGATATCGTCGACAAGGGAATCGTGCTGGCGGGCGGCGGCGCGCTGCTGCGCAATCTCGACGTGCTGCTGCGCGAGGAGACCGGGTTGCCGGTGACGCTGGCCGACGATCCTCTGACCGCGGTGGTGATGGGCGCGGGCAAGGTGTTGGACGAGTTGACGTTGCTGCGCGACGTTACCGTCGAATGAACGTGAGACCTTCTTCGCTAGTTGCCTATCTCAAGCCCCCGCTTCGGGGCGCAAACCGTGAGGGATACCTTTCTCTGGCGTAATCGGGTGGTGTTGGTGAGCGGAGTACTGCTGCTGCTCTCCGCCCACTTGCTTTCGATTGGAGTGCGCGAGGGTAGCCTCGCCGCCAAGCCCGAGGCCGCGGCGACAGAGATGGTGCGTCCGCTCCTGCTGCTGAACACGCATTTGACTGAGGGCGCGAGCGGGATCTATCACGATTATCTCGACCTGGTTGGTATCAGCCGCGAGAATCGGCGGCTCAAGGAGCGGCTGGCGCGGATGAAGGGCGACCAGACGCGGATGGCGGAGCTCGAACTCGAGAACCGTCGGCTCGCCGAACTGCTCGAACTCAAGGACGCGGTCGGCCTCAACGTAGTCGGCGCCGACGTAATCGGCAGCGACGCGACCGGCCTTGCGCGCACGCTGATAATCGGCCGTGGCACCGCCGGCGGGCTCAAGCCCAACATGGCCGTTATCTGCAACGACGGCGTCGTCGGCAAGCTGGTCGCGCTCAGCAGCAACGCGGCCAAGGTATTACGGGTCGATGACCATAACGCCGCGGTCGACGCCTTCGATGAGCGCAGCCGTGCCCGCGGAATCGTGGCGGGCGTGGTCGACAACGGAATGGTGATGAAGTACGTCGAGCGCACCGAGGATGTTCAGGTTGGCGACGAGGTGGTGACGTCTGGGCTGGACGGTATCTTTCCGCGCGGCATGCTGCTCGGCCACGTCATCCGGATCAAGCGCGGCGGACCGGGACTATTCCTGAATGTCGAGGTTGCGCC
>JBEKLA010000210.1:0-7284 GCA_050010455.1 Binataceae bacterium (SeqCode) | reverse complement strand
GTCTCGATGTGGTTGATGGTGTGGTGGCCGTACGCGCTGGTTCACCGCTTGAATCCGCTGTTCACCGATCTGCTGTGGGCGCCAATCGGCCTCAACCTGGCCTGGACGACCATAATTCCACTGCCCAGCTTGGCGGTCTGGCCCGTGACCGCCACGCTGGGCCCGATCGCGGCCTACAATGTCCTGTCTCTTACCAGTCTGCCGCTTTCGGCGTGGAGCGCCTTCATCCTCTGTCGGCGCATCTGTCGCGCCTGGTGGCCTGCGCTGCTCGGCGGTTATATCTTCGGATTCTCGTCCTACATGCTGGGCCATCAGATCTGGGGCAACCTGTGCCTGACGATGGTCTTCCTGGTTCCGCTGGCAGTTGTCCTGATCGTGCGCGCAATCGGAGACGAACTCGCGCCGCGAACCTTGACGGTAGCGCTGGCGGCGATTCTGGTCGCGCAATTCCTGATCTCGAATGAGATCTTCGCCACCATGACCGTCGTGGGCGCGATGGCGTTGTTTCTGGGATGGTCGTTCGCGCCGCCGGAGATCGGCAAGCGAATCCTACGGACACTGATGCCGATAGCAGCCGCGTATGCTTTGGCCGTGATTGTGCTCGCACCATATATCCACGGCATGTTCGCTTTTGGCTCGCCGTCTGAACCAATTTGGTCACTCGACGCTTACGCAGCCGACCTGCTCAACTTCGCCCTTCCCGCACCAACCAACGCTCTTGGCACGATACCGCTTATCGGACGCCTCTCGGCTCCCTTCTGCATCTATAGCGTCGCCGAGGTGAATGCCTACGTCGGGTTGCCGCTCTTGATAATCGCGTTGGCTTACGCGTGGCGTCACTGGCGCGAGCCGTTGGGGAAGCTGCTCGTCGATTCGCTCATAATCACCAGCGTGCTGGCGATGGGGCCGCTGCTACATTTTCGCGGCGCGGCGCTGTGCGTATTTCCAGGAAAGATTCTGCCGCTGCTTCCGCTGCTCAACAAGGCGCTGCCGGCGCGCTTTATGATGTACTCCTTTCTGCTGCTCGCGATTATCGCCGCGCTGTGGTTTGCGGCGAATCGATATGGCGCCAAAAACAAGATTGCGCTGGCCGCGATCGTCGTGTTTTCGACGCTGCCGAACCTGTCCGCGGCTTACTGGACGCATCGCGACGACTCGCCCGCGTTTTTCACCAGCGCTCTCCACCGTCGCTATCTTGCGCCGGGCGAGAACGTCCTGGTGCTGCCATTTGGGATTCGCGGCAACAGTATGCTGTGGCAGGCCGAGACGGAGATGTATTTCCGGTTGGTCGGCGGATGGACCGGATTGCTGCCGCCAGAGTTTCGCGACTGGCCGATCGTCGACGCGTTCTTAAACGCCGCCTATCTGCCGGACGTGGGCGCGCAACTGAGCGCCTTCATGGCCCATCACGAAGTCAACACTATCGCGGTGGTCGATGGCGATCCCGACGCAAAGTCATGGCATGCGCTGGCGTCGCGATGCTGCGAGAAGCAGCAGAGCGCAGGCGGGGTGACGGTCTATCACCTTGCTCCTGGCGCATCGACGACGTACGGCTCTGCCAGCGCGATCGAAATGAGGCAGCGGGCCGATGCGATCCTGTTCGACACACTGATGCTGGCAGCCAACCGATGGTTGGCCGATGGAAACAGCCTCGACCGCTTGAACCCGCTCGTCGCACAGCAACATGGGCTGCTTCCTGCGTCGTGGGTGGCCGGAGCCGTCGACGAGGCCGTTGGTGTGATGCGCGAGAACCAGGTGACGGATTCGCAAGGACGTTACTATCTCGGCGCGTGGCTCGGCCCGGCGACCGACGGGTACACGAGCGTCGGCGTCTATGGCTCTTACGCCGCGCTCGAACCAATAATCGCCCGATATCGTCAAAGCGCGGCGCATATCTATTTTCCGTATCCGCATGACCTTCCCGGGTCAGGGGCGCCCCCTCGGCCATCCGATATGCACGGCCTGATGGTCGTCGAGTTCGAACGCTCGCGACTTGCCGCGGCCGCCGATCAGATCAGGCGCGCCGCCTCGACGGCCAGTGCGCCGTCGTCTCTTACGACGGACGGCAAGGGCAAGAAAGAGCCATAGCCTCCTTTTGGAAGCTGTCCACGACAATTTCTTCGCGATCCTGCTGCCTTTATTCGATACCGATTAACCGCTCCGCCCAGCGTTCAAAAGCTGCGATTAAGTGTGATATTAGGCGGTCTTAAAAATATCGGGCACTGTTTGGAGAATATTTGCCCTTGACCGACGGGGGACAAAGCAGTAGCTAAACTTTCTACAAAATGGGCCGCAACTTATGAAAGAGACTGGACGATGAGGACGCTAATCGACGGTGCGACGGCAGGAATGATCGGCGCGCTTACTGTGGCCGGATGGTTTCTGATGCTCGACGTGGATCGAGGCCAACCATTCGCCACCCCAGCCTTGCTCGGGGCTGTGCTGTTTCATGGGGCACGCGACGTAATCCCTGCGGGGCCGGAGTTTTGGCTGGTCGCCGAATACAGCCTGTTTCATTTCGCGGCGTTCCTCGCCTTCGGGGTGATGGCGGCGTGGCTGATTTCAGCCGCGGAGCAGGAGCCTGGTTACAGGGCGGGAGTGCTGACGTTATTCATCTGTTTTGAAGTGTTCTTCCTGGCGCTGATTGGAATCGTCAGCGCCGCTGTGCTCGAGACCTTGGTGTGGTGGCGAATTATTATGGCGAACTTTCTTGCGACTGCCACCATGTTCGGCTTCTTCAGCACGCGGTATCCGGGATTGAGCCACGGCTTCAGAGCGCAGCTATGGCGTCACGAACAGGTGGCAAGCGTGCACGAGTAAGCGTATAGCCGCCGCGACGCCGCTCAGATCAGCGGCTTACAATCTGGTTTTCCGCAAGCAGGGAGCGCGCTCGCCGATGCGCGCCCGGTGAAAACGACAGGATGGTTTGGTTTGTGGCAGGATCACTTGGTCCGCGGGTGGAGAGGTGAGACACGGACCAGACTAATCCCCCATAGCCGCGATACTGACGGCCCAAACCATCCTATCGTCGTCGCCGCGCGGCCTGCGATTGAGGATCGCAGGGCAAGAGTAACAACCATTCAAAAGTGCGCTTGGTGAAACCGGCAGGATGGTTTGATTCATGGCAGGATGCCCCGGCCGCCGATGAAGATGATGAAGAAGCGGTCAAAGCTAATCCTCCACAGCCGCGATACTGACGGACCAAACCATCCTGCCGATCTCACCGCGCATAGTAACTTCACACCGCCGAGCTAACGACCGCGCGCCCCGCCCTGAACGGGCCGTGGGCCGGGTTTGCCGGCGGTTAACAGATCCTTTACTGCTGCGGGAGGCATTCCCGCGCATATATGATTGATGCCAGCCGCCACGATTCTATCGAGCTGCTTCTGGCTCGCCGCCTGCTCCCTGATTCGCTTGGCGATTGGGTACACGACCAAGCTGGCCAGCCCGACTCCCCAAATCGTCGCCAGCACGGCGCTGGCGATGCCGGTGCCTACCTTGGCCGGTTCGTTGATGAACATGAAGCTGTAGAGCATTCCCAGCCCAGCGCCCAGAACCCCGAACGTCAGCAGATAGCGGCCGGTGGTTTCGAGCACCTCCGCTCCGCTGCTGCTATGCCGCTCCTTTTCGGCGCAAGTGCGTTCCATCATCGGTCTGATAGCGTCGGCCGCGATATTGCTGACGATCAAAGTCAGGCCAGTCGCGAGCGTCGCGTAAGATTTTTTCCCGATTTGCGCCTGAACCGCGTTAGGTCCATCGTCAGCGGGTCGCGAATCGCCTCGATGAGGGTCTTGTCGAGCTCGGTTTCCTCGCCTTCCATCTCGATTTGGACTTGCTTGCCGCACGCCAGAGCGAGATCGCGGACCAACCGTGGGAACTTGTTCCACACGCTGCCTATCGGCTGCATGCGGGTCTTCATGATTCCCTCTTGCAGCTCGGTGGTGATCAGGTTCGGACGCAGCGCTAGTCGAGCTTGAGCAGATCGCACCAACTGCTAAGGACTGGGGCTGGGCCGGGGAGGATTTCCGCCGTCTCGGGAAGCAGCTCGCCGGGGGCGACGAGCTTCGTTGGCTTGACGATGAATACGCTGAGATCAGAAGCGCGACCGGTCACCTGCGCAAATTTTATCGGCGGCACTGACACGCTATCGGGCGCGTTTTTTCCGACCCGGTGCGGGCGAAGTTTCCAACACCAGCAACGGTCGCCAACAGCAACTGCTCCGATAACAGCCGACGGCGCCATCTACAACACGGACAGGTGGTGCTCGACGACGTGGTGACGGGTCATCAACATTACTTCTCGGAAAACTCGGCAAAGTGGCTGGGCGGCGCGATTTATTCCCAGGCCGAGGTCACCGTCGCCAACGACACCTTCTTCGGCAATACCGCCGAGTACTACGGCGGCTAGTTCCACGCCGGCTACGGTTTCGTGTCGAGCGCCTTCTCAGACAATAGCGCCATCGCCATCTGCGCCCACCCACGGCTTCCACGCCCAAGCGAGAATACGATCCTGGCCAACACCGCGACCGCTACGGCTACGCCGACCGCCACGGCGACGGGCGCGGCAGCCTGATTGTTGAGAACGCCAGTTCTGCGGTCACGTAAAAAGCATACGCAACCATCCGCAGCATCGACCTTATTCCGGGTCGTCGTCGGGCTGGTGAGATGCGACCCGCGATTTTGCGGTCGGGATGCTCTCCGGCTTAAACGCGTCTCCGGCCAAGCGCTCGACCGGGATGCCCGAAGCGCGCGCGAGTATTAGCGCATCGACGAGGCGCTCGACCCGCCATTCCTGAATCCAGCTATAGACCGACTCGCACAGCGGGTCACCGCAGTCGCGCGGCCAATATGGTGGCCACTGCGGTTGAGCTTGACGCCGCGGTAGTTTTTGCGATCGGAGCGTGCCACTAAACCTCGGTTTCCTCAGAGGTCCATTGTTTACATGGTTACGGTGGTTTACAAAGCGCGATCTTGAAGCCTCGGCGGTGAATCGCAGGTAGCAAATCAAACAATGTTCGATGATATGAGATGCCCGAACCGGAGGGTGCAAAATCTGGTTTGGTCCGGGGTATTTTGCGAGCCGTTTTTCGGCAATCAGCCGGCTGCCTGCCTATCGCGGTTGGCGCGCGATCGGCGTTGGTCCGCGGCGCGCCTATTTCTGAAGCAGCCTGCGTCGTCTACGCGACCGCAAAACCTCTTGCCTGGTTTACTATCGAAGATTCTGCCGCAGCTCTGGCAGGTAACAAAAGACCGCCTCGCTTCTAAACGATCGAGTAACAGGGACCAGAAAAAGCCGGGAGCACCCCAGGCGCGACGGATAGACGCGGGTTGAGCCAGTACTCGTTGCCAGTTCGCCAGCTTGAGCAATTCCTCTATGAGCGCTTGATCCCATTGGCGCGAGCGTAGGTCTTCGGACACTTGCAGACCCAGCATCGATCCTATTCAGGGTCCTGGTCAGGCTCGCGAGGTGACGCCGGCGATTTTGCGGTCGGAATGCTTTCCGGCTTAAATGCGTCTCCGGCCAGGCGCTCGACCGGGATGCCCGCAGCGCGGGCGAGTATTAGCGCATCGACGAGGCGCTCGACCCGCCATTCCTGAATCCAGCTATAGACCGACTGGCGCGCGACCCCGCACAGCTGCGCGACCGCGGTG
Source organism: Binataceae bacterium (SeqCode) (assembly GCA_050010455.1). Classification (GTDB taxonomy): domain Bacteria; phylum Desulfobacterota; class Binatia; order Binatales; family Binataceae; genus DATJOQ01. Next base: position 1,633 of record JBEKLA010000210.1, on the reverse strand, counting down.
ACTCCGCCGGCGAGTTCGACCGCTGCTGCCACCATATTGGATTTGACGCCGCTGGGGTGCCTGGGACGTCCGCTACTTTTCTTCTTGCTCATCGCTGCCCAACGTTCAGCGCGATTCGGTCTCGCAACAACCTACAGCTCCGTAGCAAAGTGGTTTTAACTGGACAGTACAGCATAGCTCGAAACCCGGAGCAGAAGCAAATCATACAGGCACCATTGGCTGATATGCTTCCGTGCCCGCGCCCATCCAAAGCGTCAATCCAGCTTGACAATAACGCGCAGCAGAGCGATGTGTGTGACCACGTCACGATGCCACTAAAGGAGGCCTTATGGGCTCTGAATGCGAGAAAAGTGAACGCGAAATTAAGACCCGGCTCGGTTACCGCAACGGCTTGCTGTGCGTGGTCGCCGAGCGTCGCAGCGCGGAGGGATCACCGCCCAGGACGCTCAGGCTGTGGTACCCGATCCGGGAGGCGGACGAGGCCGAAGCCCGGACTTTGGCGGGACGTCCGGTCGCCGAGATGGATTTGAAGGAGGGAATTTACGTGGACGAAGAAGGAACGGTGTTTCAACTGGCGGAAAAAAACGCAACCAAGCCGATTCTGGCCGAGGAGGTTGAGGACCACGACGCAGAGCTGGAGCAGATGCTGACGGCTTCGCTCAGGAACGGAAAATCCTCGGGCAAGGCACGAGCCCACGCGTTGCTGCGACCCACCGGCCGGCGGAAGAAAGGTAGTGGCGAGACCGAGCCAGCGGCAAAGCCCGGCGACGCTCAACTTCCACTCGAAAGCAGCGCCGGTCAGTCTTGCGATACAGCCGGTCGCGACCACCCGGCGTATCCAGGGCTAACGCAACTAAACCTGCGCCAGAAGCTGGCCGAGGTCAGACGCCGGCTGGGTTACATCCAAAAGCGCGGCTTCAACGAGACCAACAACTACTCCTACGTCACTGCCGCCGATCTGGCGGGCGCGGTCGGCGACATACTGGCCGAGCTCGGAGTAGTGATTGTGCCGCGGCTGGAATCGATCGCCTACGAGCCCGGTGCGGTCGGCAGAAGCGAAGTTGCGCGCGCGGCGCAGGTGGTTATGGCTTATACCTTCGCCGACGTCGACAGCGGCGACGAGATCACCACCAAGGTGGCCGGACAGGGACTCGATGCCGGCGACAAGGCCCCCTACAAGGCGATGACCGGAGCATTGAAGTACGCTTTGCTGCAGTCGTTTCTGCTCGCCACCGGCGACGATCCCGAAGAGGAACGAATCAATCACACCTCGGGCAACGGCGACCGATTGATAACCGCTGAAGAGACCCGCCAGCTGCGGCTGCTGATCGATGAAACCAACACCGAACTCGAGCGGGTGCTGTCCTATTACAAGATCAGCTCGCTCGAGGAGATGCGCGAAAGCAGCTACCGGCGCGCGCTCGAACTGCTCAATCGGAAACGGACCAGACAGACCCAGGGAAACCACGCCCATGCCCAGGATTGAACGGTTGCAGCAGAACACGGCTGAGTGGCTGCGCTGGCGGCTTGAGGGCATCGGCTCCAGCGATGCCCCGGTGATCATGGGCGAGGGCGCGTTCAAGACCCGCCGCCTGCTGTGGGCGATCAAGACCGGACGGGCGCGAGACTTTGC
>JBEKLA010000209.1:0-7486 GCA_050010455.1 Binataceae bacterium (SeqCode) | reverse complement strand
GTTCAACGTGACGCTGCTCGGAGCCGAGGTCTGACCCACCGTTACCGTTCCGAAGTCCAGCGTCGACGGTAGCAGCGTGACGCCAGGCGTCGCGGTCGCGGTTGGCGTCGGAGTTGGCGTCGCGGTCGGTGTCACGCCGGGTGCGGTCCAGCTAAAGGCGTGATAATTACCATCGGGGCTTTCTTGCACCACGCCGACCACCTGGCCGTTGCTGATCGCATTCGCCCAGCCGTATGGGTATTCCGGCAAGGCCCCGAGGTCGACCATCCCGCCTGCGGCAGTCCAGAGGAAGGGATGATAAATCTCACCATAAGAGTCAGACGAAGCGGTTTCGGCCAAGCCGACCACCTGGCCATTGCCGACCGCCCACGCTTCACTATATCCGCCCCCCAAGCTGCCGAGGTCGACCATGCCGCCGGCTGCAGTCCAGCTGAACGCGAGATTGTCGTTATCGTCGTCGGCATAGCCGACCACCTGGCCGTTGCTGACCGCTTGCGCTCGGCTATATGGGTACCCCGGCAAGGTACCGAGGTCGACCATGCCGCCGGCTGCAGTCCAGCTGAAGGCGTGCGGGTAATTAGCAGCGGTGTAGGCGAAGCCAACTACCTGGCCATTGTTGACCGCATAGGCAATGCTCGATGATCCTCCCGGCAGGGTGCCGAGGTCGATCATGCCGCCCGCTGCCGTCCAACTGAAGGCGCGATAGCGGCGGTTGTTGGTGGCATAGCCGACCACCTGGCCTTTGCTGACCGCAAGGGCGAAGCTACGCGAGAGTCCCGGCAAGGAACCGAGGTCGATCATGCCGCCAGCGGCAGTCCAGCTGAACGCGTGGGTCTTACCAGTAATACCAGCAGCCGTGTCGGCCCAGCCGACCACCTGGCCGTCGCTGACCGCTTCGGCAACGCTATCTGTGAATCCCGGCAAGGTACCGAGGTCGACCATGCCGCCCGTCGCCGTCCAACTGAAGGCGCGAGTGCTGCTAGTACTAGCACCCTCGCCATTGCAAGTGCCGGCCACCAGGCCGTTGTCGACCGCCGTGGCTGAGCTATCTGGGTACCCCGGCAAGGTACCGAGATCGACCATGCCGCCCGCCGCTGTCCAGCTGAAGGCGTGAGTGTCACCAGCGGCGTCGTAGCCGGCCTCTCCAACCACCTGGCCGTTGCTGACCGCCCAGGCATAGCTGTTTGTGCCCCCTGGCAAGGTACCGAGGTCAATCATCTGGGCGGCGGCCGAGCCCATCGTCAGAGGACCAATCAAGGCTGATAGCAGAATTAGAAGCGTCGCAAGCCGTCGGCCTGCGGACGCGATGGAGCACTCATGTTTCGTGGATTGGTTCTTGGGTTCCATAGATTGCGGCCGGGCGCGGCCCTCCTTTGCGTTGTGCACCAACAACTGCGGGGATGTTTTTAGCCGGAATTTCCATTTTTCACGCCAAATCAGCCTCGCATTGATACTCGGCAGTTGGCAAACGGAAGTGTCCGCCGAGTTTTGAGTCCAAGTGGGCTTGCGCACGGGCCAATTCTGGCTTCCCTTGATCCCGGCAGTACGAAAGTGGTGTTTTTCAGCGGCCGTTCGCGCACACTCGTCCCGTTGCCCTCCGATCTCGTCAGCGAAGTCTGCCGCGCCCAACAAACAACCTAGCCCGCCGGCGACGCTAGCGCGCCGATTTTTTGCAACATGCTCCTGAACAGATGCCGTGTAAGGTGACTCTCCGCCAGCAGCAACCAGTTGTAGCGCGCATGTTGGACGAGCCGTCAGCCGGTCTTGACCAACCGCTGCTGCAAGCTGGTCAGCGACCACTTCCCGATGGGCGCGGGCAGCGCCAGTCGCCGCCACAGATTGCCGAGGTTGTAGGCGATGACACTCAACCAGAGCCGCACCTCGTTGGCGCAGAAGCGATGGTAGCTAAGCCGCGTCATCTTGACCGCCTGCTTGCCTTCCTTGATCCACTGCTCCGCCGTGCCCCGCTTGTTGTAGAAGCGGACCACCGCCCGACTTGAAGTCCCAAGATTGGTTACGATGAACCCCACGCGGGGAAACAACTCCCCGCAATGGAACTCGACCTTCGCCACCACCCGCCGCGCTATCGTCCAACTCGCCGCCTAATAGAGAAAACTTTTGAATCGAAACACTGGCCTCTGGCTTGGCCGCCCCACTGGCCGCGTCAGCAACTCCCTAATGTTCCGTTGCAGATTGTCGTTGGCAGGAAGGCGGATCGCGTACTGCACGTCCCGTTCTTCGAGCGCTTCGTAAAGCTCCGGCTTGGCGAAGGCGGCGTCGCCACGGAAGGCCACTTTCTTGCCCTGCGCCTGCTGCGGCTCGATCTCGGGCGGTAGCAATTCTTCCCAACCGTCGGCGCTGTGGACATTGCCGGGACGCAGCTTGGCGGCCAAACAGTCGCCTTCGCGGTTGAACAGCAGCAACGGATGGTAGCAGATCGACTTGAAGTGGCCGTTGTAGGAACTCTGTTCCTGTCGGCCATGGACCCGCACTTCGGTGCTGTCCATATCCAGCACTACCTGCGGAGGCGAAGCGATGGCTTCCGCCCTGGCGAGCAACTCCCGGTTGAGCGCGGCCAGCCCGGCAAGGTTCTCTTCTTGCGTCAGCACTTCGGTCTCGAACGACTGCAACCGCGAAGTCAAGGCCGCCCCGCGCTCCCAGATCTTGTGCGAGCCGATCAGCCGGAAAGTCGGATCCTGAGAGAGGCGCGCGGCGTCATTGACATCCTCATACCCGGCCAAGCGGCTATAGATCGACTGCCGCAGCAAGTCGGCGAGCGGCAATTGGATATTCTTGCCCCGCCGGGAATCGCTCAAATGGCGCTCCATAAGTTCGCTCAAGCCGAGACGTTCGTCCAGCTCGCGCACCAAAACTAATCCACCGTCCGAGGTCACCCGTGAACCTTGGAAATCAACCTTCAGCGAGCTATTGAACGACAATTGAAACGGCCGTTGTTGCGTCTCACCCACCGCCGCGCCCGTCCCGGAATCGACCAAAGCATCCCGCGGTGGGCACTCTGTAACTGCTTCCCAACCGGCGTCGTCCACAGGGTCCACAGGCTAAGGGGACCAATCTAAGAGTCCCCGCCTGTGGACTTGTGGACGACCTCTCATAACCACCAACTACGAGCTAATGAATCGGGCATCAATGAAAAAAATTTCGTTAAACTAGGGGACATTGCCCGCTCTCCGGGTCCCACACCCGCAGCATCTTGTCGCCATACCCTCCTGCCGACACCGCGCGCCGCCCGTCCGGCGATCGCCTTCGCGCAATAACCGCAGATGCTCTTTGGCGCGGCCGATGTGGTACTCAGGGCTTCGCCGCACCCACTCGTTTTTGCCTGCTTCCGGCGTGCTCATGCTCGTTGGCCCTATTTAGATTTAGAAAATCCTCCAAGCGAGCGATCTCGGCCTCCGTTTCCTCGCGGAAATCACGGTCGGTGGGGCGTTTCTCGACGAACCCGAGCTCGACGCTCAACCTTCGTCCGACGACCTTTGCGTTCGCCCAGCCGATGACACGCTCACCCCAGAGGAGCGGCATCGCGTAATAGCCACGGACGCGCTTGGATGGGGGCGTGTAAGCCTCGAAACGATAAGACCATTGCCAGAGATGCTCGAACCGGCGGCGATCCCAGACCAGCGGATCGAACGGAGCCAGAAAACGTATGTGACGTGGCGCCTCCTCATGAACCGCCTTGGATGGGGGCCAGACATACGTAATCCCATCGACGGACCGGGTTTCAAGCTCGCCGCCAAGGAGCAACTCGCGGAGCGTCGTTCGATGATCCGCGATACCGGGTACAGAGCGCCGGAGACGAGCTGCGATCGCTTGTAGCGTTTTCTCCGAAACAGGCGCCAGGATGTTCGCGACCACCAGCACAAGTTTCCGAAACCGGTCATTAGGCGACATTCGCTGGTCGTGAGGCGGCCGTGCCTCATAGATCCGAATGCCGTTCTCCCGTCGAGCAATCCGGAGCAGGCCCCAATAGTGCAGACGTTCCAGCGCCCGCTTAGTGGCCTTCGAGTAACCACCCCAGGCGTTTATGATCCGGTCGCGTCCGAAGTGAGCTTCAAGCTTTCTAGGGTGCATCGGGCCTGAGCCGCTGACCACAGTGAGGACCTTTCGCTCCAGCTCCGATAGGCTCGTCGTGCTCCTGGGATACAGCAGGTTCCAGACCCGACGGGGAAGAAAGCCGTAGGCGTAAAGAATGTCCTCCTCGATATCAAGTGAGGAGTAACGCTGCTCGAGGTCTCCCGCCTGATATCCCTTGACGCGATGACGAAGAATCAGGTCCTGCGCTGTCGCCGGTGAGCGGATGGGGTCCGCCTGCACGAACCCAAGACGATTAATTGCGGCTTTCAACGTGGTTGGGTAAAAGAGCGACTGAGAGATGACGTGTTTGCGCAACTGCTGCAGACCTGACATCGTCATCGCTCAGACCTGACATCATAAGATTCTGACATCGGCATCGCTCCGATGTTGAGAATATAGAGCCCCCTTTGCCCGAAGACGATAATGGTCAACACACTCGCGGATAAGACCACCCCTGGTGATGGGTCGTGCAGTCTGCGCGAAGCTACGCTATGCTTTGCCATCCGGCTCTATAACCTCGGGGGATTGTCGCTGCAATAGCGGCGGATCGGAATTCTCGTCGTCAATAGCGACCGGCCAGTATTTCCTCGAGCCAGATGGAGAAGGATTCCTTTGGTTCGCAAGCCGCAGAAGGTCAAACTGCAAAGGTATCGCCACGCGCCACTGATAGGCCGTGAGTTGGACAATTTAATCGCGATAACTTTTTCGGTATGCGTGGTGCCGTTATGAATGAACGCGGTTTCCCAGCATCCCTTAGGGACCATTTTAGCGTTGGCGCGTCGCTTGGCCAGGCCCTACACGGACTACAAAAACATTGGTGGTTGGGGCTAACCCAAGTCAGTTCATCAAGCCAATTCGGATACCCTTTATTGGCACATGAAGGTGCACAGCGGCAAGTGGCTTGGCCGTAGACTCATCGGTCGGTAGTGTCGGGGTCATTTTTGGAGCCCTTCAGGCCGTCCTCGCCATATTGGATGGCAGGTCCCTTGCCACCGGGTCCTAGCCGGCCTCCCACGCCGAAGTGCCCCTTGCCGGGCACGTAGTTCACCTCAATGCGGACGCCGTCCGGATCCTCGAACAGCACCGAATAATATCCGGGAGCAAACTGAGAGCCCTCTTCTGCGGGATGGACGATCTTCGCTCCGATTTCCGCTGCAAAGCGTGCAACCGCATCGACGTCCTCGCGACTCCTCGCTCGCAGGCAGAAGTGATGTAGTCCCGCGCGCAGCTGATCGAACGGACCTGCATTTCGGCCAGGTGGTGCACCGCGCACTAAAATGCCTGTGCGGCCGCCGATGCAGTAAAGGGTGTTGTCGTTCTGGATTAGCGTCCGCATTTCGAAGAAGTGGCAGAGCTTCTCCCAGAACGGCAAACAGCGTGCCGGGTCGTTGACGGTAAGCTGGATATGGGCGATGCCATTCAGTGAGACGCTCATGAGATCTCCTGCTCTCGTCAGCCCCCCAACCGGGTCATTGTCAGCGATAGTGCGTCGGCCGGATCCACTGTCTGTCAGGTCCGTTGGCGGAATCGCGTCCAAAATTCAAGCTGCTGCTGCAAATTGCTCCATACACGCGTGCACGCCGGTGCAGCGCCAAGGGTCCGAACCGATACAACGTCTTAAGGTGAGCGGCGGTTGCATAGCAAGCGACGCGATCGGATCGAGCGGCCCGCGAAGCTCGAGCTCGAACGACACTTCGCGGTGCGGCGCACGGACCGATTTTTGAGCGACGCCCGTGAGCAGTGGTCCCCTTTACGGACGTGGCCCGGGCCCGCGCCGTTTCATCATCGCATTGGCCTCCGCATAGGTAATCGCGCCGGTTGTGAACGTGTACGTCCCCGCACCCAGCAATTCCTGTGCGACGTTGCGCGCCAGCGTCAGCGCCGCGAGCCCCGGCCATGAACCAACGCTGACGCGTGCCACCCCCAGGCGTTCTAACTCGCCGATCGGCGGCGAGGTCGGATGCGCGAGGATATTAATGGGTCCGTTGATTTGCGCGGCCAGCGCGCCGATGGTCTGGGCGTCACGCACGCCCGGCACGAACAGGCAATCGGCGTCCGCGTCGCGGTAGAGGTTGGCACGTCGCACCGCATGGCTGAGGCGTTGGTCTGTGGGCCCGATGCCAAGCAGGAAGACGTCGGTGCGCGCGTTGATTACGATCGGCACGCCAGCTTTCGCGGCCGCCTCGCGAGCGACCCTGAGCCGCTCGAGCGCCTGCCCCTCGTCGTAAAGCTCACCGCGGCGCTCCGGCACCCCGTCTTCCAGGTTGATCCCTACTGCGCCTGCCTCAACCACCATCCTTATGGTTTCAGCGACTTCGGCCGGCGTGAGCCCGAAGCCGGACTCGATATCGGCAGTGACCGGCGCGTCGACCGTCCGCGCGATTCTCCCGATCGCGGCGATGAATTCATCGCGCGGCGCCTCCTCGCCGTCGGCGTAGCCGATCGAATGTGCCAGCGTGGCGCTGCTGGTGGCGATCGCGCGGCCGCCTGCTTCTTCGACCGCGCGTGCGCTCATCGCATCCCACACGTTGACGAGCACCAGGATGCGCGAGCGGTCGTGCATCCGGCGAAAAGCCTCGGCCTTTTGTCGTTGCGCGTTTAAATCCATCGGGCGTTTCCTCGTTAGCTCAAGCCGGTGTGCGCACGGTATATAGACAAAGGCGTTAGCGGAAATCGTGGGCAGGGGGAAGGGCGTAGTCGGAGGCCGAAATCCTGAGCACCTGATGCAGCCGGGGTCTCCCCCAAAAGGAAGAAGGGAACCAAATGGCCCCCTTGAGCGCGATCATCGGCTCCGAGAAGGAACTGGCAAGAATCCGAACAGCCGTGGGCGTTGAGTTTTCGCGCATGTCCGTCTGCCGGCATTGCACATGGATATACGGCCCTTGGCCAGACGGATCGGAGACAAGGGTTCAGCGATGCGACTGCCGCGGGAAAAAATTCGCGGAGGAGCCAAGGTGGCCACGCTTCGACTTCAACGAGGTAGTCGAACTGTGTCGCTGCTGCGGCAAGGAGCTTTTGCGCAGTGGCTCCAAGTGGTCAGTATGGTTTTGCGAGCCGTGCAAGGCGCGCGTCGTGGCGTTCAACAGGACGTGCCAGCGGACTGTCATCCCGGTCGGGCGCCATTCGCTCATGGCCGGGATTGGGCTCGGCTGTTCCGACCTTGGGGACGAGTCGAAAATCGAGTCGAAGGCTAGGGATTTCCTCGCGACAACGCGAGGCTTGTTCGAGAGCCAAGATCATCTCGGTGTCTGGCGAAACGCCAAGGTATCGGCCAATCTCCGGCTCCTTGGGTCGGACAGCGACGTGCCGCTCGCATCGTACCTATGCGAGCTGCAAAGGCATGCTGCTTATGGGGTCGAGGCACTGGACAACGAGAGAATCTTCGGGGCCCTCT
>JBEKLA010000208.1:0-7551 GCA_050010455.1 Binataceae bacterium (SeqCode) | reverse complement strand
CGGATTTTATCCCACGTGGCTGCTGCGAGTATGGCGCAGAGGGCTCGGTCACTGCGAGGAGCGTTGGATGGATGAGCACATGCTCGTCGCGTCGGGCCGTATTCAGAAGCTGAGTTGTGACTTGATCGACGAGAATCATAAGGGGCTGACTTTTTGGACCGACAAGCATAACCGCTATGCTGATCGCGAAGTGAGAGATTTGATCGCGATGGAGGCCGGCTCCGGCGAGCGCCCGAGCGGCCAGATGGGTCGCAGGCGTTGGTTTAAAGAGAACTTCTACGGTCGGATGCCGCTATTCTGGCGGGCGTTCTTCTATTGGTGTTATCGCTATTTCATCCGCCTGGGATTTCTGGACGGAACTCCCGGCTTTGTTTTTCATTTCATGCAGGGCTGGTGGTACCGCGCGTTGGTCGACGCCAAATTGTATGAGATGCGGCTCAAGACGGGCGCGGTAATCGCTTCACCCGTAGAATCAACGGCCCTCAATACGGCTCAGCAGACTTCCACCGCGCCTGAGAAATGACCGGCCGCCTTTGTATACGTACTCGATAACGTAACGGAATGCATAATGATGGTGACATTGCTGGCGTAGCACGATCGACGTCAGAGAAGAGCCGTCCCGGCGGTGTTCCTGTGATGCGGCTGGATCGCTTCGACACCGGGAGTTTTAGTCGTGGCCGTCCCGCGTGGGTCGAAGCTTTGTGGCTGCTGTGTCAGGCGTTACTTCTGAACTCGTGGCTGCCCGGCTCCGCCTATCGGGTGTTCCTGCTCAGGCTGTTCGGCGCCAAAATTGGCGGCGGTGTGGTAATCAAGCCGCATGTGCGTGTGAAGTTCCCCTGGCGGCTCGTGATCGGCGACTATTCCTGGATAGGCGAGGATGCCTGGATCGATAACCTGGCAGAGGTCCGAATCGGATCGCACTGTTGCCTGTCGCAAGGAGTCTATTTGTGTACCGGCAGTCATGATTGGGCGAGCGAGAGGTTCGATCTCGAAACCAGCCCGATAACTATTGGCGACCATGTCTGGTTGGGCGCGAGGACTTCGGTAGCACCCGGAGTTAGTATCGGTGACGGCGCAGTACTAACTATGGGCAGCGTAGCGACGAAGAGCTTGTCAGCATGGTGTATCCATAGCGGCGCTGCCGCCGAGTCGTCGAAGCCTCGATGCCGAGTGACGGTTGTTGTGGCAGACACAGGAAAGACTGTCTGATAGAATTCGATTTGTGTATACCCTGAGTATCAATTGCTGCATTGGGGCCGCGGACTTCGGTCCAAGTTGGAAGCGCACTCTTTCTTAAAAGGATCTACTGCGCGTGAAAACGATGCTGGTAACCGGTTCCTCGGGCCTGATCGGGTCAGAGGTCGTAACTTACTTCTCTCAGCTTGGCTGGTCGGTGCATGGCGTCGACAATAATATGCGCGCGGATTTCTTCGGGCCGGCGGGCGATACGCGATGGAACCGGGCTCGGCTTCAGGCTAGCTGCGCCGGGTTCACCCATCATGAAGTTGATATTCGTGACCGGCGGCAAATCGGAGAATTGTTCGCGACATTCAAGCCTGACGCAGTGGTTCACGCTGCGGCGCAGCCGAGTCACGACTTGGCGGCGTCACGCCCTTTCGATGATTTCGAGGTGAATGCTGGCGGCACGCTGAATCTGCTGGAAAACTATCGCAAGGTGAGGCCAGACGGCATTTTCGTACATATGAGTACCAACAAGGTATACGGCGATGCGCCAAACAATATTCCACTCAAAGAGCTCGAGACCAGATGGGATTACGCCGATCCCGCCTATGCCGACGGTATTAGTGAGGCGCTGACCGTCGACCAGAGCAAGCATTCTTTATTTGGCGCTTCCAAGCTTGCGGCTGATATCTACGTTCAGGAGTACGGCCGATATCATGGGCTTCGAACAGTATGTCTACGAGGCGGCTGTCTCACCGGGCCCAACCATTCTGGAGTGGAACTGCATGGATTCCTGAGCTACCTGGTCAAGTGCAATTTGGAAGAGCGCGTCTACAAGATATTCGGCTACAAGGGCAAGCAGGTGCGGGATAATATTCATTCGCTGGATGTGGCCCGCGCGATTCATGCTTTCATAGAACGGCCTTCATGCGGAGCTGTTTACAATATCGGCGGTGGGAGGGCGAACAGTTGCTCGATCCTGGAGGCGTTCGCGCTGGTGGAAGCCGTTACAGGACGGAAGCAACGTTACGAATACAGCGAGCAGAATCGGTCCGGGGATCACATTTGCTACATCTCGGACTTGAAAAAGATCAAGACCGAGCTAAAGGGCTGGGACATTACCGTATCGCTTGGTGAAATCGTCGAAGGTTTGGTGAGAGGACAGGTCGAGCGCGAAAGCAAAGCGTTTGCCGGTCAGGGGGGAACTATGGATAGGACCTGCTGAATTCAAGGCCAGGACAAACCGGCATGAAAGTCTTGTTTATCAATCGTTGTTTTTGGCCCGATGCCGAGGCGACGGGGCAACTTCTGGGCGAACTTACGGAGGATCTTTCGAGCGGCAGCGATGTTACCGTTGTGGCCGGTCCTTCCTACGTCGGTACGAATCAGCGCAAGGGGCTCTGGCGGACCGAGGCGCGGGGGCGGGTGTCGATAGTTCGGACCTGGGGCACTCGACTGCCGAAGAGCAACTTGCTGGGACGGGTGCTTAATCTCGGCACTTATTATGTGCTGGCCGCGGCCGCAGCGCTCAAGCTTGGGCGCCCGGACATCATTGTGGCGGAAACCGATCCTCCGCTGCTCGGCCTGCTGGGGGCGTTGCTGAAACTCCGATGGGGCTCGCGTTTCGTCTACTACTGCCAGGATCTCTATCCGGATATCGCCGAAGCAACCGGGGGGGTGCGGAACCGCGGGCTTTTGTGGATGCTCGAGCGCGCGAATCGAATCGCTTATGCGAAGGCGGACGCGATCGTGGTGCTAGGTGAGGACATGCAGCGCCGCATAGTCGGCAAAGGTGTCGCGGCAGAAAAGATTGTAGTTATTCCCAACTGGATCGACTGCAAGAAAGTTGTATCTTCCGCCAGCAATCCGAGTCGCAACCGTTTTGGCGATAGATTCGTAGTCATGTATGCGGGCAACCTTGGATTGTCTCAGCAACTGGAGAGCGTTTTGGCTGCGGCGCAAAGATTGAGCGCTGACGAGCGTATCCTGTTTGTACTGGTCGGCGACGGCGCCAGGAGGCAGTGGCTGCTAAACGAGGCTCGCAGCATGGGCCTTCGTAACTTTGAGATTCTTCCGCAGCAGCCTAAAGAGACCATCGGCGAACTGCTGACGGCTGCCGATCTGCACCTGGTGCCGCTGCTGGCTGGTGCGGTGGGATGCATCGTTCCCAGCAAGGTTTACGGGATTCTGGCCGCCGGCCGTCCGTACATTGCGATGATGGAGGAATGCGCCGATGTGGCACGCATGGCGAGCGAACATCGGGTAGGGTTCGTGACGCCTCCGGGCGATGTGGACACGCTGGTCGAGACCATCCGCAGCGCGACGAAGGATCCTGGGCAGCTGAAAGAAATGGGTCGGCGGGCGCGCCGGCTGGCTGAGCAGGAGTTCGATCGCGATGTGGTGACGCGCAAGTTTGCTCGAATGCTCGATGAGGTGGCGGCGGCGGCGAATAGCGTCGCGGCCAATCAATAGGTATCGAGCACGAGGTGCCCGTGGCAATCCTGGAGCTGTCGTCGCGATAATTCGCGGGGGAAAGAGTGGACTTTAGCATTGCAGCGTTGACGACGGCGCTGGTCGCATTCGTAATCTCGGCGGCCGGCGTGCCGCTCATGAAGCGGCTGGCGCTTCGTTACGAAGTCGTGTCCAAGCCTTCGGACGATCGCTGGCATCGCGAGCCAACTCCGCTCCTGGGCGGCGTCGCTGTTATTGCCGGTTTCATAATCGCGATTTTGTTCTTCGGTCATGTGGAAAAGTGGCTGGTGGTAGGGGCGGTTGCGCTTCTTGTCGTGGGGGCGATCGACGATACGCTGGTGCTCAGCGCGCGAGCGAAATTGATTTCGCAGTTGTTGGTAGTCGGATTAATTATGCGGAAGGCGCCGATATTCAATATACTGCCGTGGCCGCCGCTGAATCTTCTACTGACTATCTTTTGGTTCGTGCTTACGATCAACGCCGTTAACCTAATCGATGGCCTCGACGGACTCGCCGGTGGGTTAGGGATCGCCTCGTCCCTTACGGTCGCTGTGCTGGCCGCGTTGCACGGTCAGACGATGGTTCTAGGATGGGCGCTCGCGCTCAGCGGAGCGCTGGCCGGCTTTCTGCTCTACAACTACAAGCCGGCTTCTATATTTATGGGCGATGCGGGGGCGCTTCCGGTCGGTTTTATTCTCGGCGGCTTGTCGATCGAGGCCAGCCTGCTAATCACCAACTCAAGGCTTGCCGCGACGGCGGTCCCTCTGCTCGTGGTGCTGGTCCCGGTGACCGATACTTTGGTCGTTACGATCGGCCGGTTGGCGGCTGGCAACTCAATTTCCCGGCGCGGGCTGGATCATTTCCATCATCGATTGGGGAAGCTTGGCCTGTCGGATCGCCGCGTGATGCAGTTGATGTGCGCTTTGGAGCTCGGAGCGGGCGCATGCGCGGTCATTCTGAGCGTGATGCGGCACTTCTACATCGTGGCTACGCTCTCGGCGGGTCTGCTCTTCTTCGCGCTGATCGGGCTGTTTCTGATTGATTTGAACCTGGATTCAACTGCTTCCGCGATCGAGCACGAACAGCGGCGCGGACTCGCGCGCGCCATCCTGGCCCTTAACCTGAAACGGCGAGTCTTCGAGGTAATCCTCGACGGTCTCCTGATAACCGCCGCTTATTGTGCCGCCGTTTTGATTCGTCTCAACTTCAAGGTTGACCCCGATCTGTTTCACCTGTTGACCGTTGCCTTGCCCTGGGTGATGGCAATCAGCTATCTGGCGTTCTTCAGTTCGGGTATCTATCGGGGTACGTGGCGTCATTTTGGCCTCGAGGATGCGATGCGCTTCGGGCAAGGAGCGATGCTAGCGGCGTTCCTCTTGTTTGCGACTGGACGTTTTGCTCCGCTCAGATTCTCGGGCTCGATTTTGTGCATCTTCACGATCCTGCTGTTCAACTTGCTGGTGGCAACCCGGGTGTCGTTTCGAGTGTTTCTGAAGGTGATCTATTTCCTGGCGCGGCCGTCAAATTCACTGATCATCGTCGGCGCGGACGCCAGCGGCGAAGCGGCGTTATGGCATCTGTTCCTGGAGCGCGGCAATCGCAAGGTCAGAATGCTTGGATTCATCGACGACGACACCTTCAAGCGCGGCAAACTGCTCTGCGGCTATAAAATCCTGGGTTCGATCGACGATCTTGATCGAATCTATCAGGAGCATGCCTTTGACTCTGTCCTGATTGCCGCGGACGCGCTCGCCGAAGAGCGTTTGGAACTGGTGCGATCGTTTGCGCACAGTTACAATTTGCAATTGCGTCGATTCGAGATCAGCATCAGCGACGTCGCGCTGGGAGGGCAGGGCGAGCGCAAACCGCCGGGTCCGGAGCGGGTTCTTCGCGCTGCCGGTTGATGTAGATTCTTTGCGGCGTCGTTCTCGACATAGGCCACATCCATAAACTGGCGCAGCAGAAACCAGCGGAAACTTCGGCCGCAATAAGGGGGCAGGTTCGCGCCGCCCGCGAGCTTCAAATGTGCCGTTTCCAATCAAGAAAATTGGCGTACAACGCCCAAATGGGTCCGTGTGAACTGTCAATATTCTGCCAAATGGACAGTGCTAGCGAGCGTCCGCTCCAGCTTGCCCTCAGCCGATTCGGGTTGAGTGCCCCGTAGTTACACACGCATCCTGAAAGTCGCGAGAACTATCGCGGACCTTGATGATGCAGGTTCGATCACGGCCCATCAGGTGATCGAAGCCGTCCAATATCGCTCGTTCGACCACTGGGGTGCCGGGTCTCAGCTATTAGCTAAATCCGTTAATTGTTGAAAGGAAGGCAAGCTCTCGCGGAAAAAGCCAAAGGCCTCGCCGACCGGAACCGTGCACTGCAGGAATGCCGCGGATCCAAACTCCTAGAGCTTTTCATTGCGCGAAAAAATCCCTGTATGTTGCCGCAGACGAGAGTCGGTGGCCAAAATAGCAAGCGGCGTGGCAGGTTGAAAAATACCTTGGGCGAGCGAACCCCGGTTGAGTGCGATCGCCGTGCCGCCGAACACCAACAATTTGCCAACCAGCGGGTGTTAATCCGAGGCTGATTCAGCATGAAAATCGAAATCCCGGGTTCACCGAACAGAATGAAGAGATTCAGCCGGCTGATAACTGGAGTTGTTCTCATCGCTGCCGTTGGTGAGATCATAGTTCAGCTCTCGGGTATCGTGGACGTGCCTATCTACGAAGCAAACAATCAGACCGGGTACATCCCCGCGCCGAATCAGCATGGCGCATTCCTGCGAATGCACACCTGGCGATTCAACGAATACAGCATGGAGGCCGGCCCATTCGATCCGAAGCCTTCCGTATTCAATCTGCTCCTGGTTGGCGACAGCATCGTTTGTGGCGGAAATCCATTGAACGAACCGGATCGCCTCGGCCCACAACTCGAAGCATTGACGCATTGGCAGGTATGGCCGATCTGCGCGGGCAGTTGGGCGCTGCAGAACGAATTAACCTACTTGCAATTACACCCGCGGGTATTGGAAAAAGTCGACGCCGTCGCGATTGTGTCCAACTCGGGCGATTTCGATGAGCCTTCGAGCTGGGCGTCTGAGATCACCCATCCGATGCATCGTCCTTTCCCCGGGTTGCTGTACGTGATCAGAAAGTACGCCCTGACTTCGGCCGCGCCGCCCGTTTCTCCCGCTTTGAAGGTTGCGCGAAAAGATTGGCAGTTGGACCTGCACGCTTTTGCGAGTTCATTTCATAAGTCGATTTTCATCTTCATGTACCCCGACGTCGAGGAAGTCCATGATTCCCGGAAACTGCAGAAGGACCTGTATGGAGTGATTCCAAATATGTTCAGGCAAGTCGCAGGCGCGGCGGCCAGAATATACAAGGTTGCCGATTCTGGCGAATGGAACGACAAGCTCTATCGCGATGAGATACATCCGACCAGCAAAGGAAACAGTGTGCTTGCCAGGATTATCAAGGCAGATATTTGCGAAACGGCGAACCCAAAGATGGCGTGTGAAAGGTAGGGCTGGGGGCTCGGACCAGACACGTAGGTCTGATCAGTCGAGTCGCCCTGAACTTGAGGCCGGCTTGCCCTGCATGGGAGAGGAGCGGGGAGGCCTCGCGCCGGCGGTAGTCATGAGTCCGGTTTCTGTGGCACTGACCCAAAACCCGAAAAGTGCGCCGGCCGTAAGTTGAGAGAAGGGCAGGATGGCATCTCCCGCGAAAGTATGCCCGTCGGCATACTTTTCGCGTTTTGGGCCGGTTTGGGTTTCGTGTTAGAGCGCCTTATCCCGAATGATGCTGGCTTATACCGCCTATTAAATATGGCTCAACACAGGTAACTAGGCCGAATAAGCCTAAGCGGGAAAAGAGGCACTCTAATTCGAGCGTATTTTGA
>JBEKLA010000207.1:0-7561 GCA_050010455.1 Binataceae bacterium (SeqCode) | reverse complement strand
GTCCGCTGGACGAGCGCTTGCAGGCCGCGCGCGCCATTCCCCTAACACCGATAAATACGCAGCCCAGGTTAGATCGGATTGCTTAAGCAGTGATTTTTCTTGTTTTTCCGATTAGCCGGCCAACTACTTCACGATCGCAGTCCTGCACCAGGAACAGTATCCAGCACCGCGGCTCTCACGCTCGACGGCTTGGTCGTGCTAAGAAGCCGGAACACCATCCTTGGATACACTTTGCGGCGTCTCAGGAAGCAAGCGTTGGAGAAATTTATGGCAAGAATCCTCGACGGAATACGAGTACTGGACTTCGGCAGGTATATCGCCGCGCCATTTTGCTGCCAACTGCTGGCCGACATGGGGGCAGAAGTTATTCGGGTCGAGCGGCCGGAAGGTGAACCAGATCGCTTGCGCGGCCCGTTAGGACCGGGCGGCATAAGCCTCTACTACGTAGCGCTCAACCGCAACAAAAGGGGAATAACGCTGAATCTCGACAACGACGCCGGCCGCCGTACGCTTGCCGAGCTGATTAAGCACACCGACGTGCTGGTCCATAATCAACCGATAAACCGGGCCCAGGCACTCGGCCTCGACTATCCCCAAGTGCGCGAGATCAATCCGCGGCTGATATCGCTCGCAGTCTCCGGGTTCGGCTCGGTCGGGCCGTATGCCCCCTATACTTCGCTCGACATAGCGGTCCAGGCGCTTTCGGGGGCGGCAAGCATGACCGGCTCGCCCGACGCTTCTCCGATGCTGGAGCATATCCCCTTCGAGGATTTCGGCACCGCGCTGTACGGCGCATTGGCGGTCACGCTGGCTTTGTTCCACCGCGAACGAACCGGGCAGGGACAGAACGTGGATATGGCTCTGTTCGCCACCGGCCTGTCATTCGTGGCAGCCTACGGCGTGCTGGCGGAAGTGGCGTTGAACGGAGTGGTGCGGCGCGCCGCCGGCAATAGCGTTATCTTTGCCGTGGGCGGCATCTATCGATGCCGCGAAGGTCATGTCGCGATCGCTTGCGCCGCCGAACCGCTATGGCGCCGGCTTTGCCGCCTGATCGAGCGGCCGGATCTGATCGACGACCCGCGCCTGAAGAACGATATCGAACGCCACAATCATCGAGCCATCGTCGACGAGGCAATCAACAACTGGACGCGGCAGCGCCCAGCGGCCGAGGTCGCCAAGGCGATGGCCGACGCTGGTATCCCGGTCGGCGAAGTCCAATCCGTCGATAAGATTCAATCCCATCCTCAGACCAAGGCGATGCAGATGGCGCCGATCATCGAGCAGCCGGGGCTTGGCCCTGTGCCGGTTTCCGGAATCGCGATGAAGTTCAGCGCGACGCCGGGCGCAATCGATCGACCAGCGCCGGCGATCGGCGAGCACAACCAAGAGGTGTACGATCGTCTCCTGGGTGCGGGTGCTTGTGAGCGACTGAAACGGGAACGGGCTATCTAGGACCCAGGCTATATAACGTCCGGCGCCGGCACGGTCGGCCTAATCCGAGTCCGGGCTTGCACCAGCGGGAGCAGACGGCGGCTGAGGATTTTGGCCGCCGGGAGCTGGCCGAGCTCGCGGCGGTTGCGATTGGGACTGCGCGCCAGGGTTTGCACCTGACCGTCCGAGCCGACGGGCTTCTCTTTCCTGACGGCGAGCGGCTCTATCGGCTTCTCGTTGACGGCGCCTGGCCTCTCGATCCGGCGCTTCTGCTTGGGCTGTCTGCGGACGATCCAGACGCTGCTGCCGAATCCGGCGACGCATCTCGTCAGCTCGGCTCTTGGGCGCCTGGCTGGTGGCGCTGGCGGGGGTGGATGCATCCTTGGGAATCTCGATCGCCACCAGGCGGCCCGAGTGATCGATTACGACCCGATCCTTCTCGATCCTGATCAGCTTTCCCGCATCGCCGACCTCAGCACCTAGTTTGTATAGATTCTGCTGGTTGCTGTGCTGGTCTTCGATGATCGCAAACGGTTGAGCCATGCTGAGATGCGACGTGCCGACAAGCTTCAAGTGCAAATCGACGGTCTCGACTACCGGCTCCGCATGGGCGCTCTGCTTGACGGCGTTGAAGACGTCACGCTCGACGATCTCTTCGTAGCTCGCACGAACAAGATGCTGTTGCGATCGCGGCTCCCTGGCGGCCTTGGCAGTCGAAGCGGGTGGGGCGGCACGCCACATCGCGAGCAGGTCGCCCACCGAGCGGGCCGCGAAATACGTTCCCGCTGCCAGCAGCAAAACATTCAGCCCGACAATCGAAGCTCTCGAGATTAACCAGCGCAATTCAGCCTACCCAGCCTGTAATCTACCAGCCGGCGCGAAGCGGGTCGATCTCCGTCCGCTACTCGATGGTGCCCGGTCAGACGGCCGCGCGAAGCGTTGGCGACTGAGTACGCCATCTTCGCGCGACACGCTGCCACGCTCGACGCTGATTCGCCCGATTCAAGCCGAAATTACTGCTGGTAACCCTCGAACGCGCAACTAAAGTTGTAGCCGGCGTTGAGTAGCGAATTGTTGTTCAAAACGTACTGACCAGGGTCGCAAGCGCCGATGATTTCGGAACCAGCCTGGGCCACCGCAAAATCAAGGGCGATGGAGGGCTCCACGCCACAGATTTCGTCGCTTGTGGTTGTGAACCACAAATAGCCGGTGCTGCTTTGACAGTCTTCGCCCAGCGTATAGCCGCCGCCGATGATTTGCGAAAAGTACTCGGGCTTGCTGGCAGCTGCCACATTACAGCGGCAGGTTCCACTGGTAACGTGACCTCTGTTATCCAAGCACATTTGGCAATCGCCCACGGCGGAAAATACGACGTCGTCAGGCTGCGGACCGGACCAAAAGTGGAAATCATAACACCCGGCAATGGAGCCCGCGAAACACTGGTCGGCTCTACCGGTAAAGCCGTAGTTATAGCCCGCTTGCGGGATGGTGCCGCTACTCGCGTACTGTTCGCCATCGCTGCTAAACATCACGGTCTTGCCCGCTTGCACTACCGAGATGTCGAGCTCGAGAGCATTATCACCAGTGCCGCAGATTCCGGCGGAGCTAGCGGTCTCGATCTCCATCGTTCCTTCACCGTCGGTCTCAAGGAAAACCGCCCCTTGCTCGATGAAGTCCTCGAAGAATGTGCCGTGCTCGAAATTGCAATTGATAATGCCGCCAGGCAACACGAGGCCAGAACGACATTGCGACCCAGGTGTGACAAGTACTCCAAAGTAACCAACGCCGGCCATGTCGGTATTGGGGTCCCAAAAAAAGAAAGAGTAGTTTCCGTTAAAGCTGCACTTCTTCTGCGCCGTCTTCGCCAGGCCCGTGGCGGCGAGCATACAAACGCCGACGAAAACCACTATAGACACGAGCAACTTGGATCTGGCCATTTTAAAGACTCCGCCCTTCGCCTGATAGCGCAACAGCGCCGCTGACACGGTTACCGTTGACCGCGCCTTTGGCGCCCATAAAAACGCGTCCGGCCTCTTGACGTGAGGTCAAGAGGCCGGAGCAAACTCATCGCTACTGTTGGGACCCCTCGAACACGCAAGCGTCGTAGAATCCCGTGTTAGGCAGAGAGGTGTTACCCAGGATGTACTCGGCAGGATCGCAGGCGCCCAGCAATTCGAGGCCGCCTTCGGCAACCGCAAAGTCGAGCGCTAGGGCACTCGTTTCGCCGCAAATCGGGTCGCTGCTGGTCTGGAACCACATATATCCAGTGGAGCTTTGGCAGTTTTCACCCAGCGTGTAACCACCGGTCTCGATTTCCGAGAGGTATTCGGTGTTGCCGGTATCGTCGTCGACGTGCCTGTTGCAGGCGCAGCTTCCACCGGTAATACCACCCGCACCGTTTACGCAAATCGTGCAGTTCGCCACGACGGGGTCATCCGGAGTCCAAAAGGCGGCATTGTAGCATCCGGCGATTTGGCCGGCGAAGCACTTGTCGGCTCGGCCAGTAGCGCCCTGAAAGTAGCCGGCCTGAGGAGTGGTGCCGCTGCTGGCGTATCGCTCGCCGTCACTATTGAATAGGACGCTTTTACCCTTCAGAACGACTGAGATATCCAACTCGAGGGCATTGGTACCAGTACCGCAGATGCCGTCAGAGCTGTTGGTCTCGATCTCCATCGTGCCTTCGCCATCGCTCTCCAGAAAAACCGATCCGCCCTCGATGTAATCCTCGTACTCAGTTCCGCCGGCGTCGCAGTTTAAGATTCCGCCAGGCAGCACAGTGCCCAAACGGCAATTGGTCGCCGTATTCCCGGTTACCGAGAAATAGCCTACGCCCGCCGCATTCTCCGCAGGCGTCCAGAAAAAGAATGAGTAATCTCCGTTAAACTTGCACTTCGACACCTTGGCGAACCCCGGTGCCGCTAAAGAGCAAACGCCGACAAGGACAAGAAGCGATACTAACAACTTGAATCTCGCCATTTCTCGATTCCTCCTGAATTACTATCGTCACTACGTGGCCAAACGCCAATTTACAGTCCAAGGCGGCTTCCACCAGCCACCCATCTCGATCAGCGCGTCCTCCGCGCGCTTACCGGGGCGCTCCACGCGCCCTTAGAGCCACCTATGGAGGAGGGTGGCCACGCTATCAGCGTGGCCACCCTCCCAGCAAAAGTTCCGCGCCTAATCATCCGGCCTGTCGGCGGACCCATCGGATCAGCTTCAGAGCGCCACCAAAAGCTGCCTTAGAACTACAGCCACCCTTCAAACGCACAGGGCAGCGAGAAGCCGGTATTCGGCTCTTTGGTGTTGCCCAGGATGTACTCTGCCGTGTCGCAGATACCCATGATTTCACTGCCGCCCTGCGCGACCGCGAAATCCAACGCGAGATAGCTGTCGTAACCACAAATCTTATTGCTGCTGGCCCAGAACCACAGATAGCCGGTGCTGCTTTGGCAGTCTTCACCCAGCGTGTAGGCGCCACTCTCGATTTCCGAGATCGATTCGGTTCCGTCATTGTTGCACTGGCAGGTTCCGCCGGTGACTTTCCCCGCCCCCAGAGTAATCAGGCAGTCCCCGATTACGTTGGCGTTGGGATTCCAAAAGCGCATGTCATAGCTTCCGCTGATCGAACCAGCAAAGCATTTATCGGCACGGCCCGTGATGGCGTAGTTGCTACCTGCGTTTGGCGTAGTGCCACTAACAACTTTTGCCGCACCATTCGAGTTGAACAGAACCGTCTTGCCCGAGAGCACGACCGAGATATCCAACTCGAGAGCATCTTTACCGGTTCCGCAGATGCCGCGAGAGCTGTTGGTCTCGATCTCCATCGTGCCTTCGCCGTCAGTTTCGAGATTGACCGTGCCGTCTTCGATGTAATCTTCGTAAATCTCGCCGCCTTCGAAGTTGCAGTTGATAATTCCGCCGGGCAATAGGATGCCAGAACGGCACTTTGTCGCGGGATTCGCCCTAACTCCGAAATACCCAACGCCAGAGAGGCCAACATCCGGATCCCAAAAATAGAACGAATAATTTCCGTTGAATTGGCACTTCGTCACCGCCTTCGCGACGCTCGCTCCGGCGAACATACAAACGCCGACAACAAGAATCATCGACGCAAAGAGCTTTGATCTGGCCATTTTCGACTCCTCCTAGTTAAGCTTCGCCATCGCGACTAAAGGCCTTCTAAGATTGCCAAACGCAGCCAGATTTTCACCACGAGTACCTAAGAAAGTCAAGGCTTTGCCTGCGGCCGGCCATATTCGTCGCCTGAATTCTAGACTATCTGAACCACGCCAAAAATAAAACATCGTTCGATTTAAACTATACTCACCTATATAGCATTGAGCAACCCCTGCGAGACTTGTTGCGATCGAAACCAGTGTCGGACTGACCGTGATCCGGCGGGCTCTTTTCGATAAAGGCCAAGGAGCGTGATGACGACGGACACGAAAAGCGTATCCCGATTCTACCTCTGACCATCAAGTTTTTGCTTTAAAGGCCTGCGCGCGCTTTTATCTAGAGTACCCGGAGTCGGTTGCTCTCGCTATATGCCCAAAAAGAACGCACCGGAGGGACAGCGATGAAAGCTATCTTTCGAAGCGATGACAGTTGGCCCCTGTTAATCGTCCGGTTAACGCTCGGCGCAGTCTTTTTCGCTCACGGCGCCCAGAAGATGCTGGGATGGTTCGGCGGATACGGTTTCGCGGGCACGATGGGCTTCTTCACCCAGCAGATGCACATCCCGGCACCGCTGGCGTTTCTCGTCATCATTGCCGAGTTTCCCGGATGCTTGGGTCTGCTAATAGGCTTTCTAACGCGCGTGGTGGCGTTGGGTCTCGCCTGCGATATGGCGGGCGCAATCCTGATGGTTCATCTACCAAACGGGTTCTTCATGAACTGGTCTGGCAAGCAGGCCGGTGAAGGCTTCGAATACCATCTGCTGATTATCGGCATCTGCATCGCGCTGATTATCGGCGGAGCCGGCAAATGGTCGGTCGATCGCGTGATCGCAGGAGACTGACGCTCAGTCTCGAGCTGAGTTGCCCCGTATACGTGCGCTCTCTATTCAGCGCTCTAGAGCAGCGAGGCGGTGGCCGGCATCATTTCTTCGGTTCCGCTTTTTGCAGGAAAACGACGATACAACCGCTGCCGTAATTATCCGGATCGCCGTAGCCGGGCCCCTGCAAAACGACATTGTCACGGCCGAAGCCCTCGAGGCGGAAATCGACGTCTGCGGGCGCGCCGACGCGCACTCCGAAGTCTTGCCCGTAAATGATGGTATTGCCCTTTGCGAACCGAATCGTGTCCTTGGTAAATATTCCGTCGGCCATCCAGGCACCTCCGCTTCGACGCTGCTGACGTTCTTACATTACTCGATGCGTCGCCACCTAATGTGCTACACGTAGGCGCAAAATTTTGGCGCGCGCTCGGCTCGAACTTTTCTTGCGCCGGGTTCGCAACTAGCGAAGGGAAGAGCATGCCCGACGAATCCCTCGATCCCGGACTCATCCATCGTATCGGCACTGGCTTCATGGCCTCGGGTGCGCTGTTCGCCGCGCTCGATCTTGACGTCTTCGACACGCTTGAAGGAACCGAACTGGAGGCGGCGGAAGTCGCGGCCCGGCTGAAACTCGATGCGCGGCATATCGAGGCGACCCAGAAGCTGGCGCAATCACCCAACACCAAGGTCATCAACAATACTGGTGTGCACGAGACCTGACGCGACAAGCCCCTATGCTCATCGCGCGCAGCCATCCGACGGCGACTAGCGCGAGCCCTGTTTTACCGGATCGGTGCCGGCTTGCATGTCGTAACGCGGCGGGCTGCTGAAGTCGATCGCGACCGTATCCGTGATCGCCTCGGCCCCGTGAACCACATTGGGCGGGATGAAGACCACCTCGCCCGGCCCCATCTCGATTTCCTTGCCGCCGATCGTGTAGCGAAAACGTCCCTGCGTGATCATCGTGACCTGCTCGTTGTTATGTTCGTGCGAGGGAACGACCCCGCCGGCTTTGATCACGTACTTGGCCACGCTCAGGTGATGTCCCACGGTCATCCACCGCGAGATCGTGTCATGGACCTTGTCTTCGGGCAGAGCTTCGAACGCAAACTTTTGGATCGCCATCGCGTGTCC
>JBEKLA010000206.1:0-7591 GCA_050010455.1 Binataceae bacterium (SeqCode) | reverse complement strand
GCACG
Source organism: Binataceae bacterium (SeqCode) (assembly GCA_050010455.1). Classification (GTDB taxonomy): domain Bacteria; phylum Desulfobacterota; class Binatia; order Binatales; family Binataceae; genus DATJOQ01. The sequence continues at coordinate 7,586 of JBEKLA010000206.1, read as the reverse complement.
AGCGCAAGCTCGCGATTGCTGAGCGCTCGTTCAATTTATTAACCAGGAAATACGGCGTCGCGCCCGAAGATATAGTTTTCGACGCCCTGGTCTTCCCGATCGGCACCGGCGATCGCAACTATATCGGTTCAGCGGTCGAGACTATCGAAGGCATCCGTGCGATCAAGTTCGCTTTGCCGCAATGCAAAACCATTCTCGGCATCTCGAACGTCTCCTTCGGATTGCCCGAGGCCGGGCGCGACGTGCTGAACTCGGTGATGCTTTATCATTGCGTCGAGGCCGGCCTCGACCTCGCGATCGTCAACGCCGAGAAGCTCCAACCGTACGCCCTGATTCCCGAACAGGAGCGCCAGCTCGCGGAAGAGCTGATTTGGTGGCGAGGTGAAGATCCGATCGGCGCCTTCGCAGCTTATTTTCGCACCAGGCAGGTGAAGCCCTCGGTCGAGCAGCACAGGTCGCTGCCACTCGACGAGCGGCTGGCGCTTCACATCATCGAAGGTTCGCGCGAGGGCCTCACCGCGGATCTCGACGAAGCGCTGGGCGCGCGCGGTCCGCTCGAAATCATCAACGGCCCGCTGATGAAGGGGATGGACGAAGTCGGGCGCCTGTTCAACGCCAATCAGATGATCGTGGCCGAGGTGCTGCAATCAGCCGAGGCGATGAAGGCTGCCGTGGCGTACCTCGAACCGCACATGGAGAAGGCCGAGAGCGCGGCCAAAGGTACTATCCTTCTCGCCACCGTCAAGGGCGACGTTCACGATATCGGCAAGAATCTGGTCGACATCATCTTGAGCAACAACGGCTACCGGATCGTAAACCTCGGAATCAAAGTGCCGCCCGAGGAATTGATTCGCGCCTACCGCGAGCATCGCCCCGACGCGATCGGCCTCTCCGGGCTGCTGGTCAAATCGGCGCAAATGATGATGACAACCGCGCAGGACTTGAAGGCGGCCGGCGTGCGATGCCCGCTGCTGGTGGGCGGCGCCGCGCTGTCCTCGCGCTTCACGCGGATGAAGATCGCTCCCGAGTACGACGGCCTCGTCGCGTACGCAAACGACGCGATGAGCGGACTCGACCTCGCCAATCAAATCATGGACCCGACGCGACGCGAAGCGCTGGCCGGCCAGCTCGCCGAAGAGACGCGCCGCCTTCTAGCCGCTATCGCAGCGCCGGCCGACGGCGCCGAGCCGGGCGAGCCGCACGCGAAGAAGGTGCGCCAGGACCTGCCGATCCCGGTTCCGCCCGATCTCAAGCTCCACCCCCTGCGCGATTACGACCTGGAAGAAATCTTCCGCTATATCAATCCGGTGATGCTGTACACGCGGCACCTTGGATTCAAAAACTTCCAGAATGCGTTGGATAAGCGCGAACCCAAGGCGCTCGAACTGCGCGCCGCAGTGACCGCGGTCGAGGAGCTGATGATGGCGCGCACCGATATCAAGGCCCACGCTGTCTACTGCTTCTTTCCCGCGCAATCCGACGGCAACCGCCTGCTGATCTACGGATCGGATCGCGAAACCGTGCTCGAGACGTTCACCTTCGGCCGCCAAAGCGACGCGCCCTGCCTGTGCCTGACGGATTTCGTCGCTCAGCGCTCGTCAGGACGGATGGATTACGTCTGCCTGTTTGCAACGACTGTCGGCCCGGGCGTGCGCGCACTCGCCAATCAGTGGAACGCAAAAGGCGAATACTTGCGGTCACACATCCTGCAGGCACTCGCGCTCGAAGGCGCCGAGGCCCTTGCCGAACTGCTCCATCTGAAGATCCGCACAATGTGGGGAATCGCCGATCCGCCGGGACTCACGATGAAGGACCTGTTCCAGAGCCGCTATCAGGGCCGGCGCTTTTCTTTCGGCTATCCGGCCTGTCCGCGCCTTGAGGATCAGGCTCAGCTTTTCCGACTGCTCGACGTAGAAAAGAACATCGGCGTCGCGCTGACCGAGGGCTTCATGATGGAACCGGAGGGCTCGGTCTCCGCGATGGTGTTGCACCATCCCGAAGCGACTTACTTCGCGCTTTCGCCGTCGGACATCGAGCGGCTGGAGCGCGAACTCGGCGACAGCGGAGGCGCTCCGTCATCGCGTCCTTGATCATCCGTTCGTCTTCGGCCTATAAGCGACCGTATCGTAACCTAAACGGTGCGGCGACTGAACTATGAGACCACGAGCCTTCAGCTATTCGGCTCCCGCGACGATCACCGAAGCGGTCGCAACGCTTCAGCGTTTCGGCGGCGAGGCCAGAGTGCTGGCCGGCGGACAAAGCCTGGTTCCGATGATGAAGCTGCGTGTCGCCTCACCTCAGCATATCGTCGATATCAATCGAATTTCGGGCCTCGATGACATCCGCGTCGATAATGGCAAGCTCGTAATTGGGACGCTCGCGACTCACGACGCTATCGAGAACTCGCCGCTGGTTCGCGCCGAATGCCCGCTGCTGGCCGAAACCGCAGGCCACATCGCCGATCCGCTGGTGCGTAATCGCGGCACGATCGGCGGCAGCTTATGCCACGCCGATCCCGCCGCCGATTTTCCGCTTGCCGCGATTGTGCTTAAGGCCGAGTTGATCGCGCAAGGTCCCAAGGGGACTCGCACGATCGCGGCCGACGACTTCTTCGTCGGCTTTCTGACCACCGCGCTAGCGCCGGATGAAATCCTGACCGCGATCAGAATTCCGCGAGCACAGGCGCTTAGTGGCGGTGCACACATGAAGGTCAGCAGGCGCACCAACGGACTGGCGATGGTAGCCGCGGCCGCGGCCGTCGTGCTGGATGAAGACGGCCATTGCATGGACGTCGGAGTGTGCGTGGGCGCGATGGGTTTGACTCCAATCCGGGCGAAAGCGGTCGAGAACGAGATACGCGGCAAGCGAATCGACGAAGCCGCTATCTCACGAGCCGCCGAACTCGCGATCGAAGGAACCGACCCTCCGTCAGATATTCACGGCTCCGCGAAGTATCGCCTTACGGTCGCTCCGACCGTTGCGGCACGCGTGTTGCAACTAGCCTGCGAGCGCGCCGGCGCGCGATTATAAAGGATAGCCGTCATGCCTACCATCAACGTCACCGTCAACGGCGTCGCCTACCGCGAAGATGTCGAGCCGCGCTTGCTGCTGGTCGATTTTCTTCGCGATCGCCTACGGCTCAAGGGCGCTCATATCGGATGCGAAGACGGTGTATGCGGCGCGTGCACGGTCGTGTTGGGCAGCCGCGCAGTCAAATCATGCATGATTTTCGCGATTCAGGTCGACGGCGCCGAGATCCTGACCGTCGAGGGCCTGGCTAGCGGCGACAAGCTTGATCCGATTCAAGAAGCCTTCCGGGAACATCATGGGCTCCAGTGCGGATACTGCACGCCCGCGATGCTACTGAGCGCGCGCCAGCTTCTCGCGCGCAATCCCGATCCGACTCCGCCGCAAATCCGCGAAGGGATCTCCGGCAACATTTGCCGATGCACCGGTTACACCAATATCGTCAAGGCGATCGAGGCGGCAGCGGTCAAACTGCGCGACGCCAAGGCGTCGCCGCCAGGCCAGGCGTAATCGCGGGAGGCAGGCATGGCGGAATCACGCAATTCAGGCTGGGTCGGCAAAGCCTATCAGCGCAAACAGGATCCGCGCTTTCTGACTGGAAGGGGCGTCTACACCGACGACATCGAAATCCCTGGGATGCTCTACGGCGCGATCCTCGGAAGCTCGCACGCCCACGCGCGAATCAAGCACGTAAACGTTGATGCCGCCGCGAAGCTCCCCGGCGTGATCGCGGTGCTGACCGGCAAGCAAGCGGCCCAGATGTCCGAACCGCTGCCGCCGGTGATTGCGCTTCCGGGCATGCGGCTCAACAGCTGCCACGCCGTCGCCGCCGACAAGGTTCGCTATATGGGCGAACCGGTCGCGGCAGTCGCGGCGATCGATCGCTATATCGCCGAAGACGCTCTTGAGCTGATCGAGGTCGAGTACGAACCGTTACCCGCGATCACGAATGTCGAGCAAGCGTTGGCGCCGGGCGCTCCGCTTCTCTATGAAGACTGGCCCAGCAACGTAGCGATGGAGTTCAACTTTCGCGCCGGCGACGTGGACAAGGCACTCGCGCAAGCCGATTACGTTATCGAGGAGAGCTTCCCGCACCATCGTTACAGCGGCGCGCCGATGGAGGGCCGCGCGGTCGTCGCCGATTTCGATCCCGTGACCGGCGAGATGACCGCCTACGTCTCGACCCAGTCGCCCCATCAGTGCCGCACGCTGTTCTCGCAAATCCTGCGCATCCCGGAACAGAAGATTCGCGTAATCGCGCCCGCGATCGGCGGCGGCTTCGGCAACAAGATTCAGGTCCATTTCGAGGTGATTCCGTGCATGCTCTCGATGCTCGCGGGGCGGCCGGTGAAATGGATGGAGAGCCGCTCGCAGCATATGCTGTCGTGCGTTCATTCGCGCGACTACGTTTGCAAACTCACGGTCGGCTTCCGCAAGGACGGTACGATCCTGGGAATGAAGGCGAACCTGACCGGCGATATCGGATGCGACGGTACCAACCGCGCGGCGGGTGTCGGGGCGCTGACGGTCGCCAGCGTCTACATGCCCGGACCCTACAAAATTAGCAACTACGCGGTCGACACAATCGGAGTCGTGACCAACAAGGCGCCCTACGGCGCCTATCGTGGCTACGGCAAGGACGTCGCGAATTTCCCGGTCGAGCGCATGCTCGAGATCGCGGCGCGCAAGCTTAGAATTTCGTCGCGCGAGATTCGTGACAAGAATTTCATCCAGCCCGAGGAGTTGCCGTACGAACAGTGCAGCGGCCCGCTCTACGACAGCGGCGATTATCCGCTCTGCCTAAGCCGCGTGCTCGAACTGATCGACTACGACGGCGTGCGCAAGGAGCAGCAGCGCGTGCGGCGCGAGGGTACTTACCTCGGCGTCGGCTTCGCCGCGATGCTCGAGCCGTCGGGCGGTGCCGTTCCTAATTGCATCTTCAACGGATACGAGGCCGCCGTCGTGCGCGTCACACCCGAAGGAGGGGTGACGCTGCTGACCGGGATTCAGGAAATCGGCCAAGGCATCGAAACCACGATGGCGCAAATCGTCGCCGACGAACTGACCATCGACCCCGACAACGTCAAAGTGCTTTGCGGTGACACCGCGATCGTTCCCTACGGGCTCGGCTCATGGTCGAGCCGCGGCGCCGCCTATGGCGGTTCCAGCGCGCTCGAAGCGAGCCGCAAAGTCAAGGACAAGATCCTCAGGATCGGCGCCTTCCTCATGAAGACGCGGCTCGATGACGTCGAGCTCAAAGACGGGCGCGTCACGCGCCGCGATAGCAGTGGCCAATCGCTGTCGATTGCGGCTATCGCGAGACAAGTCTACTTGTTCCCGGGGCCCTACGTCACCCTTCCCGAAGGGCTCGAACCGTCGCTCGAAGCGACTGCCTATTGGACTAGTCCAATTGTACGATGGGTCCCCGACGACAGAGGTACACTGAGTATCTACACTAATCATCCTTGCGGAGCTTTGGCGGCGGTGGTCGAGGTCGATATCGAGACCGGTCAGATAAAGGTGCTGCGATTCGCCGTTTCCCATGACGCCGGAACCATTATCAATCCCATGATACTCGATGGGCAGGTCCATGGCGGCGTGGTGCAAGGTATCGCCGGCATTCTCAGCGAAGAGCTGCAATACGATCAGGCTGGCAACCTGCTCAATACCAATTTCCAGGATTATCTGGTGCCGATCGCGCCCGATCTGCCGGACATCGAAGTTACGCACCTGGTTTCGCCGTCGCCGTTTACGCCGACTGGCGCCAAAGGGATGGGCGAAGGCGGCACTATCGCGAGCCCGGCAGCGATCGTCAACGCGGTCGAGAACGCGCTGGCGCCCTTCGGCGTGACGATTCGTGAAACGCCGCTTACGCCCGAGCGAATCCTGAATCTGATTCGCGAAGCCAAGGCCCGCCAGACCGCTGGCGCAGCGTAGTTCGTTTCGGCCGAACCACAAACAGGAAGGGCACGGTCGGATTCGACCGTGCCCTTCCTGTTCCCGCGGCGATCGACGTCGCCCTTGGCCGGCGTCAGTCGCCGCGTACCAGACGATGGGAATCGCTGTTGAAGTGCTGAGTCGAAAATTCGAACAGCTCCGCATCTTCAAGCGCTTCCATCTGATGCACGAGGCCGGGCGGCACGTCCATGCATTCGCCCGCGACCAACTCGAACTCCTCGATTACGACCGCCTCGGGTGATTGCTTGACCCGGACCTTTAGCCGGCCGCTGCGGAGATAAAACGATTCCGTCTTGAGTTTATGGTAGTGCAGCGAGCATCGCTTGCCCTGGCGAATTTCCAGGATCTTGCCGCAGTAGAGGTCATTGTTGGCGATCCAAACCTCGCGCCCCCATCCCTTGGGCTCGACGTGAACCGGGGCACGCGCCCGGCTCGCGGCCCTGGGTTTCGCTGCGTGGGCGTGATCGCGGCTGGAGGTATCGGCGCTCTTGCCTGGCTTCATTCTAGAATCAACCGAAGAAGTCTGAGTGGTTTTTGTATATCCTCGAACCTAGCACGGATCTCGGCCGGACTAGCTATTGGCCTTGAGCTCGCGTTGGGCAAGCTCCATATCCGAGTCCACCATCATGGCTACTAATTGCTGAAAATTGACCTTGGGCTTCCAGTTGAGTACTCGCCGGGCCTTACCCGCGTCACCGAGTAGAATATCAACCTCGGATGGACGCAAGAACCGCGGATCGAGCTCGACATACTTCTGCCAGTCCAGTTTCACCCGATCAAACGTGATCTCCAGAAATTCCCGCACCGAATGACTCTCGCCGGTCGCGACCACGAAATCGTCGGGCTTCTCCTGCTGCATCATCAGCCACATAGCCTCGACGAAGTCTCCGGCAAACCCCCAGTCGCGCTTGGCATCGAGATTGCCGAGCTGCAGTTTCTGCTGCAGGCCGAGCTTGATGCGCGTCGCGCTGCGCGTAATCTTGCGCGTGACGAAATTCTCGCCGCGCCGCGGCGATTCGTGATTGAACAGGATGCCGTTAACCGCGAACAGGTCGTAGGCTTCGCGATAGTTCCGGGTTTGCCAGTAGGCGTAGACCTTGGCGCAAGCGTAAGGGCTGCGCGGATGAAACGGCGTATTTTCGGTCTGCGGCACCTCGGCGACCTGACCGAACATCTCGGAAGAGCCCGCCTGATAGAAACGCACCGAGCGGCCGACGCGCTTGTTGTGATCGCGAATCGCTTCGAGCAGCCTGAGCGCGCCCAGCCCCACAACGTCGGCTGTATACTCAGGCTGGTCAAAGGAGATTCGCACATGGGACTGCGCCGCGAGGTTGTACACCTCATCGGGCATCGCCTGCCCCAATATTCGGCGCAAACCGGTCGCGTCGCCCAGATCGCCATAATGAAGCTGCAGATCCGGATCTCGCTCGTAGCCCTTGCGCAGGTGGTCGATACGACCAGTGGCAAAGCTCGAGGTGCGGCGTACCACCCCATGTACTTTGTATCCCTTGGCGAGCAGCAGCTCCGCCAGATAGGACCCATCTTGCCCGGTTATCCCGGTAATCAGTGCGGATTTGGCCATCTGCGTTAGAATAACTCCG
>JBEKLA010000205.1:0-7636 GCA_050010455.1 Binataceae bacterium (SeqCode) | reverse complement strand
TAGCAGCCGCTCCCCCTCGCGTATCATGGGGGGTCCGGGAGGCAAGCATGGCTACGTATCGCTCGACAGGAAGGTGGCCGCGCGCGATCGTGGCGGCTGCGATTGGCGCGAGTTTCGGGTTGGCGATCGCTGCCGCGAGTCTCGCGAGCGCCGATCCGTCCGGCGCGATGCATCAAAAAGGCAATTACTTCTTGCCCGACGCGGCCGCTTCGCGCGAGGTCACGGTTACCAAGGGCGGCGCGGCGGCGGCCGAAATCACGGTGCTGACACAAGCGGTCGCGGTCAAGGAGACCGGCCCGAAAGAGACTGTCTCCCGCTTCGGCGAGGTCTATTCCTTCTCGCCCAGCTTCATCGCGGTACATCGCGATCAGCCGACTTTAATCAGTTTCTGGAATCTGCAGCCGGATGACGAGCACGATTTCATGCTGAGCGACGCCAAGTCGCGATCGCTGATGCATGTGCAACTGCCCCCGCTGAAGCGGACCTCGTACGTATTTACGTTTCACCGGGAGGGGCTGTTCAATTTCTACTGCCTGATCCATCAGCCGGAGATGAGCGGCCAGATCCTGGTGCTGCCGCCGTCTGCGCGATAATCAGAAGTCGCCGCGCTTGATCTTCGCGAACATGTCTTTGGTGAACTGATCGAGATAGACCAGCTCCATGATCGAGCCGATCGCCGCCTCGGTATCGAGGTAAACGAAGCGCAGTTCGTTGACGCGCCCGCTCATCAGGACGGGATAGCCCTGCCCGGTAAGGTCGGCGAGCGCCTGCTCGAACTTTGGCTTGTCGTCCATGAAGAAGCCGAGGTGATGCAGTCCTTCGCCACGCCGCTCGAGGAATTCCTTGTAACAGGTCTCGCCCGAGAGATGCTGGCAGAGTTCGAGCTGGGTATCGCCGGAGTAGGTGAGAGCGATTTTGAACTGCATGTCGACCGATCTTCCGCGATAGGTCTTGTCGGTTACGCCCTGGCTGAACTTATCCAGCACCATGAATCGCGGCACGCCCATCTTCTCGGTGAAGAATTTCTGCGCGGCGTCCATGTCCTTCACCACGAACGCCACCTGATGCAACGACGTTCCGAGGTAGGAAAGCGGCGACAGCTTGTTCATAGCGTTCATCTCCTCGCGCGTGAGTGATTCACACCATCGCGCCGATTACTTCAGCGCGAGCGTGTAGACGAGGACCTAGCCCAGTCCCAGGATTTTGTCGATAGCTTCGCGCTGAAAGCCGACGACCATCTCGCCGTCGACCGACAGCACCGGCGTCGAGCGGATGTTCTTGCTCTCCAGCAACTCACCCGCCGCTTCGTCGATCATCACGTCGACGACCTTGAAGGCGACGCCCCTGGAACGCAAATACTCTTTCATGCGCTCGCACGGAGCGCACAGCGGCGAGGAATAAACGATGATGTCTCTGGCCGCCATCGCCGAATAAAAACCTACACTTCGCCCTTGGCCTTCATCTCGCGGTACTTTTCCTTGGCCTTGAGCCAGTTCTCGTACGCCTCGCCCTCGAGGAACGGCTGCTCTTCGCTGAAGATCAGGTTCTTCCACCTGTTGTCTTCGCCCCACACGTAGGGCGACTGAACGGTTGGCGACGGCCCGGTCGCGGTTTCCAGCAGTTTCAGCCCGAGGCTCAGGACCTCGCGCTGCATCGCGACGTTGAACGGCTTGCCGCACGGATTGCCGAGCGGAAAGTCGGTGAACACGAATCGCGGCACGCCCGCGTATTCGACGATATCGCGCGCGGTGCCGAAGACCACGGTCGGGATTCCATTCGCTTCGAGATGGCGCGCTACCAGACTCACGGTCTGGTGGCATACGGGTCAGACGGGTGTCAGTATCGCCACGTCTACCTGGTCCTCGATACATCGGCGCAGCACCTCGGGCGCGTCGCGCTCGATCGTGGTGCGCTGGCTGTATGCCGTGTAGACGCCATGGAACCTCGGCGCGAGACTGCCGATCCGTCCGGCCGCCACGAACTCCTGCAATCGCGTGATCGGGCAATACGAGTTAACGTCGTCGAGAGTGGTGGCGTAGCGATCGTAGTGCTCGTTGCGGCTGTACATCCGCTCGATCGGCGTGTCGGTCGCGATCGAGTAGACGTTGCCGACCATCGCCAGCGGATCGTGCTTATCCTTGCTGCCGTTTGGCGACGCGACCGCGATATCGCTGGTCGTGGCCAGCCCGACGCGGCACTCGGCCAGCGGCTTGCGCAGCGGCGCGAACGGGATATCGTCGAAGTGGGCCCATCGATAGGGCTTCTCGTAGCCCTGGCTCAGGTAGTACTCGCGGGTCTTGTCGATATAGCGGACATAATCGTCGGCCATCGGATTACACTCCTCGACCCAAAGGTGACGCGCCCGAGCGCTGAACGCAAGGGCGCGGATATCCGCAGATCAGGTGCCTTGTGCTTGCGATTTCGCCGCTTCGCGAACCAGTATATCGCGAACCATTTCTGTGGTCTTGGCAACCAGCCGCAGACATCTGCCGAGCTTTTCCGGCGAAGCGATATAGGCCTTGATCTCGTCGGGTTTGGTGAAATCGGTGCCGGTGATGTCGCGGCAGAAGTTGCTGGTTTCGATTTCGGTTGCGAAGCGTCGATAAAGCTCGGCGGACAGCGGGAAAAGCTTGCTGTCCTCTTTTTCCGCCAGCGTCCCCTTGCCGTATTTGGAACTGAGTGCCGCGACCCCGCCGACGATCGCTCCGCATACCGAGCCCGAGCCGCCGATGCCGCCGCCGAAACCGCCCATCATCCGTATCGCGTCTGGATTCTCTTCCTCGAAAATCTCCTGCACGACCTGCAGGACGGCCTGGCTTCAATGATATCCGTTCTTGAGGTAAAAGGTGGTCCGCTCCGCGATGTCGATATCCTTCATCGGTTCCCTCCTATCGCTGAGTATTTGTCGAGGACCAGCAGCTGAAAACCAGCACCATCCGTGCCAGTAGCGCGTTTAGGACCGAGCAGCGAGAAACTCTAATATCTGAGGGCCTGTGCAAGGATTAACCCGCCCCGTCGGACTTCAGTATGACGCTCTTGGCGTCAGATCGGTGTCGGCTGATTGGCTCCATTTGAACCATCGCTAGCACCCAGACGCCAATATGCGGTATCGAGGCAGGTTAAGCCGTAAGATAAAACTCTAAGCCAAGCGAGGAAGCTAGACTATGGATGAAAACGCGCCAGGGTGGCCCGGAATTGCGCCTCGATGGACGTCCAGCGCAAAGAGCGGAGTAGGCACGGCGTTTAGTCAAACCAGCCACGTTTGGTTCACGATCAGTCACGGCATCCTGAATGAAATCTATTATCCGCGCCCGGACCGGGCATGCACTCGCGACGTGGGTCTGATCGTCACCGACGGCCGCGACTTTTTTTCCGAGGAAAAGCGCCACGCCCACAGCGAGGTCTTCTATCTCGCGCCAGGCGTGCCCGCGTATCGTTTGATCAATAGCTGCGGCGAGGGGAGGTACCGGATCGAGAAGGAACTCGTTTCCGACCCCAGGCGCAACTCGATGCTGCAAGCCAACCTGTTCGTGCCGCTCAAGGGCAAGCTCGATGACTACCACGTCTACGTTCTGCTGGCGCCGCATCTCGGCAACAAAGGCCGCAACAATACGGCGTGGATCGGTGATTACAAGGGCGTGCCGATGATGTTCGCCGAGCGCAAGGAGAATGCGCTGGCGACAGCGTGTTCGGTCCTCTGGCTGGGACGCTCGGCGGGCTTCGTGGGGGCGTCCGACGGATGGCATGACCTGATGCGTCATAAGCGGATGACGCGGAACTACGAGCGCGCCGAGAACGGCAACATCGCGCTGATTGGCGAGATCGATCTGAAAGCCGCAAACGGCGCGTTCCTGCTGACCATCGGCTTCGGGCCCACGATCTCCGAAGCGGGCCATCAGGCGCGCGCGAGCCTGTCGGACGGCTTCGACGCCGCGCGCGAAAAGTACGTGCACGAATGGGCGTCGTGGCAACGATCGCTACCGCGTGTGGATACACCCGAGCCGCGTCCGCGCGATCTCTATCGTATCAGCGCGGCGGTGATGAGAGCCCACGAATCCAAGCGCGTTCGCGGCGGTGTGATAGCCAGCCTGTCGATTCCGTGGGGGTTCGCCAAGGGCGACAGGGACTTGGGCGGTTATCATCTGGCGTGGCCTCGCGACCTGGTCGAGACCGGTGGCGGGCTGCTCGCGATCGGCGCGGCCGGATATGCGCGGCGCGTCATCTTCTACCTGCAATCCTGTCAGGAGAGCGACGGCCACTGGCCGCAGAACATGTGGATCGACGGCCTGCCATACTGGAACGGTATCCAGATGGACGAAACCGCGCTCCCGATAGTGCTGGTAGACCTCGCGCGGCGCGAGGGCGTCCTTGACGGCCCAAGCCTGACCCGCCTGTGGCCGATGATCAAGGCCGCGGCCGGGTTTATCGTTCGCAACGGGCCGGTTACGCAGCAGGATCGATGGGAGGAAGACCCGGGTTATTCGCCGTTTACGCTCGCTGCGGAGATTTCCGCTTTACTGGTCGCTGCCGATTTTGCCGAGTCCAACGGCGAGCAAGCAGCGGCTACCTACATGAGAGAAACGGCCGACGTCTGGAACGCGTCAATTGAAGAGTGGATTTATGCGACCGGCACGGAGCTGGCCAAACGCGTCGGGGTCGAGGGCTATTACGTTCGTATAGCGGCGCCTCCGACGGCCGAAGCCGCTTCGCCGCTCGAAGGATTCGTGCCGATCAAGAACAGCCCGCCCGATCGCGGCGAGACCCGTGCGTCTCAAATGGTAAGTCCCGACGCCTTGGCTTTGGTACGCTTCGGGCTCAGGGCCGCCGACGATCCTCGCGTGGTGAATACGGTTCGCGTGATCGACGCCCTGCTGAAGGTTGATACTCCCAATGGTCCGTCGTGGCGGCGCTACAACGGCGACTGCTATGGCGAGCACGAAGATGGTTCGCCGTTCGACGGCACCGGAATCGGGCGGCTATGGCCGATCCTTACCGCGGAACGCGCGCATTACGAAATAGCGGCGGGCAGATGGCACGCAGCCAGGGAGCTGCTCGCGGCGATGGAGGCGTTCGCCAACGAGGGCGGGATGCTGCCCGAGCAGGTTTGGGACGGGCCCGCGATTCCCGAGCGCGAGCTATTTCCGGGAAAGCCGTCGGGCTCGGCGATGCCGTTGGTGTGGGCGCACGCCGAATACGTGAAACTGCGCCGCTCGCTGCGCGAGGGGCGGGTCTTCGACACGCCGTCGCAGCCCGAGGAACGATACATCCGCCGCGATACCGGTTCGGCGCACGCCATCTGGCGGTTCAATCATAAATGCCATCGGATGCGGACCGGGAAGATTCTGCGCGTCGAGGCGCTGGCGCCGGCGATAGTTCATTGGAGCGCTGACGGATGGCAAACCGTGCGCGACAGCAATACCGTCGACACTGGCTTGGGCGTGCATTTCGCCGATTTGCCGACTGCCGAACTCGCCGTGGGGACCAGGATCGTGTTTACGTTCTATTGGCCGCAAGAAAACCGCTGGGAGAACGTGGATTTCGCGATTACTGTCCAGGATTGGCCGTGCTGAAACGGCGACGGCGTACCGCCGCCGCGCTGGAGGGGCGCCAGTCTAATATCCGAGGGCTGGATTAAACGAATTCAGCATCGGGATGCCGGAGCGGAAGCGGCAGAGATTTTCCGCGAATAGCGCGCACGCCTTGTCGGTATAGCCGCGATGGCCGCCGGCCATGTGCGGCGTCAGGATCACCTCTTCGAAATCCCACAGCGGACTTTCTTTCGGCAGCGGCTCGCGCTCGAAGACGTCGAGGCCGGCGCCCGCGATACGCTTTTGCGCGAGCGCTTCGATCATCGCGCTCTCGTCGATAACTTCGCCGCGCCCGATATTGACCAGATAGGCGTTGGGCTTCATCGCGGCGAATTCTTTCGCGCCGATGAATCCGCGCGTGTGCGCGGTGAGCGGCAACGTGACTACGACGTAATCGCTCTCGGCGAGAATCGCTTCGCGCTCCTCGGGGCTGAAGAACCGATCCGGGATACGACCTTCCGGGTCGCCGCATCCTTTAAGCGTCCATCCGCTATCGGCGCGGATCTCGGGCGCGCGCTTGAGCGCGAGCACCCTCATGCCGAGCGCATCCGCGATGCGCGCGGTCTCGCGTCCGATTGAGCCGTAGCCGATGATGCCGATCGTCTTGCCGCGCAATTCGTCGGCGGTGGCCATGAAGTAGCCGGTGCGCAGCCATTCGTGGCGGAGTTGCGCGCGAATCGAGGTGTGGACCCGGTGCACCCACGCGAGCATCAGTCCCAGGATGTATTCGGCGATCACGACGGCGTGGATGCCGCTGGCGGTGGTCACGATCACGTTCGGCCGCACCGCGCCCGCAGGCAGATGGTCGGCTCCGGCGCTGTAGAGTTGCATCCATTTGAGCGCCGGCGCGCGCTCGGCCAAATCGGGGGGAACGATCAGCGTGACCAGGATGTCGCATCCGCCTTCGAGCATCGCGTTGACATCCGCGGGCGTGCGGCAGGCACGATCGACCAGTTGGACGTCGTCGCCCGCCGCCTCCTCGATCAATCGGCGATGCTCGGGCGTCAGGGCCCAGGTGGATACGATTCGCATACTCAAAGCGGCGCCGACTTTCGCATAGCGGGCCAGCCACTTCAAGCGGCTGGCGGTCATAATCTTGTGCGAATCCGGATTCCGCGCCTATAGTCTTTGATGAGCGGCGCCACGAGCGACGCGTTGCCGCGATGAATATCGGCCGGAATCTGCTTATCCCTTTAATCGTGCTTGCGTTTTCAGTTGCGAGCAACAGCGCTGCCTCGGCGGCTGGCGGCGATGTCGCGGCTTCTCAATCGCAGACAGGGGCGCAATCCGCCCCTTCGGATAACGGGCCGCAGGCCCACGGGGCTCTGGAAATCGCGCCGCAGGGGAACATGCAGCCGCCAAGTGTGAGCGCGCCGGCAACGGCTCCGTCGGGCAACCCCGCGAATGAAACCGCCTCATACGAGCAGTATCAGCGTCCTGTTGACACCGAGACCAAGCCCGCGAAAACACCGTACCTGGGGATCGTGGCCGAAGACACGCTCAAGAACTACGGCGGACACGAAGAGCACGGCCTCGAGATAATCACGATCGATTCGGACAGCCCCGCGGCGCAGGCCGGACTCAGGGGACGGGGCGACGTAACGCCGCTGGGCGCGGCGGGCGTCACGGCGGGAGCGCTGCTTGGCCCGCTCAGCATGGCGGTGGTTCCGCTGCTCAACAAGAGCGGACAACTCGGCAAGGACGGCGACCTGATTATCGCGGTTGACGACCGCCGCATCCATAGCGAATTCGATTTCAGCGACGAGTTGAGAAAGCTTAAGCCGGGTGACACGGTCTATCTGACCGTGGTGCGTCCGACGGACAAGGGCGGGCATCAGACGGTCAAGATCCCGGTCAAGGTCGGTGGCCAGTCATCCGATGCGGCCGCCGCGGCGCCGCCGTACGATCCTTACTCGGCGGAATCCCCGTATTGATTCCGCGCGAATCGTTTGCGGATCGCGCCCGCGCGAGGGCCGCGACTTTCTGTTATTATCCAGCGCATCACTCTGGCGGCGGCGCCGCGCGGCCTCGGCGTCGGAATAATCTCT
>JBEKLA010000204.1:0-7651 GCA_050010455.1 Binataceae bacterium (SeqCode) | reverse complement strand
CGGTACGCAGATCTTCCGCCTGATCGCGAGTTTGCGCGATCAAGGCATGGCGATCTTGCTCTCTGAGCAGAATGCCCGCTTGAGCCTCGCCATCTCCGATCGCGGCTATGTGATCGAAAACGGACGGGTCGCTTTCTCGGGAAAAGGACTTGAGTTACTGAAATCGGCCGATATCTCGGATAAGTACCTTGGCGTCGGCGCGGGCGTGCGGCCGGTGGACGAGACCCAGGACCAACAATTCGCGGCGAAGCTGCGCCGGCTCATGCAGAATTGAATCTTCCGCTCAAAAGCAACAGCAAACAAATTTTTTGCGGGGGGGATTCGCGACCATCGCCGCATCCCGGCGACCGCCTGGACCGGCTGCGCAACCCCGACCACTTCCGCCGCGCCGCTACTCGACGACTGAACCCCGGCAAACCAGAGAGAAAGGCGACCAACCCGAGTCCATTAGCTCGACTTTGCGGATTTCAGGCAGGATAACATAGCGCGTCGGTGAGTCTTTCCCAGAGAGCGGTCCGAATTTCAACGCTGTCCGGGCCTTGCCGGGACATTGATAAATAAACTGGGTAATCCCCCGGCTTTGCCGGGGTGACAGTAGCCGTTTGACGTTTTCGGCAGTCCACCGTGACTTTTCCAATCGTGAGCCGCCAAGCACACGAAAGGTCAAATCACGATGGACGAGATTCAAAGCCTAAACCACACGAAATGGGACTGCAAATATCACGTCGTTTTTATTCCCAAGGGTCGCAAGAAGGCGTTGTTCGGGCATATGCATCAGCATCTTGGCGAGGTGTTTCGCCGTCTGGCCGAACAGAAGGACAGCCGGATCGAGGAGGGTCATTTGATGCCGGATCATGTGCACATGATGATTTCGATTCCGCCAAAATACGCGGTGTCGCAGGTCAACGGGTATATCAAGGGCAAGAGCGCCATTCATATGGCGCGGACCTATGGCGAGCGTCAGCGCAATTTCACGGGCCAACATTTCTGGGCGCGGGGATATTTCGTTTCGACCGTCGGTCGAGACGAAAAGACCATACGCGAATACATTCAAAACCAGCAGAAGGAAGATGCTCGCATGGATCAGCTGAACCTGCTTCGCTGAACCGCCACCTTTAGGTGGCTCCATTTTCATCGGGGCCGCGTCAGCGACCCCATCATGCCGCTTTGAGCGGCTCACATCCTAAAGCCCCCGGCTCTGCCGGGGGATAATTACGTGTGCCGAGCATGATCGACAGCTAGGAGGTGAAAGTCCTCTATCCAGCCTGATGGTGGCGAAGGATTAGCGAAGCGCAAGGGCGTCGCCGCGAGGGGGGGTCTGAAGGAAGCGTGGAGCAAAGCCGCGGCCTGATGGACAAGAACCGGATAACGAGGCCTACCCGGCCGGACGAGCGAGCGTATGATCGCGAAGTCCAGAGCCATCAAGGGCCGGGGTGGTAAATCCGGCGGGCGTGCGGTGAAGGCGGTCGGTCTTACCTCGGGAGGTCTCCGGCGTGTCCGCTATCCCGGACTGAGCGGGTCGCAAGGCCTGTGATCGCGGCGGAGAAGTCAGCAGAAGGCATATTAGGCGGGGCGACCCGCTGAAGGCCCGAACGGTGGAAGAGGCAATAGAGCGGCGATCTCGCACGGTCATGCGACAGAAGAATCAGGTCGAGCTGAACTCGGGAACCGGAGTGACGGGTGAAGCCCGAAACGCCGCCGCCCGAGAGATCGAAACCAGTGCGGCGAAAGCCAGCCTCGAAGGCCCGGCGGCGGGTTGGCCGTCGATGGAAGCAATTGTCGAGCGTGATAATCTGAAGAAAGCGTTGGCGCGAGTTAAGCGCAACAAAGGAGCAGCAGGCATCGACGGCATGAACGTCGAGGGCCTGGCTGCTTACCTGAAGGAGCACTGGCCTACGATTCGGGCGCAGCTGCTTGAGGGCACCTACCAGCCGCAGCCAGTGCGGCGGGTCGAGATACCGAAGGCTTCGGGCGGCACACGATCGCTCGGCATTCCGACACGGCAGGCATAATGCACCTCATGCAGCTTGCGTTGGGGTTGAGAGACGAAGATGGGCCGAGTTCGCGATCCATTCAGAGAGGCGTTGATCCGTTTTGCTGTCGATGGTGATCGCGTATGGGGCATTCGGCTTGCGTTGTCCTGCCGAGACGATGCCGCGTTCAATCCAGTAGTGAACGACCCAGAGACTGACGCCATATTTTTCACGGACCTGACAAACGGTCATAGTTCCCGAGGGAGGCCTGGGAGCCGGGATGCGGTATTTGTAACGCAGCCACTTGACGGTGCCCAGCGTGATCGGCGTTCCGCTCGTTGAGCACTTGTAGCCTTCGCTGCCCAGCAGGGTGATGATTTCATCGTCATGATGGTCGACCGCCAACTGTCGAATACGTTCAACGAATGCGTCGGGATAGCGGATCGCGTCAGCTCTGTTCTGCGGGAGTTGGAGTTTCAGTGTTTCGGTTTCGCCGCCCTGCCAGCGAACATGCAACCTGACGATCTTCGGCTCTGGCCCCTTCACCACGGTGATGTCGCGCACCAATAAACGCAGAATGCGCTTGCGATCGCGCGGCGTGGTGGTCGGGGCCGACCATAGGCGAGAAAAATCCCTTGCCAGCCCAAGAATCTGCCGCTTTTGCTCGGCGGTGACGGTTCGCATGGTTTTTTGCTCGAAGGCGGTCAGTTCGGCTTCGAGATCGTGCAGGCGCAGCATGGCGTCGTTCCAGCGTGTTTCGAGCGTCGCTGCGATCAACCGGTTGGCAGGATCGACCGCCTCGTAACGCCGTTCCGCGAGATCGGCATCATAGCGGGCGCGCTCGATCCGCATTCGCCATTGTGCGCCGATTTCGCGATCCCGCTCTTCCAGGCTGGTCAGCGCCGCTAGCGCGAGTTCGATCGTCACCGGCGTAATCGCGCCGACCAAGCGTCCGGTGACAGCCTCGTCTAGCGGCACCGCCGGCACAGTCAGACAGGCGCGGGAGGCCAGAGCCTCTCGGTGCTTCCAGACGCATTGGTATATCGGGTAGACGCCGCCATTGCCCGTATAGCGGACCCCGAGGCGGCGCCCGCAAACCCCGCAGAGGAGCAAGCCTTGCAAGAGGCAGAGGCCTTCGCGTACGGCACTGGCGAGACCTTCGGCATTGGTCCGATTGGCGGTCAGACGCTCGCGGTTGGCAGCGAACTGATCCGCGGAGATATAGCCTTCGTGGTGGTTGGGGATCGCAATGCGCCAGGCATCCTGCGGCATCAAGCGCGATCGCGTGCGGATTTCGCCGGAGGGCCCCACCTCTTTCGACGATTGATATCGCCCGAATACATAGGTGCCGGCGTACGACGGATTGGCGAGGATGCCGAGTACTCGCGAATGGGTCAGCCGGCCCCACAGGAGCTTGCCATTCCACGCGCCGCCGTACGCGCGACGGGGGAAGCGCAGACCAAGTTCGTTGAAGCGGCGGACGACGCTAAAAGCCGTGCCCTCGCGTCTGAACAAATCGAAGATCGTGCGCACGGCGCCTTGGACTTCCTGATCTGGATCGAGCACAATCTTGTCGTCCTCGAAGACAAATCCGACTGGCAGCGCGAAGCGCAGCTCGCCCTTGGAAGCCTTGTTGAGTTTACCGCCATGGAGGCGGGCGCGGATAATGTGCAATTCCGCTTGCGCGAACGTGCCCTTCAACCCCAAGACGAGGGAGTCGTTGAACTCGGCCGGATCGTAACAGCCATCTTCGTCGATCACGAGCGTGCTGGTGATTGCGCAGAGTTCGAGAAGGCGATGCCAGTCCTGGTTCGATCGCGCCAGCCGCGAGGCTTCCAAGGAAAAGATTGCGCCAACGCGACCCATTGCCACGTCGCTGACCAAGACCTTGAAGTCCTCGCGATTCGTCATCGCCGCACCAGACTGGCCGAGATCGCGGTCGAGAATGCGGATCTGATCCGACCTCCAGCCGAGCGACCCTGCTTTGGTCATCAGGTTGTACTGACGCTCCGTGCTCTCCTGGTTGAAGCGAACTTGCCCCATCGTCGACTGACGGATGTAGATGTAAGCCTGCCGCGACAGGTGTCGCTCGGCGATCTTCGAACTCGTTGTCATTTGGCCCCTCCGGATCGAACGGCGGGGCGCCGGCGGCAAGATAGGATGCAATCATGTCGGCGAGGACGGCGCCCGCCTTGGTGAAATCGAAAGCGACGAGAGCGGCGTCCATGATGATCTATCCAAGATCCTCGCGTCGCCGCAGGAGTTCCGTATTGATCGCACAAATCTCGTCGAGCGCTTTGCGCAACTTGCGAAAGTTGTCGATCAGTTGGGCAACCTGCAAATGGGTATTCTCTGGCACGTAGTTCCTGCGCGGGCGCCCGCCAGGCTGGCTGACGGAAAGATATCGCTTGGGTCCATGTCCCGGTCCGTCGATGCAGTGGCAGTTCGGTCGGCCGCAGCGCTTGTAGGTCTCGACCAATGTGCCACGCAGGACGTATTCGATCGGCGGCAAGTCGCGCATCAGCCGGCGGCGACGTTTGCGCAAGGCGGGCGAGGAAAGATCCTGGAGTGTCATCGGACCGAATCACAAGTCTGTCCGAGCGAATCAGAAGCCGAGTCATCGGTCAACCTCGAATCGGCTTTGTATGAGAGAGGCGACGAGTTCAGCCAGGGCGATCAGGCCGAAAGCATCGATCAGCAGCGGGACTGTGTTGGTCCAAGCTTGCGCCCCCGGCGGTGCCCAGTCGGTCCATTCACGTGGCATTGCGAACGAGCCGAGGTCGGCGTGGCGCAGGCTCAGCGTCTCGACGCCCGAGACACGTCGGATCTTCAGAACGACGAACCTCTGTCCGCGCAGAGGATGAAACGGGTGGACGACTTCAGCCGATCCCAAAGGTTGGTTGGATCGATGTGCAGTTCGCCGGGGGCGTGGCCACGGTGCTCGACCGCTTCATCCAGCAGGCGGTGATGCAGGTGCTGCAAGCCGACTGGGACCCGACGTTTTCCGAGGCGAGCTTCGGCTTTCGGCCGGAGCGCTCGGCACATCAGGCGGTGGCACGGGCGCAGGAGTTGATTGCGTCCGGCCATGGCGTTGTTGTGGACATCGACCTGGAGAAGTTCTTTGACCGGGTCAACCACGACATCCTGATGGGGTTGGTTGCGAAGCGGGTGGCCGACAAGCGCATCCTGAAGTTGATCCGCGGCTTTCTGACTGCGGGCGTGCTGGCGGATGGGCTGGTCGGTCCGACGGACGAGGGGACGCCGCAAGGCGGCCCGCTCTCGCCACTGTTGTCGAATCTGATGCTGGATGTGCTGGACAAGGAACTGGAGAAGCGCGGTCATCGCTTCGTGCGCTATGCCGACGACTGCAATATCTACGTGCACAGTCATCGGGCCGGTGAACGGGTGATGGCCAGCATCGAACAATTCCTCGCCAAACGCCTCAAGCTCAAAGTCAACAAGGCGAAGAGCGCGGTCGCCCAACCGAGCAAACGGAAGTTCCTGGGCTTCAGCTTTGTGAACAGGCAAGGGCCGCGACGGCGTATTGCGCCGCAAGCTCTCGCCCGCTTCAAAGCCAAAGTTCGCGAACTCACCCGACGCACGACCGGGCGGAGCCTCGAGCAGATTGCCAAGGCGCTGTCGCGCTATCTCATCGGATGGCGCGGCTACTTCGGCTTCTGCGAAACGCCGTCAGTGTTGCGCGAACTCGACCAGTGGACCCGGCGACGGCTGCGTGCCATCGCCTGGAAGCAATGGAAACGTGGGCGCACCCGCTTTGCGGAACTGCGCCGCCGCGGCGTTAGCAAGGACTTGGCGGCCAAGACTGCCGGAAGTCCGCACGGCCCGTGGCGGCTCAGCAACAGCCCCGCGCTCACCATTGCCCTGCCAAATGCCTTCTTCGGATTGCTCGGTCTTGCAACCGTCTGCGTCCCAAATGCTGCGTAATCCATCGAACCGCCGTATACGGACCCGTATGTACGGTGGTGTGGGAGGGGCGGAGCCGCGAGGCTTCCCCCTGCCATGAAAACATCCCCGAAAAACCTTTGGATTACAAGGGAGCAGCTCCTTGGGCTTGGGCTTGGATGGTGACGATGAGGCCGAGGTTCTTGAGCTTTTGGACATAGCGGTTGGCGGTGCGTTGGATGTTGAGTTTGTCCAGATAGTGCTCGCCGAGATCGCGGTAGGGCGTGCCGTTGGTCAGGATATGATAGATGCTGACCAACAGCTTGTGGGCGAGGGCCAGGGCCGCCTTGCCGCCACCGATGCGGCCTTTGAGCTTGTAGTACTTGCTCTTGAAGTAGCTGCCTTTCTTGCGCGAAGCGCTGATCGCGGCGTTGCACAAGGCGGTCTTCAAGTAGGGATTGCCTTTGCGGGCTCGCGCCGGCTTGTGCTTGCCGGCGCTTTGATTGTTGCCCGGGCAGAGACCGGACCAAGCGGCAAGATGCGCGGCGCTTGGAAAGCTCGACAGGTCGACGCCGAGTTCGGCAATCACCGTGGCGGCGACGACCCGATCGACGCCGGGGATGCCGATCAGCAATTGCATCTGCGTGGCATAAGGCTGCAGGCGCTCGTCGATCTCCTGGTCGAGCCTGGCGATGTCGGCCTCGCTGGCCTCGACCCGCGTCAACTGGATGGCCAGCATCTTGCGCTGGTGCTCCTGCGGAGCCGCGCCCAGGGCCTCGCGCAGCGCCGCGCGCTTGCGGCGTAAATGGCCGCGCGCCAGATCGGCCATGGCTTCGACGCCTTTGCTGGCCGGCGATCAGGGCTTGCAGGATGGCCCGCCCGGTGACCCCGAAGATGTCGCTGACGACGCCGGCCAGCTTGATGTCGGCGGTTTCCAGGAGCTTGATCAGGCGGCGCCGCTCCGACGCCTGGGTTTCGATCAGCGTGCGGCGATAGCGCAACAGATCGCGCAGGATGCGGAACGGCTTGTCCGGAATAAAGCTCTTGCGCACCAGGCCATGGCGGATGAGTCGCGCCAGCCACTCGGCATCCCGGACGTCGGTCTTGCGCCCCGGCACCGCCTTGATGTGCAGGGCGTTGGCAACGATCAACTCGAAGCCACCGCAGGCTTCCAGGGCGGCGTAGACGGGCATCCAGTAGACCCCCGTGGCCTCTATGCCGACATGGCTGACGCCGAATTGCCGCAGCCACGCGGCAAGCCCCGCCAAACCGCTGGCCGTGCTCGAAAACTCCGCCTGTTCCTTGCGCGAGCGGCCGTTCGCTTGCGCGATCAGCACACAGGCAACGATCACGGCCTGATGCACATCGAGGCCGGCACACCTTGCAACCAACACTTCCATCCAACCCTCCATCTGGGGAAGGACGAGTGACCGCAGCGCCGCATCAGTGAAGCAGAACCTGCCATTCGTGCTCGCCGTCAACCACCTAGGGTGGTTCACGGCCGCGACATTCGGTGATACCAAAAGGGCGGCGCGGGCCAGTCTCTCCACGGGTTCGCTAAAAACACCAAAGGGGGGATCGGCCTCGGGGCGGTCACCCGCCCCGGCAGACCATACCAACGGCCCGCGCCGCCGTCGCGAAGCGTTTTCATCCAAGGTGGCGCGCGCCCGCGCGCGGGGCGTCTCTCCAGAATGTTGCGCGCCTTGTGAATCTGGCAGCGCTGGATCGCCGTATCGCGTCCGAAGGTTCGCCGGATAGCCTTGGACAGGGCTTTC
>JBEKLA010000203.1:0-7694 GCA_050010455.1 Binataceae bacterium (SeqCode) | reverse complement strand
AGCTCCGGCCGAGTTGCGCCGAGGGTCAGCTGAGTCATAGGCTCGCTCAGCCAAGCCGGGCAAAAAACGCTCCTCATCCGCAATTTCGGCCCACGTTGCCGCACCGGCGGCCCACCACGGCTTTTTCGCCGCAGTCCCCGCAAAAGCGCCGATGGGGAACGATTCACCAGGCTCGTCCGGCCGCGGTGGCCCATTTCGCCTCAAGTTCGGCTGGCATGTCGTTCCGCACCGTAATCTCGACCACTGCTGGCGCCGATCAGGTGCTTGCGGTCTACAACGATCGCTTAGCGGAAGCCGACTTTATGATGCTGGCGGCGTCGGGCACGCGCAGCGCCCGGCCGCGCTGTAGTTGCTTCCGCGCTCGCCTCCGCGGGCATCGCGCGCGGATTTCTTGCCCAAACTACCAGCCGCTCAAGCGGTCAACTTTGCATGCCCTCAAAACACGCGGAAATCCTCTCCAAACAGGCGGAAATCGTGCTCAAACGGGCGGAAAACACTCGGAAAACAGTTGACTGGTTGGTAACCTTCGCGTCGATCAGCCCATCACAGCGTCCGTGTGCTTACGGCGGAAAGGCTCATGGACCCAAAAATCGAAATTCGCGGGCGCGCGCGCGTGGCTAGCGCCGCGGTCCTGCGCCGCCCCGTTCCAGAGATTTTGACCCCCTCCCCAGTTATTCCGGCCGCTTTCGGTTCCACATGTGCTTTTCTTGAATCAATCAGAGCCATTCGTGGCGATTTGTCCGGCGGTGCCGATTGCGCGAGTCTTAGGGGCTATGAAATCGCGGGGGGTCGCGCGCGGCGCCACTCGCCACCTTGGGAGGAACGTTATGGACGGTCCGGGCAAACTTCCGCTGATGCTTTCCGACGTGCGGGTGCTCGACTTCAGCCAGTATCTGGCCGGTCCCGCGGTCACGCGCCTGATGGCCGAAATGGGCGCCCACATTATTAAGGTCGAGCAGGCGCCGGCCGGCGATCCATCGCGGATGCTGCCGTTCGTCAAGGAAGGGCGCAGCGCCTACTTCGTGCAGCAAAATCGCGGCAAGAAAAGCCTCTGTCTCGATTTCGCCAAGCCCGAATCGATGGCTATACTGCGCGCGCTCGTGCCCACGGTCGACGTGGCGGTTGAAAACTATGGCCCGGGAGTGATGGAGAAGTGGGGCTTCGATTACGAATCGCTGCGGGGGCTTAATCCGCGCATCGTCATGGTGTCGGTTTCGGCCTTCGGCCGTCGCGGTCCGCTTTCGCACAGGGTCGGCTACGATTACATCGCCCAAGCATTCTCGGGGCTGATGCACATTACCGGGAATCCGGACGGCCCTCCCCAGGTGGTCGGCTTGCCGATCGCGGATCAGACCAGCGCCGTCCATGCGCTCGCCGCGCTGGGTTGCGCGCTCTACTATCGGACGAGGACCGGGATCGGACAGCATATCGACATCTCGATGGTCGATTCGCTGTACCATCTGAACGACATCAACGTTCAGGTGCACACCATGAGCGGCGGACAATTCATCCCTGGGCGCATGGGCTCACATCACACGCTGGTCTGTCCGTTCGGCGTATTCAAAGGACCGCAGGGGTGGATCGTGTTGTGCGTTCTGGATCGCCAGTGGCCTTACATGGTGCGCGCGATGGGCCGGCCGGAGCTGAGCGAGGACCCGCGCTTTGCGAGCGGTGCCAACCGAGCGAAGCACCAGAAGGAGCTGGTGCCGATTATCGAGCGCTGGATGCAATCGTTCGCGAGCGACGAAGCGGTGTTGCGCGTGCTTGAGGAGAATCGCGTCCCATCGGCTCCGGTGCTGACGATTGTGGATACCCTCAGCCATCCGTACTTCAAGGCGCGCGAGATGGTGCGCACGGTCGCCGATCCGCTGCTAGGTGAAGTGACGATCCCCGGCTTTCCACTAAAATTCTCGGCATTCCCCGAGCTGCCCGATATCCAGGCGCCGCTCTTGGGCGAGCACGGCCGCGAGGTATTGCAGGAGTCGCTAGCGTACGGCGAAGCGCAGATCGCGGAGCTCCAAGCCAAGGGCGTTCTCATCAGCGAGAAGCGATAAGAGCGAAGCGCATTTCGAGCGCCGAATTGTATCCAGCGGCGCCAGCTATGGAGGTACTTAACGCCGTGAAAGCGTGCTACTTATCCCGCGCAGAATGAGAGAAGCGGTTTGAAGCGACGGCTTCGTAGCGAGCCGGAGGCAAACCGCGTCTGCGCGACGTGATCGCGAGCGAGGGCGAATTCGATGGCTGAGCAGAGGACCGCAATCCCGGCTGCGTCCGAACGTACGCCGCAGATTCTCGGCGTCGACGCTGGCGGGACGATGACCGACACCATCTTCATCGATCGCCGGGGCCAATTCACAATCGGGAAGGCGCTCAGCACGCCCGCCGATGAAAGCGAAGGGCTGGCGCGCTCGGCGCGCGATGCGCTCGGCTACTGGGATCTGCAACTCGACCGCGTGGTCCCTTCGCTGCGTGCGGGAGTGTATTCCGGCACGAGCATGCTCAACCGCTTGCTGGAACGTAAGGGCCGCAAGCTCGGCCTGATCGTGACAGCGGGGATGGAAGACGTGCTCAGAATGGAGCGCTCGCGCCAGACTTACACTGGCTACTCGTATTCGGATCGCCTGCACGCGGTCACTCACATGCACAACGAGCCGCTGGTGCCGCTGGAGCGTATCCGCGGCGTGCGCGAGCGGATTGATATTTTCGGCGATGTGGCGATTCCGCTTTACGAGGAAGAGGCGCACCGGGCGGTGGCCGAGTTGCTGGAGTCCGGCGTCGAGGCGCTATGCGTCAATCTCCTGCACTCCTATCGCAACCCGCTCCATGAGCAGCGGGTCGCCGCGATTGCGCGCGAGGTCTGCGCCAAGCAGGGGAAAGCAATTCCGATTTTCGTGGCGTCCGAGCTCAATCCGGTGCGCGACGACTTCCCGCGGCTCAACACGGTTATCATGGAGGCGTACGCGGCCGACCCCTCGCGCGAGCAGCTGCGCCGAATCCAGGACCAGTTCGGATCGCTGGGGGCCAAGTTCCAATGGCGGATCGTCGCCAGTTACGGCGGCTCGCTCAGCATCGAGAGCCCGCACCTGTTCAAGACACTGGTCTCCGGCCCGATCGGCGGAATGATCGGCAGCAAGTACCTGTCGAGCTGCCTGGGCACACCCAACCTGGTCTGTACTGACGTGGGCGGAACCAGCTTCGACGTCGGGATCATTACCGCCAACACCTACACGATTCGCACCCAGCCGGAGACCGCCCGCTACCTGTTGGCGCTGCCGATGGTGATGATCGACTCGGTGGGCGCGGGGATGGGCACCGTGGTCCGACTCAACCCTTACTCCCGCCGGATCGAACTCGGTCCGGACAGCGCTGGCGCCCGAATCGGCCTTTCCTATCCCGAGGGCGGGATGAGCGTACCGAGCTTAACCGACTGTCACGTGATCCTGGGAATCCTGGATCCGAATTATTTTTTGGGTGGCGAGATCAAGCTCGACCGCGAGCGCGCGTTTCGCGGGTTCAAGGAGCAAATCGCCGATCCGCTCGGGCTGGACGTGTACGCGGCGGCCGCCGGGGTGATCGAACTGTTGACCGAGCAGATGCACGCGCAGGTGCGTGGCGCGCTGATCGGCAAGGGATACAGCCCGGTCGAGTACACGCTGATGGCTTACGGTGGAGGAGGGCCGGTGCTGGTCAGCAGGTACGCTCAGGGATTCCAGTTTCAGGATATCCTGGTGCCGACGTGGGCGGCGGCGTTCTCCGCTTTTGGCTGCACTTGCGCCGACCTCGAGATTCGCCACGACATGACCGTCGACGTACGATTCGGTCTGAAGGATTCCGCGGAGCAGCGCCGTGAGGTCGTGAAATCGCTGACCCAGGCCTGGGCGACCCTGCGCGAGCGCGTCGCGGCGGAGATCACGAAGGGCGGCTGGTCGCCGAACGACGCGTCGTTCAGGCGCGCGGTGCGGATGCAGTACCAGGGCCAGTTCGACGATCTCGAGGTGGCTTCAATTCACGAAGGCGACGACACCGCGTTGGTCGAGCGGCTTACCGCCTCCTTCGAGGAACTGTACGGCAAGGTGTACAGTCTCGCCGCGCGTTCGCCGGAACTGGGGTACGCGATCGCGCGCGTGATTGTGACCGCGGTGCTTCCCACGGTTAAGCCCGACCTGCTCGAAGAAGAACAGGGAACGGCGCGTCCCGCGCGCGAAGCCTGGAAGGGCAAGCGACGAGTCTGGTGGGAACGCGGATGGCAGGAAGCGGAAATCTGGGAGATGAGAACGCTCAGGCCCGGCAATGTGGTTGACGGCCTCGCGATCATCGAAGCGCCTTCAACCACGTTCGTGGTGCCGCCGGGGGCAAGCGCGTTCCTCGATGGCCATCGCGTCTTCCATCTCGATTTGAACTCGCGCAACGGAAAGGCTCACTGACCGGGGTGAACGCGAGAAAAGGAGCAGCATGATCGTGCAAGAGACCTCGAGCGGAGAAGCACTTACGGCGCAATCCAATCCTTCCGGCAACGGCGGTCAGAATCTGAAGGCGGCGATCGCGCAAAGCGAAGACCGGTTCCGGGCCACCGGATGCTATTGGGGCGTCACGGAGCTGACCTTCAAGCAGTCCGACCCGATCGGTTACGAGCGCCTCTTCTCCAAGCTGCGCGGCGGGATCGTCACCGCGCGTGAGAGCGCGGTCAGCATATCGGCCTCGCCGATCGTTAGGCAGCTCCAGGAAATTTGCTTTGCGCTCTACACGCCCGAGGGCGACGCGGTCGCGGTTTCGACCGGCATCATGGTGCACGTGCACACCGCCAGCGACGCGATCAAATGGATGATGCGCAACGACTACCAGGCCGATCCCGGCATCCGTCCCGGCGACATCTTTTGCAACAACGAGGTGTACATCGGCAATGTGCACAACGCCGACGTGCAGACGATCGTGCCCATCTTCGAGGGAGAAGAACTGATCGGCTGGGTGGCCGGCATCATCCACGTGACCGATATCGGCGGCGCCGTGCCGGGCGGCTCTCCCACCGGATGCATCAACCGCTTCGAGCACAGCTTCAACATCCCGGCGCAAAAGATCGGAGAGTCGGATCGTATCTATCGGCACTGGGAGGTCCTGTGCGAACGCGAGGTGCGCAATCCGGTGTACTGGAAGCTCGACGAAAAGGCCCGCATCTCCGGATGCCTGATGATCCGCGGCATGGTGCTCAAAGTCATCCGCGAGGAGGGGCTCGAACGGTACCAGAGGTTCACGCGCGAAGTGATCGAGGACGGGCGGCGGACGTTTCTCCATAAGGTGCAAGCGATGCTGGTGCCGGGCCGTTACCGCGCCGCGGCTTTTTTCGACGTGCCGCTGCGCGGCGAGCCGGGCGTGGCGATCAAGGGCAACCGGAACTTCCTGATGCACACTCCGATGGAGATCGTGGTGACCGCCGAGGGCAGGATCGAGGTCAGCCTGGAAGGAGCCAGCGCCTGGGGATGGCACTGCTTCAACGCCAGCCCGACCGCGCTTCAGGGCGCGATGTGGGTGCTGCTGTCGCAAACCATCCTGCCCAACGACAAGCTCAACGACGGCCCCTACTGGAGCATGCGCATCCAGATTCCGCCGGGCTCGTGGGCCAATCCCGATCGTATCACCCCCGCGACCAGCAACGCGTGGCTGTTTCTCATCCCGACGTTTTGTAGCTTCCTGCGCAGCCTCGGCCGGGCCTTTTACGCGCGCGGCTTCCTCGAAGAGATCATGGCGGGCTACGCGCTCACCATGAACGGCATGCAAAGCGGCGGTATAGATCATTACGGCCGCGAGTTCGGCATCAACAACATGGAGCTCTCCTCCTGCGGCTCGGGGGCGCGCGCGGTGCTCGACGGGATCGATCACGCCTACGCGATGTGGAACCCGGAAGCCGACATGGGCGACGTCGAGGTGTGGGAGCGGTCGGAGCCGCTGCTCTACCTCGGCCGCCGCGTCAAACCCAACACCGCGGGCGCGGGCAAGTATCGCGGCGGCAGCGGGTTCGAGTCGTTGCGGATGGTGTGGAAGACCAACGAAGTCGAGCTCCAGAATCGCGGCGACGGATTGGTGAACGCCAATGCCGGTCTGTTTGGCGGCTATCCCGCGGCTTCGGGTTACGTCTTGCACGTCCACGGTACCAACATGGAGGAACTCATCCGGACGAGCGCGCCTTATCCCACCGGCGACGGAGACCCCGAGTCTTCGCAAGTGCGAAGCGCGGTGAAGGGGGAGGTCTACTTCACGCCCAAAGGGTTTGCCACCAGCCGCCCCTTCGAGGTCGGCGACCTTTATCTCAACTATCTCCGCGGCGGTCCCGGCTACGGCGATCCGCTCGAAAGAGATCCCAACCTGATTGAGCAGGACGTCAACGGCGATGTCGTCTCACCGCGTTTCGCCGAAAGCGTCTATGGTGCTGCGCTGAGGAAACAGGGCGCCAAGTGGATTGTAGACGTGGAGCAGACTGGGCGGAAACGGCAGCAGATGCGCGAGCATCGCAAGGCCCGCGGCATTCCGGCGCGGCAATGGATCGTGCAGCAGCGCGAGCGCCTGCTCGGCGATCAGGTACGGGGCGTGGTGAGACGGACCTATCGCGAGTGCATGCAGCTGAGTCCGTCATGGGCCAAGGAGTTTCGCGAATTTTGGTCGTTGCCCGAGGACTTTGCCTTCTCGGCGGGAGGGAAGAACGATGCGGATTGACGAAAAGACCATCGGTGACCTGATCGACGGCGTCACTCCCTGGCCTCAGCTCAAGGAGTTGATGAGCGAGCACAAGGACGAAGGACGATTCCGCGTCTACCTGACGGTGCGGCAAAGTCGGGTGCCGTGGAAGGAGCGTATCCTGTTGCCGCTCGGCGAGCATCTGTCGGTGGTCGAAAAGCAGGGGGAGCGCATCGTCAAGTGCGACTGCGGCCACGAGTTAGGCGACTATCGGAATAACTGGAAGCTTTCGGCGCTGGTCTACGTGAGGGACACCGAGGAGGATCTAAAGGAGATTTATCCGGCCGGGATGGGCCCCGACCCGGCGTGGATGGAAATCCGCGAGTTTTACTGTCCGGGCTGCGGGACTCAACTAGAGGTCGAGGCAGTGCCGCCAGGCTATCCGATGGTGTTTGATTTCCTTCCCGACATCGACGCGTTCTGCTCGCAATGGCTGAAGGAGCCGCTGAAATAGAACGACTTATAGTTGCCTCAGTCGCGTAATTCGTCTTGGATTGTCGGCGACTACGAATACGGCGGAACTAAGGTGACCGAATCATCGCTCAATGGGTTCCCGTCGAGCCAAATCCCTGACCGGATCCAAGAGGACCTGTACGGCTTTCTCGTCTGCGCCGACAAATTCCAGACCGGCTACGACGAGCCCTTGCTGCACACCACGTATGTGGACAAGCCGCTCGCCGGAGTAAAGGCGGTGCAAACGCCTCAAGCCTTCCACGCGTCGACTGCTCCAGCGGGTCGCCGAGGGCGCCCGACCGCGTTGCTCCTCATCAGCCACGCCGACACGCAAGCTCTCTCCGGGTGCGATTCTGATTCGGGAGTGGCGGGGAACCTGATGGGATGGCGAATTGCTGATTTTGGACGGAATCAACAATTAGCCGCACGCAGCTCCGGCCGAGTTGCGCCGAGGGTCAGCTGAGTCATAGGCTCGCTCAGCCAAGCCGGGCAAAAAACGCTCCTCATCCGCAATT
>JBEKLA010000202.1:0-7748 GCA_050010455.1 Binataceae bacterium (SeqCode) | reverse complement strand
AATTATTTTCTCGGTTTTGGTCTTCTCGTACATCAGCCGCTCGACGCTGACTTTCTCGTATTCTTCGAGCCTGTCGGCCATGTGATTGAACTCATGCGCAACCGCGTCGAGTTCGGCAAACTTCTGCGTGCCGAGGCGCCCGGGGCTCTTGCGCTGGCTCACGCTCTGCAGCGCTTCCGCCAAATCGCCTAGCGGATTCAGCACAGCCAGTCCGATGCGGAGCGAGAGCGCTGCTGCGGCCAGCAGCGCGACGATCATCTCCGCACCAAATTCGTAGGCGAGGCGCCTAGCAAGATTGAAGGCATGGCTGTCCGCCTGGAACATCGCCGCCTTGTTGATCTGGATCAGATCGTCGACGCGCGAATGCAGCTGCTCTAAGTCGCTATCGTGACGTACGGTTTGAGGAGCGGAGGCGATCTGGTCGAATAACGTCTGCGCGCGGCGGTCGATGTCCTGTTCGATTTCGGCTTCGCCGGGCTCCGTGATATTGGCTTGCTCCAGGTCGTTGGCTTGCGCGAACGCCTGGCGATACGCGGCGAGAGCCTCGCGCCCATGGCCGTCGCGCTCGGCGAGTTGCAGGAGCCTCAGCGCGGCGTGCATTTGCTGGGCGGCTTCGATGCTGCGGTAATTGCGATAGAGAGTTTCCCTGATTGCGCCGCCGAGCCGATAGAGGCGGGTTACTGAAAAGACGCTCACCGCCGACAGCAATAGCAGGAGCAGAATCGTGGCGTTGCGGACGCGGTCTTTGAGAAGGGGAGGGCTCATCGCGGGGTGGCGCCATCCTCATCGGCGACAATTTCGATGTCGAGATCGCGGCCCTGGCTGATCAAGCGCATCGGAACGTCACGTTGCAGTATTCGCCGCCATAGCGGCTGATGGCTGCGGCCGATCATTATTTTCGACACAGACTTCTCGCGAGCGAACTCCAGCATCGCTTTGACCACGTCGTCCGATTTCAGCCATACGGTTTCCGCCCCGAGATCGCCGGCAAGATTGATGTTGTCGAGCAGGCTTACAAAATCCCGTGTTCGGATCTTCTGCACCGACTCGTTGGGAGTCTCGATGTGGACCGCGAACCAGTCCGCGTTGAGCTGACCCGCCATCCGCGACGCCTTGCGCAGCAGCCGGTCCGCGTCGGTTGGGTTCGTCGACAGGCACACCATTATCCGCTCCGCCAGCTCGGGCCTGCGGCCGCCTTCGCGCTTGAGCGCCTCGCGATCCTCGCGCTGGCGGCTCAAATCGCGCGCGACCTCGCGCAGCGCCAACTCGCGTAACGAGGCCAGGTTGCTCGGCTTGAAGAAATTCTTGAGCGCGTTCTCGATCTGCTCGCGCGGATATATCTTGCCTTCACGCAGCCGCTCGCGCAGCGCCTCGACGGTAACGTCGACGTTCACCACCTGGTCCGCGCGCGCCAGGAACGAATCGGGCACCGTTTCGCGCACCTCGATTCCGGTGACGCGCTTCATCAGCGGATTGAGGCTCTCGACGTGCTGGATGTTCATCGCGGTGATCACGTTGATCCCGGCGGCGAGCAGTTCCTCGACGTCCTGGTAGCGTTTCTCGTGTTTGGAGCCGGCGGCGTTGGTGTGAGGAAGCTCGTCGACCACCACCACTTCGGGTTTGCGCGCCAGGATGGCGTCGAGGTCCATCTCCTCGACCACGATGCCGCGATAGGGAAGCTTGTGGCGCGGCACTACTTCCAGGTCCTGGATCTTGTCGACGGTTTCGCCGCGTCCGTGCGGCTCGATGAATCCAAGCACGACGTCATGGCCTTTGGCGCGGACCTGCTGCGCCTCCTGGAGCATCGCGTAAGTCTTGCCGACCCCGGCGGCGGCTCCAAGGTAGATCTTGAGCCGGCCTTTTTGGACCTCCGGAACCAGATCCAGGAATGACTCAGGCTCTGGTCGTCCCTCGTCCTTCATACGGCGTCCTCACCAAAACCCCTCGCCCGGCTTCGGCAAAGTTCGTTGCCCATAGGACTGAACCCTGCACTGGATGGGCTTTCAACTGGCCGCCAACCGTCGCTATGCGGGGCAGCCTGGAAAGTAAAATACCAGACCGGACGCGTTCGCGGCAGATTAGCGAAGCAAATTGGGTATTCAGAAGACCGGGATGATGTCTTCGGCGTTGATATCGCCGACGTCGGCGCCCTCGATATCGAGTTCCGATATCGCCGGGAAGCGAATCCCCCAGCGCTCGACGAGTTTGCGTACGCGCGCGATCGCAAGCCGCCAGTTGTCGGCCTGTTGATCTACCGTGAGGACGCCCAGTCCCGCCTCGTGATCTTGAGCGGCGCACGACGGTTGGCGAGAAAGTAGTCGGGGGGGGCCAAAACCGGTTGAGCGGCTGCCACAGTGGCGGGTCGAGATGCCCACGCTTGCGGGAACCCACGAACGCGCTCTTATTCTGGTCCTTTTCCCTCGGATGACAGAGTTTCGCGAATCGGACCTGAAACATCGCTACTTTTTTCCTCTATCATGTGCGCGTGGATTAGCTGCGCTGCAGGCTCGTCCGGCGTCGATAGAGTGGGGCTGCTTCCCGCTTTTAGGGAAAAAGACCCGCTTTAAGCTGTGTCATAAGGCGCCACCGGGGGCGGTGGCAAGCTACGTTGCATAATGGTAAGTAATGATGTGATGGTTCGAAAATTAGCCCTGTTGATATTAGTGGCCGGCGTTGTTGGAGCCGTGACAAAACCACCCCCAGTAGCAGCAGGGGGGCCCCCCAGCTCACTGTGTCTCGCGTGTCACAGTAATCCGTCGTTCTCGAGCAAGCTGGGCGACGGCGAGAAGCTTTCGCTCTTCGTGGACGGGAAGGTATTCGCCCACTCGGTCCATGGCGGCAAGCTCGCGTGTACGGACTGCCATTCCGATATCACCGCTGTTCCGCACGCGATCAGACAATTCCCGAATCGGCACGCGGTGCAATTGGCGTACTACGAGCTTTGCAAACGATGCCATTTCTCGGAGTACAGCCGGCTGCTCGACGGGGTCCATTACGCCGAGATCGTTAAGGGCAACCAAAACGCGCCGACCTGCGTCGATTGTCACGGCTCGCACGCGATCACGCCGCCGGCTCAGCCGCGCGTGCAGATCTCGCGCACCTGCGCGAAGTGCCATACAGCGATTGCCGCGGCCTACGCCCAGAGCGTTCATGGCAAGGCGCTGCTCGAACAAGACAATCATGACGTGCCGGTCTGCACCGACTGCCATCATCCGCACGACAACTTGAATCCACTTGCGGCTGCGTGGCATCTGAGCATCCCGCAGTTGTGCGCGCGATGCCACACCGACGAAAAGATAATGGCGAAGTACGGCATCTCGACCGACGTGCTTACCACCTATTTGAGGGACTTTCACGGGATGACGGCCTCGTTGTACCGCTCCGGGAAAGCGGACCCGCGCGCGTTCACCGCGACCTGCACGGACTGTCACGGCGTTCATGACATCGCGCGCGTCGATAGCGCCAGTTCACCGCTGATCAAGGCGAACTTGCTCAGGACCTGCCGGCGATGCCATCCCGCGGCCAGCGCGAACTTCCCGTCGGCGTGGATCGGGCATTACGCGCCGAGCCTGAAGCACGCACCCCTGGTTTACGCGGTGAAGATTTTTTACACGATATTCATTCCGTTCGTTATTGGCGGATTGGTACTTCAGATCCTGCTGCATCTGTGGCGGGTAGTGGTGAATCGATGAACGAATATGTAATTCGCTTTTCCGTTCGTCAGAGAATCGAGCACCTGATTGTGATGTCGCTGTTCATCATACTGGCGGCGACCGGTCTCGCGCAGAAGTTTTACTCGGCGCGATGGGCGCAATGGACGATCGCGGCGATGGGAGGCCTCGACCGGGCACGATGGCTTCATCGTGAAGCGGGGCTATTGTTTGCCGCAATCACGATCATCCACCTGGGAGTGGCGCTGGCTTTGGTGGTTTCCAGACGCTCGCGGCCTTCGATCGTGCCGACGCGCAAGGACTTCACCGACGCCATCATGATGATGCGTTACTATCTGCGGCTGTCCGACGAGGAGGCGCACTTCGATCGTTACGACTATCGGCAGAAGTTCGAGTACTGGGGGCTGGTGCTCGGCTCTGGACTGATGATCGTGACCGGGTTGATGCTCTACTTCCCAATCCTGACTACGAGCTATCTGCCCGGCGAGATAATCCCGGCTGCGCAGATGGCGCATAGTAACGAGGGGCTGCTGGCGTTTCTGGTCGTGATCACGTGGCACATCTACAATGCGCATTTTTCGCCCGACGTATTCCCGTTCGACCGCACGATTTTCACTGGAAAGATGAGCGTTGAACGTATGGAAAAGGAGCATCCGCTCGAGTACGCGCAGATGCGACCGGATGAGGAGCACCAGGATCAGGCGGGGACGGAGGTCTGAGCGTCAAGCTGGGCCGAAGGCGATGAATGCGGCCCAAATCGGCGCTCCGTTTGGCATAGATCTCGGCGGCGCGGGGTGCGCCGGCGCGCGAGCGGGGAACGGTTAACGCAATGGGTTCGGGCGCCCTCGATACGGGTGCGCGGCGTGGGCTGCGCGCCAGGATGCGCGGATTGCGGGCCCGGATCGTGCTGCTGACGATGGCGGGTACGCTCGCTCCGACCATAATCCTCGGATGGCTGAGTTGGTCGAGCGTGCACTCCTTGCAGGACCAGGTGCTGGCCGAACGCCAGCATCTGGCTATAAGCGTGGCAGCGCACGTCGATTCGCTAGTGAACTCGGAGCTTGAGTTGCTCGAGGCGATTGCGCCAGCGCCCGAAGGTGGCTCGCGTGGCGCACCGCGGGTAACGCCAGTCGCGCTGAGAGAGGCCTACCTTCGCTCCCGCTTGCTGTCCCAGGTGTTTCTGCTCGACGCCACAGGCCAACTCGTAGTGGCGGAACCTGCGGGCAGCTCCGGTGCCGTCGCACGCGCCAAGGGGCTTCTCACGGTCAAGGATGCACTCGAAAAGGGCATTCCCGAGGTATCGGCCCTGTCGTCGAGCGGCGACGGCGGGCGCCGGTTGTTCTTGCTGATACCGATTCGGGATTTGCGCAGCCAGGTGGCCGGCGTGGTAGGCGGAGAGATCGCGCCGGAGAGTCTCAACTTTCGCGACCTGCTGAGTTTCGTGCCGCTGGATAAGGGCGAAACCGTGGATCTGGTGGATCAGAACGGCGTCGTGATCGCCAGCACGGACTCCCAGCGCCTGTACGCCGAAAGCGATCATCGTCATTTTATCGAAACGCTTATCAAACAGCAGAAGCAAAGCGCCGGCACCTGCCACGGATGCCACGAGGCCGGCCTCGCCAATGGCCGTGTCGATGAAGTGATGGCGTTCGCGCCGCTGTCGCCGCGAACTCCGTGGGGAATCAGCATCCGCCAGCCAAAGAAGGACGCCTTTTCGACCGCTATCGCTCTTAGCTGGGAGATCGCGGCATGCGTCCCGGCGCTGGCGATTCTATCGCTGCTGTTCGCCATGGGAGCCGCCGGCAGCATCACGGCGCCTCTTTCGCTGTTGACCACGACGGCCGACAGGATCGCGGCCGGCGAGCTTACGACGCCAATTCCGGAACTCGGCGTGGACGAGGTCGGGCGTCTTGGTGCGGCGCTCGAACGGATGCGAGTGGCGCTGAAACAATCACTTGAAGACGTGGCGAACGCGCGCGACCAGCTCGAATTGCGAGTCGAGGAGCGCACCAGAGAGATCGATCGGCTATATAAAGAGCTTCAACAGCGCGACCGACTCAGGGCAAAGTTGCTGCAGAAGGTGATTGGCGCGCAGGAGGAGGAGCGCCGCCGCATCGCGCGTGAACTGCACGACGAAACCAGCCAGCTCCTCGGTGCGCTTGCGCTTGGGCTCGATACCGTGATGGCCACGCTGCCGCCGGATGCGCCGCGCGAACGCTTGCAGGACGTAAGGGCGCTCGCCATGAAGACCCTCGACGGGATTCATCGGATGAGCTTTGATTTGCGGCCGTCGGTGCTTGACGACCTCGGGCTGTTTTCGGCGATCAAGTGGTATGCGGAGCGCGATCTGAAGCGGCGCGGAATCGCGATCCATTGCGAATTCGACGAGACCGACGAACGCCTCCCTCCAGAAATCGAAACGGCTCTCTTTCGAGCCGTTCAGGAAGCGCTTACTAATATCGTAAAGCATGCGCGTGCCGAGAGCGTGCTAATCCAGTGTGCGCTCAGCCCGCGGGCGGTAACGATCGAAATTGAGGACGATGGCGAAGGCTTCGATCCGGCCAGCATCTCTCCCAGCACCGCCGCTGTGGGTGGACGCGGGCTGGGACTGGCCGGGATCAGCGAGCGGATCGAGTTGCTGGGCGGCAGTTCGACTATCGAATCGTCGCCGGGCCAGGGCACGAGGGTCGTGCTGACCGTGCCGCTTCAGAGGGAGAATGGATAAGATCCGCGTTGTCATCGCCGACGATCACGCCCTTCTGCGTGACGGCATAAAGGCGATGCTCAGCCTGGCTGAGGACATCGAGGTGGTCGGCGAGGCCAGCGACGGCCGCGAGGCGGTTGCGCAATGCCGACGCCTCAAACCCGACGTGGTTTTGATGGACATCGCGATGCCGGGACTGGGCGGACTCGAAGCGGCCCTCGAGCTGAAACACGAAGCGCCGAAAACGCGGGTGCTGGTGCTGACCCAGTACGAAGACCGGGAGTATGTTCAGCGCTTCATTAAGATCGGGGTTGCGGGGTATTTGCTCAAGCGCGTGCTCGGCGCAGAGCTGGTCGCCGCGATTCGCCGTGTCGTCAAAGGCGGGCTGGTGCTGGATCCCCAGATCGCGATGGAAGCGATTCAGCATCCGCCGAAGGATGTCGGCGCCGAGGGCGAAGATCCTTACGAGAGCCTGACGGATCGTGAAAAGCAGGTACTAAGGCTGGTGGCGCTCGGACATAGCAACAAGGAAGTCGCCGAGTTCCTCAAGATCAGTATCAAGACCGCGATGTCCCATCGCGAGCGCGTGATGGAGAAGCTCGACCTTCACAGCCGTACCGACCTGATCAAGTTCGCGATCAAGAAAGGCGTAATCCAGGTCGAAAACTGATCGCACGCTGCCCGCTCGCGAACGTCTGTCCGCTGCCGCAAGGCTTGGCATCGCGGCGGCAAGCACGTAGTTTGAACTCCATTCGCTCGACAGGGAGGAAGTTATGAGTGTGCTCGTGTTCATCCAGGGCGACCTTAGATCAGGCACCGAGGAGACGCTAAACAGCTACCGGGCGGTGGCGCGTCCCGTGATCCAGAAACATGGCGGACAGCCGGTCGGGGCTGGCGGCGGCGTCAAAGCCTTCGGTGAGGGAAAGGCGAGCCAGGTTGGGATAATCCTGCGCTTCCCCGACTTGGCCGGAGTCGAGGCGTGGGTCAACGATCCCGAGTATCAGAAGGTTCTTCCCCTGCGCCAGAAGGCGTACGCGCGGTTGGAGATCAACGTATACCAGGAATAATTGTTCGATTGGCTGAAGCGATCGCTATCAGCTAAAGCGCAAGCGGCGGCGCACAAGGGGGGCAGTGCGTCGCCGCGGGTCGAGAAGTCGCATCGCGGGCCTAAGGGCCGCCGATGCCCGGTTTCAGCCGCGTTCTTTTTCCATCGCCACTTCGTGCCCGGTGACGAGAGCGCGCACCGCATGGGCAGCCTTCCCGCCGACCAGCTTGAACAGCATCGCAAACCCGATGAAGGGGAGGAACATCACATACAGCGCGCCCATCACCATCGCCAGCGGCACGAACAGGAGCGCGGGCAGCTTGATATA
>JBEKLA010000201.1:0-7755 GCA_050010455.1 Binataceae bacterium (SeqCode) | reverse complement strand
GATTGTGGCGATGGACGCGTTTTTACATCGCCGCGCCCAGGCTTCGACCGCGGGGCTGAAGAGCCGGCTTGCGACGATGGCGACCGTGGTACGCGAGGGGCCGGCGGTTGAGATTTCGACCGTCGACCTGGTGCCCGGCGACCTGGTCGTCGTGACCGGGGGCGAGGCGTTTCCCGCCGACGGGATAATTATCGCGGGCGCCGAGCTTCAAGCCGACGAATCGACGCTGACCGGAGAAGCGTTCCCGGTGCGCAAGCGGCCGATGACCGAGGCTCCTCGCGACGGCGCCGAGCCGGCGGTCGGCAACGAGCACTGGGGCTTCGCGGGCACCCGATTGCTGACCGGGCAGGCCACGATGCGCGTGGTCTTCACCGGCGGCGAGACGGTGTACGGCGAGATCGTGCGTTCGGCGGCGACCGGCGTCAGCGCGCGCACGCCGCTGCAAAAGAAAATCACTCGTCTGGTGTCGATACTGCTCGGCGCCGCGATCACGACCTGCGTGATACTGGCGCTGGTTCGGCTCAAGCAGGGCTATGGATGGGTCGACGCGATCATGAGCGCGGTTACGCTGGCGGTCGCGGCGCTGCCGGAAGAATTTCCCGTGGTGTTCACCTTCTACCTGGGCGTGGGCGTGTATCGGCTGGCCAAGCGGCAGGCGCTGGTCAGGCGCGCGGTATCGGTCGAGAATATCGGCAGGGTCTCCGCGATCTGCTCCGACAAGACCGGAACGATTACCGAAGGCCGCTTCCTGATGGCCCATCTGATACCGGGCGCCGGCGTGAGCGAGCATCGATTGCATCAGCTCGGCGCGATCGCGTCGCGCGGCGACAGCGGCGATCCGCTCGACGCGGCGATCTTGCGCGAGGTTCCCGCGAGTCCGGAACTGGAATCCGCGCCGATCGCGGTGTTTCCATTCACCGAGGCGCGCAAGCGCGAGGCCGCGCTGGTGCGCGACGCCGCGCTGGTGCGCGACGGCGTCGGCGGGATTCTCGCCGCCGTCAAGGGAGCGCCCGAGACGATCTTTGCGCTGTGCGCGATGGATGGCGGCGAGCGCGACGTCTGGAACGGCCGTCTCACGGAGCTGGCGACGCAGGGCCATAAGCTGATCGCGTGCGCGTGGCGCGGGCTCGACGCTGCGTGGAGCGGCGGCGAGCCCGACTCCGGCTATCAATTCGCCGGCCTGCTCGCGCTGGAAGATCCGGTGCGCGCGGGCGTCGCGCAGGCGATCCGCGAGTGCCGGCAAGCCGGTATCCATACGATCATGATCACGGGAGACCATCCGGAGACCGCACGCGCGGTCGCGGCCGAAATCGGGCTTGGTGGCGAGGAGCCGGTGCTGATTTCCGCCGACGGGATGGAGGATCTGCTCAAGCGCGGCGAGAGCGCGGCGCTCGCGACGGTCGACGTAATCGCGCGCGCGGTCCCGGCGCAGAAGCTGGCGCTGGTGCGCGCGCTGCAGCATAACGGCGATGTGGTCGCGGTCACCGGCGACGGGATCAACGACGTGCCGGCGCTGCAGGCGGCCGATATCGGGATCGCGATGGGGGAGCGGGGCACGCGCAGCGCGCGCGAGATCGCGTCGATAGTGCTGCTGGACGACAACTTCCGCACGATCGTCGGCGCGATCAGCGAAGGCCGCCAGCTTTTCCGCAATCTGCAACTGAGCTTCCAGTACCTGCTCACGATCCATATGCCGTTCGTGATTACGGCGGCGCTGATCCCGCTCGCGGGCTTTCCGCTCCTGTTCCTGCCGATCCATATCGTGTGGCTGGAGATGATTATCCATCCGACTGCGCTGCTGGTGTTCCAGGAGCTGCCGGCCGGCAAGCGCCTGGAACCCGACCGGCGCGACGGCGAGACGTTCTTCTATCGGCCGCGCGATTGGGGCGTGATTATCGCGGTGGGCGGCCTGGTCAGCGCGTGGATGGTGGCGGGCTTCGTCTATGGGTTGCGCGTGGGCGGGCACGTCGAGTATGGGCGCGCGATCGCGCTGGTGATCCTGACGTTCGCGAGCGCGTTCGTCACGGCGGCGCTGAGCGGATTGCGCACGAATACGTCGCGCGTGGTGGTGGCGGCGACGATCGGGTTGACGCTCGTCATATTAGAGGTGCCGATGCTGGCCGCTATCGTTCATGTGCAGGCGCTGCGCGCCGTCGACTGGGGAATTGCCGCCGCCGGCAGTCTGATCGCGGTGGCGATCCCGATGATGTTGGGTTCGCGGCGAGCGAAGGAAATGGTGCCGTCGCCCTAAAGACCGCTCCCTACCCTCTCCTTGGACAAGGAGAGGGTATAAAGGAAGGTGCCCTCACCCGCGCGTCACGACTCTTGCAAAAAAGGCAAGAGTCGCGCCGCGCCGCTCTCTCCATGGTCAGAAGAAGGGTTAAAAGAACCTTCTTAACCAAAAGCTTGCCAGCCGCTAAGCTGCATTTATTCTGGCTCTAACCATAAAGCCAAACCACGAGCAAAGGCACTCTGATGACGATCCCTATCCAACGACGCGGAGCGTTCGTTCTTTTGGTTTCGGCCCTGATGCTGGCTATCGGCATCGGACTTTTGAGGGCCATCGCGGAGGCGGAATCCGCCGGGGCGCCGTCCACCGAGCGCAAGGTGACATTCGTTTATCACACGGAGATCACGGTAAATAATCAGAAAGCCAACCATGTCGAGGCATGGATTCCACTGCCCCGCCAAGATCGTTTTCAAAGGGTCAGCGCCGTTGCGATCGATAGCCCGGTTCGCGTCGATGTGATCGACCAGCCAACGGGCGGCAATCGCGTTGCGCATCTGTCAGTCAATGCGCCCGTGCCTCATTCAATCCCGGTCACGATTCGTTTCAATGTCCGCCGCGTCGAGGAAACGGCCGATCTAGTGGAGGCTAAACGAGCTGTGCCTGAACCGCGCGGTGGAACATTTGCCGCGGACTTGGGACCCGACCGTCTAATTCCGATCGACGGTGAGATCGCACAGGTCAGCGCCAAGGTCGGGCACAGCGGGGCGTCACCTTATGACCAGGCACGGGCAATTTACGATTACGTCGTCGCGACTATGACTTATGACAAGACCGGCACCGGATGGGGTCGCGGCGACGCTATCTACGCGTGTGACTTCAAAAAGGGGAACTGCACCGACTTCCATTCGCTGTTCATCGCGATCGCCCGCTCGCGCGGCATCCCTGCCCGCTTCACAATCGGCTTTCCGCTGGGTGCGTCAAGCTCCGGTGTTATTCCCGGCTATCATTGCTGGGCGGAGTTTTATGCCGGTGGGCAATGGGTTCCGGTCGACGCCTCCGAGGCATGGAAACACCACCAACTGCGCGACTACTACTTCGGCCATCTCGATGCCAATCGGGTGGCATTCACGATGGGCCGCGACCTGCAACTCGTCCCGCGCCAGCACGATGAACCGCTGAATTACCTCATCTATCCGTACGCCGAAGTGGACGGCAAGCCGATACCGTCGTCGCAGATCAAGAATCGATTCGAGTACACGGCAACCGGCGGCTGATACAGCATCATTTGCCTTTGGTTCCTGTTCCTCGGCCGATCTGGAGATGGCGAGAAAGCGGGCGGACGGAGCGGTTGCGGGAAGCCCCGGTTCCTTTCGGGTGCGGCGCGATGATAACTAATAATCGAGGAGCCGGAGGAGAAGCATTATGGCGTATCCGTTCAAATCGATTCTAAGCCCGGTGCAATTCGACGATAATTCGGTAGCGGCCCTGACAGCGGCCAAGGAACTGGCGCTCACCTACGACGCCACAGTCTACGTCCTCTATGTGGTGCCGATCGTTCTGGTTCCGGGCGAGGGGTATATCGTATACAGCCTCGAAGAACAGGAAATGAACGCGAAGAAGTCGCTGGCCGAAATCGCCGA
The DNA here is from genome assembly GCA_050010455.1 of Binataceae bacterium (SeqCode). Lineage (GTDB taxonomy): Bacteria > Desulfobacterota > Binatia > Binatales > Binataceae > DATJOQ01. Next base: position 3,885 of record JBEKLA010000201.1, on the reverse strand, counting down.
CCGCCATCTGGGCGGCGTCAAGCACAAGATCATCACCAAGATCGGCGAGATCGCGCGGTCGATATTCGACGTGGCGCATGAAGTCCACGCCGACCTGATCGTGATGGCGACGCACGGGCGCAGCGGATTGCCGCATTTTTTTCTCGGCAGCGTCGCGGAGAAGGTGGTCCGCGAATCGCACTGTCCGGTGCTGACCGTGAGGCCTGGCGCCAAGGCGGCCGCGGCTGAATCGGCCGGGAGTTAGCGTGCTTGCCGAACCCGCGGCCGCAGCCGACGCTGTCGTCTTTGATCGCCGCGATGTCGCGGCCGGAGTTCTTTTCCGAGCGTCCGGATAGCGTCGAGCTTGTCCAGACGCATATCTCGTGCGTATTTATCGCCGGCAATTTTGTTTACAAAATCAAGAAGCCGGTGCGGTTCGCCTTCCTCGATTATTCGACCCTCGAGCAGCGCTATCATTTCGCGCAGGAGGAGGTGCGGCTTAATCGGCGTCTCGCGCCGGATATCTACCTGGGCGTGTTTCCGATCCTGTATCGCGAAGGCGGGTTTGCGCTCGGCGCCGAAGAATCGGCGGGCCTCGGCGGCTCCGACGTCGCCGAGTATGCGGTGAAGATGCGCCGGCTGCCCGAGGATCGAATCCTGGAGCGGATGGTGGGCGAGAAGCGCGCCGGCAAGGCCGACATGGTGAGAATCGCGGAGCGGCTGGTATCGTTTCACGCCGCGGCGGCCTTTGATCGGGCGGCAGTCTACGGGGCGCCGCCTGCGGTTCGCGATGCGGTGCTGGGCAATATCGCCGAGTGCGAGGCGTGCGTCGGAAAGACGCTGTCGCGGAGCGAGTTCGAGCGGATCGAGGCGTTCCTGCGCCGGTTTATCGCCAGCCACGAGGAGCTGCTGTGGGAGCGGGCCGAGCGGGGGCGGGTGCGCGAAGGGCACGGCGACCTCAGATGCGAACATATCTGCCTAACCGACGGGATCGTGGTTTTCGACTGCCTCGAATTCAGTGAGCGGCTGCGATACTGCGACGTCGCCTCGGAGATTGCCTTCCTCGCGATGGACCTCGATCGGCTGGGGGCGTCGGAGCTTGCCGCCGAGCTGGTGGCCGAATACGCGGCGCGGACCGGAGACGACGCGCTGGCGATTTTGATCCGATTTTACAAATGCCATCGCGCGGCCGTGCGGGGCAAAGTCGCGACGCTGAAAAGCCTCGAAGCGGAGGTGCCGGACGCGGAACGCGCACGCGCGCGCGAACTCGCACTGACCAGTTTCCATCTGGCTAATCGCTACGCGAGCGGCGCGGCGCCGGCGATTGTGATCGTGTGCGGGCTTGCGGGAACGGGCAAGTCCACGATCGCGAAGGCGATTGCGAATCGCGTCGGGCTCGAGGTCTTCAATTCCGACGTTATCCGCAAGCGCCTGGCGGGCCTCGAACCGACGGAGCGCGCCGGCGCCGCGTATCGCGCCGCGATCTACGATGATCGCTCGACCGAGCGTACTTATGATGCGCTCCTGGCGGAGGCGGAAAAGTCGCTGGATGAGGGCAAGGGCGTGATTATCGATGCGACCTTCAAGAATCCGGCGTATCGGCGGCGATTCGCCGAGATGGGCGAGCGTCGCGGCGTGCCAATCCTAATCGTCGAGTGCCGGGCGAGCGAGGAAGAGGTGATGCGCCGGTTGATCGAGCGGGGGCGCCGGCCGGGCGAGGTATCGGATGCGACGCCGGAAGTATATCTGCGGCAGAAGGCGGAGTTCGTGCCGGTGAGCGAGGTCGATGAGCGGCACCATCTGGTGGTCGAGGGTGAGCAGGATTCGGAGCAGGTCGCGATCAGAATCGAAGCGATGCTTGATGGGATGCGCTAGCGGGAATGACGACTTTGAGAAGGCATCGCTAACTGCAAAGCTGGGAGAGGAATGGAGTTCGTCCTAAGAACCTCTCCCTAACCCTCTCCTTGGACAAGGAGAGGGAACAGAAGAGAGGGCGCGAGTGACGACTTTCAGGATTTCTCGGCGGAGGACAGCCAGAGATTCTTCAGGCCCTTGGGCAACTGGCTATAGATGTCCCAGGCCTCGCCCTCCTTGCCGGTGAGACTGCCGAGCGCCTTTTGCAGCACTCCGAATACCGCTTTCACCGCGCGCGCGGCTTCGGCGTCGTCGGTGAGGCCGGCTATCTGGCGCACTTCGCCGATAAACTCGGCTTCCTCGGTGCGGCGCACGCGGCGGTCGGGGCGCTCGAGCGAGGTCCATAGCGCCTTCAACGGCTTGGAGAGCTGGGCCGCGACGTCGGCCGCCTCCTTGGGCGTCAGGCGGTCGCGGAGTTGTTGGAATACGGCGAAGGTGAGGCCCTCGGCCCGCCGCTCGTCGCATCGCAGGCGGTCGGCAACCTCGCGCATGAAAGTCTTTTCGTCCATCGGTCGACTCCGGAGCACATTGGTGTGAACGAATCCTATACTCCACGATCCGCGGGGCCGGTGCGAGAGGGCAGGCCAATGCGACGGAGAGATATCGCGCGTGGCGCGCAGGACTTGGGCGTCCCCGTTTTTCGTTGCGCTCAGACGGGCATCAGCGCTAGAAAGGCGGGACGAGCCCGCCGCCCGAACGATCACGGCAGTTGACGGCCGGCGAAAAGCAAACCGAGAACAAATCGCATCGAGGAGACAACAATGGATTTCCTGCAAGTAGTCGGACTGCGGCGCAGTATCCGGATCTTCAAATCGTGGGAGCCGGTCGAGCGTGAAAAGATCCAGCGCATCCTGGAAGTGGTGCGCCATACCACCTGTCCCGGCAATCTCCAGCCGTGGCGCGCGGTGGTGGTCGAGCGCGACAAGCTCTCGCCCAAGGATCGCGAGACGCTGCTGGCCGCGGATAACTATCAGGGCGCCCACGTGCAGGCGCCGGTGTGGATCTACTGGTTCTCCGACGTCGATAACTCGGGCGAGGATACCTTCCGCAAGCGCGTGCACGAACTGGTCGACCTGGGCGCGCTGCCGACTTTCTACGGATGGACGCACGAGTCGATCGAGTCGTCGATCGTCAAGGGCGAGGCCGCGCCGGAGGGAATGGCCGCGGTCCATACGCTGCTGCATAACCTGCCGCGCGAGATGGCGGCGCTGATCGGGCGTCAGGAGACCGTCGGCGCCTGCGCGGTGGCGACGCTCGCGGCGGTCAACGAAGGGCTGGGCACTTGCCTGCACATGGCGGCTGCCAACGACAAGATCCCGGCGTTGAAGAGCATCCTGAAGGTGCCGGACGGATGGGAGCCGATCTGGTGTCAACTGGTTGGCTATCCGGCCGAGGAGATGGAAGGCGGCGGCCAGCGTCCGCGATTGCCCTTCGAGACGATTTATTTCGACGGCAACTACGGCAGACCGTTCCCGCGCGATCCGAAGGTGGTCGAAGATCTGCAGAAGGAAGGGCTGATCCGCGAGCAGATGCCGAAGCCGGGCCGCTTCGAGGAGCTCAAGCATCTGGCGCGCGCGTTCGGATTCCCGCTGTAATCAGATTATGGACGATATCAAGTCATACGCGACGGTCCAGAAATGGATCGCGAATGTTGATCGCTACTACAACCTGAGCGCGGACGAGTGGCAGGGCCGGCTGCGTACCCTCGAGGATTTTTGCAAGGCGCTCGATCAGGATCCCGATGCAATGATCGCGGAGGCGCTCAACGATCGCGCCGAGAAGATCGATTACATCCGGCGCCTGCGCGCCTTCGCCAAGGAGCAGAGCGCGAGCCGGCATGCGGCCCACGATATGGAAAACGTGGTGCGCTCGTTCTTTATCCATAACGGGGCGCGGGTGGTGACGCGGCCATACGCGGAGAGTTGAGACGCGGCAGCGGCGGCGGGCATGGCACGCGGGTTGCCATTAGTTCGCGCAACCCGCGTGCCATGC
>JBEKLA010000200.1:0-7755 GCA_050010455.1 Binataceae bacterium (SeqCode) | reverse complement strand
GCAAGCCCACGTTCGCCAAAGGATTCACGTGCCTGGCGCGCTTCGGGCATCTGGTGCTGTTCGGCAGCGCCGGCGGCGTGCCCGATCCTGTGAATCCGATGAATTTGTTCGTCAAGGCGCACAAGCTAAGCGGGTTCGCGGTGCCGATGGTGTATGGGATGGGTGAAATCCATCGGCGCGGCGTGGACGACGTGTTCCGCCTCGCGCGCGAGGGCAAGCTCTCGATCCCGATCGGCGCCAGGTTCCCGCTCGCCGACGCGGTCGCAGCGCTTACGTATCTGGAGTCGCGCCGCTCGACCGGAAAAATATTATTGATCCCTTAAGAGCTCCGCGCGGCAGCGTCGAGGCAGGCGCGCGCGACCGCGTCGATGATTGCCTCGGAGTCGATTCGGTACTCGCGATAGAGGTCGGGAATGTAGCCCGACTGGCCGAATCGCGTCACGCCCAACGGCCGCACACGATTTCCGCGCACGCCGCCAAGCCATGACAGCGCAAGCGGATGGCCATCAAGCACGGTAATTATCTGCGCATTGGGAGAGAGCGGCTCCAGCAGCTTATCGACATGCGACGGGATGCGCCGCTCACTCGCTGGCCGCGCGTCGTGCGCATTCCAATCGGCGCACAGCCGGTCGGCCGACGTCACTACCGCGACGCCGATTCCCGGCGTGTCTTCGCGCACCGCCGCATACGCTTCCATCGCCTCGGTCGCGACGGCGCCGCAACAAACGATCGCGAGATCCGCTCCGTCGCGCGGCGGGACTATCCAGTAGCCGCCAGCCAGGATCGCCGCGCGCAACTCGTCGCTCATCTCGCGATTGGGTTGCGAGACCACACGCGTCGACAGGCGGATATAGACCGACCTGCCGTCCGGTTCGTGGAGCTGGCGCAATGCCCACTCCAGGATTACCGCGACCTCGTCGGCGTACGCCGCCTCGTAGGAGAGCAGCCCCGGCTGTCCGATGCCGATTAGCGGAGTCGTGATCGACTGATGCGCGCCGCCCTCGGGAGCCAGCGTGATACCGGAAGGCGTCCCGACCAGGATAAAACGCGAGTCCTGGTAACATCCGTAGTTAAGCGCGTCGAGTCCGCGCGGAATGAAAGTGTCGTAGATCGTGCCGATCGGGAACAACTCGACGCCGAACAGCGGCGCGCTGAGCCCCAGGGCCGCAAGCAAAAGGAACAGATTGTTCTCGGCGATGCCGAGTTCGATATGCTGGCCGTCGGGCGACACGGTCCATCGCTGAGCCCCACCGAGACCAAAATCACTGAACACGTCGCTGCGCGGCTTGCTGCCGAAGATGTGTTTTCGGTTCACCCAGCCGCCGAGACTCGTCGAGATCATCACGTCCGGAGACGCGGTCACTATCCGCTCGGCAAGCGCAGGCTGCACTCTTGAGATCTCGGTCAAGAAGCGGCCGAACGCTTCCTGAGTCGACGTGTGGCTGGCAGCCGGCATCGCGATCGGGCTTGCGACGCTGATCCGGTGAGGATGATGGTCGCGCTCGCCGCACGTCGCCAGGCGATGATTGCCCAGATAGCGCCGCAACTCATCCTCGCGCTCGCCCACGGCGGCGAGCGGTTCCCACTCGGCGCCCCTGGCGATGCCCATCGACCGTTGCAGCGCGTCTATCTGCTCCACACTCATCAGGCCCGAGTGATTGTCCTTATGGCCGGCGAAGGGAAGGCCGTGGCCTTTGATAGTGTAGGCGATGAAGCATTGCGGCCGGTCGTCGTCGACCGAGGTAAACGCGTCGATGAGGCACCGCATGTCGTGGCCGCCCAGATTGGTCATCAACCGCGCCAGCGCATCGTCGTCGTAATCCGCCAGCAGCGCGCGCACGCCGCGTGCCGAACCGATATCGGCACGCAGCCGATCGCGCCACGACGCGCCGCTCGCATACACCAGCGCCGAATAGACGTCGTTGGGGCATGAGTCGAGCCACTTCTTGAGTTCCGCACCGCCCGGCCGCGCGAAAGCTTCTTGCAGCCGGCGTCCATATTTCAGGATGTGAACGTTCCATCCGAGCGTGCGGAATACGCCCTGGATCCGATCGTAGAGCTGATCATCCAGGATGCGATCAAGGCTCTGGCGGTTGTAATCGATTACCCACCAAACGTTGCGAACGTCGTGCTTCCATCCTTCGAGCAACGCCTCGAACACATTGCCCTCGTCGAATTCCGCGTCGCCCATCACCGCCACCATCCGGCCCGCCGACGCCGTCTCGGGCATCAGCGCCTTGCGGCGCAGGTATTCCTGAGTAAGTGCGGCGAAAATCGTTATCCCGGCGCCCAACCCCTCGGAGCCAGTCGAAAAGTCGACTGGATCGTGATCCTTGGTTCGCGACGGGTAGCTCTGCGCGCCGCCGAGAGATCGGAACGCCTCGAGGCGCTCGCGAGTCTGATTGCCGAGCAGATACTGAATCGCGTGGAAGGCGGGGCTCGCGTGCGGTTTTACCGCGATTCGATCCTCGGGATTCAGGATCTCGAAAAACAGCGCCGTCAGCAGGCTGACGGACGAAGCCGAGGACGCCTGATGGCCTCCGACCTTGAGGCCGTCGCGCTTGGGCCGCAAATGGTTCGCGTTGTGGATTATCCAGCTCGACAGCCACAGCACCCTCTTCTCGAGCGTTTGCAGACGATCGAGGACGGAGTTATCGAGAGCCGCGTGTTGAACGGCCGTCGCCGCTGATTCAGTTTTCATCCAACCGAAACCTCGATCCAGCTTTAACCGGCCGAATAACGGGAGGTCAAGCGCGAATACTTGCAAACATGCTCGATTAATGGCCTATCTAAGCAATAAAATTGCGTCTATCTAGCTTATCAGGGTTACATATGCCAAATCACGAACTCGATTCGACCGACCGCAAGATTCTGCGAATCCTTCAGGAGAACGCGGCCATCTCCAACGTCGAGCTGGCCCGCAAGGTGGGATTGTCGCCTTCGCCGTGCCTGCGGCGCGTGCAGCAGCTTGACGAGCAAGGCGTTATCCGCCGCCGCGTCACGCTGCTGGAGCCCGGCGCAGTGGGGCTCGGCGTAAGCGTGTTCGTTCAGGTGAGCCTGGAGAAGCAGGCCGATCGCGCGTTGCGCACGTTCGAGAAGGTGATCCTCGCGCGTCCCGAGGTGATGGAATGCTACCTGATGACCGGAGACGCAGATTACTTGCTACGCGTCGTCGTGCCCGATATCCCGTCTTTCGAGCGCTTTGTGCTGGAGCAGCTCACCCACATCTCGAGCGTGGCGCGAGTGCGCTCGAGCTTCGCGCTAAAGCAGGTGAAATACACAACCACGTTGCCAGTGTGATCGGCACTCGATCGCTTGTGGCGACCCGGCGATCGGATTTGGGCCGGAACGATCTTTGCTCGCGAGTCAGGCTTCGCGTCGTTCTTTTTGCTGGCGCTCGTCGCGCTTGGTTTTCCAGTCGACGCACCATCGAGAGCAGTAGATCTGGCCCTCGTGATGCACTTGCTCTTTCGCTGAGGCTTCGTAAATGAGCACGCCACAATTCGCGCACTTCGTATAGCGCTCGATGTAGAGGCCGTTCTGAGAGAATTTCATTTCACTTCCCCGCGGTAGCCATAGAGTTTGCGGGCGGCCTCTTCGGAGACGTAGCCTTCGCGGACGTCCTCGGCGACGAGTTCAGGCGGCCGGGCCCTGGGGTCGCCGAAGCCGCCTCCTCCCGGCGTACGCAGCCGGACGCGATCGCCTTTACGAATCGAGACGTTGGAGTAGCGGCTGGTCGAGCGCTTGCCGTAAGCCTCGATCATGGTTTGCCAGGTCGCCGACCCGGATTTTTGGACCAGCGTGGCGCCCTTGCCGCCGTCGCCGCCGCCGCTTAAACCCCACGGCGCAAGCAGATGCCGGTCCGTCATCTGCGAGCAAGTGATCTGCTCGTTCAGGCATAGCAGCGTCTTCTGATAGCCGAGACCGCCGCGATGCATCCCCGCGCCGCCTGAATCGACGGTTAGCGCCACGTCTTCGATTCGCCACGGGAAGCGGGTCTCGAAGACCTCGACGGGAATGACTCGACAATTACCGTTGATAGAATCCACCGCGTCGTTGCCGTCAGCGAAAGAGCGTCCCCCCCATCCGACCGCTTCGATGTCGTAGCAGGCGAAGTATTCTCCGCTCTCGGCGTCGATCCCACCGAACACGAAGTTGCCGTGCGTGGCGCCCTCGGCCGCCATCACGCGCTGGGGCACGCCCTTGGACAACGCGCCCATCACCATGCCGACGATTCGCGGATGGGTCTCGGTGTTTCCGCCCACCTCCGGTGCCGGGAAGTTCACGTTCACGATCGTGCCGGGCGGCGCTACCACCCGGATGGGCCGAAAGCAGCCCGAGTTGCGCGGAATCGACGGGTCGGTGAGATGAAGGATCGCATTGTAGGCGGCGGAGGTCGCGACTCCGAGCGTGCCGTTAATCGGACCTGCCGCTTGTTCTGAAGAGCCGGTGTAATCGACCACGATCTCGGCGCCGGTCTTGTGCACGTCGACGTGGATGACGTGTTGTTTGTCCTCGATACCGTCGCTCTCGATGTAATCGGTGAAGCTGTAGATCCCGTCAGGAATAGCTTCCAGCTCCGCGCGCATCCGCCGCTCGGAATATAGCAGCAGATCGCGAGTTGTCTCTTTAATCTTGTCCTTGCCGTACTTTCTGAACACTTGCACGAGTTGCTTCTCGCCGAGGTCGACGGCGGCGATAAGCGCGCGCAGATCGCCGTGGTTCTGGCGCGGCGTGCGCACGTTGGCGAGCAGCAGTTTCCAGACCTCGATATTGTCCTCGCCGCGCTTCTTGATCTTGACCGGCGGCACGCGCAGGCCCTCGTGGAAGATCTCGGTCGCCTCGCCGCAGAACCCGCCCGGCGCCATCCCGCCGACCTCGGCCAGATGGCCGATAGCGACGGCAAACCCCATCAGTTCGCCGTCAACGAAGACCGGTTTGAAGAAAGTGTGCTCCGGCGTGTGCAGGCCGCCGCGATACGGATCGTTGTGAAGGACGATATCACCCTCCTCCAGCTCTGTCGCGGGGATTTCCTGCAGACAGGAACGCACCAGCAGCGGCATCCCGCCGATCTGGGCCGGACAGTAATCGGCCACCGCGACCAAATCGCCGTTCATGTCGGCGAGACCACAGGTGAAATCGAGCGCTTCGTTGAAGATCGTCGAGTACGACGTCTTCATCAAAACGATGCCCATCTCGCGGCAGATCGAGATCAGCGTCGACTCCAGGATGTTCATCGCAACGAAGTCCATGATGCCTCCGTTCAAGCGGAAATCAGCAGGTTGCCGAAGCCATCGACGGTGAGCTGCTGGCCCGGCCGGACCACGGTCACCGACGCTTCTTCCTCGACGACCACGGGTCCGGCGATCGTGTGGCCGCGCTTCAAATGGACACGGCGGTATACCGGAACCTCGACAAAGCCGTCCTGGTAACAGACCTCGCGGCGTCCCCAAGGCTCGGGAGCTTCTTGTCCCGACGGGAGCTCACGCAGTTTTGGCTTCTCGCCAATCGATACTGCGATCACTTTCAGATTCACGGTCTCGATGGTTTCGCCCGGGATCGAGAAACCGAAGCGCGCCTGATGTTCTTCATGAAACCGCTTCCAGAGATCGGCCGCGGTGGCGTCGTTGAACCCGTCGCCGGGAAAAGTGAGTTCGAGTTCATGATTCTGGCCGAGGTAGCGCGCCTCGATCGAGCGATAGATCTCGATCCGATCCACATAGCCGTGCGCCTTCAACTCCTCGATCGCTCCGGCGACCAGCTCGCTCATCGCGCGCGTCGCACGATCCTGGTCGAAGAACTTCGAGGTCTGCTGCACGGTGCGATGCCGGTCGACGCGTGCGTCGGTCATAATAAACCCGAACGCGGAGTATTGGCCGGGGTAATTCGGCACCAGCGAGCGCGGGATACCCGCGATATGCATCAGATCCGCCGTGTGGACCGGCCCCGCGCCGCCCGAGGCGACCAGCGTGAAGTCGCGCGGGTCGAGGCCTCGCTGCAGCAATACGGCACGAAGCGCCCCATGCATGTTGTTGTTCGCGATCTGCACAATAGCGTAAGCGGCTTTGCGCGAATCGAGGCCGAGCGGCTTGCCCGCGCGCTCGACCGCGCGATAGGCGGCGTCCTGGTCGAGCTTCATCCGTCCGCCCAGGAAGTAGTCGGGATTGATGCGGCCCAGCACCACGTTGGCGTCAGTCACGGTCGCGTCGGCTCCGCCGCGGCCGTAACAGGCCGGGCCCGGATCAGCGCCGGCCGATTGCGGTCCAACGCGGAGCATGCCGCCCTTGTCAATCCAAGCGATCGAGCCACCGCCCGCGCCGATCGTATGGATATCGATCATCGGCACCTGGATCGGCACGCCCCACTCGATTTCAAAATTCGTGGTTACGTGCTCGAGCCCGTCTACCACGGTCGAACAATCGGTCGACGTGCCGCCCATATCGAACGTGACCAGGTTACCGATACCGGTGATACGCGAGAGCGCGCGCGAGGCGACAACCGCGCCCGTCGGTCCCGATAGCGTCATTTGCACGGGCGCGGCGGCAGCCCCCTTGAGCGTGGTCTCACCGCCATTTGATTTGATCACCACAACCCGTCCGCCGACTCCGATTCCGTCGAGCCGTTTCTGCATTCGCTCGAAGCTGGCCGACACGACCGGCTTCAAGTAGGCGTCCGCGATCGTGGTCGAAGCGCGATCGTACTCTTTCCATTTCGGCAGCACGTCGTAGGAGATCGAGATCGGGATGGCGGGCAGTTCGCTCGCGAGGATTTCGCGTATCCGCCGTTCGTGGCTGGGATCGATATAGGAGAACAGCGTGCACACCGCGATCGCCTCGATCTCGCGGCAATCGGCAATCTGGCGCGCGATCTCGCGGACGTCGTTTTCGTCGAGCGGTTCCACCACCTCGCCTTTGGATGACATGCGCTCATTCACTTCGAAGCAGTGGCGCCGCTTTACGAGCGGCTTGGGTTTGATCCAGGTGATGTCGTAGTGGCTGCGGCGGTCCCCGCGCTGCACGAAGGGGATGTCACGAAACCCCTTGGTCGTCACATAGGCGACGACCGCCCCGCGCCGCGAAAGCAGCGCGTTGGTGGCAATCGTCGTTCCCAGCCTGATCTTGTCGATATGCGCGAGATTATCGACCCGCTTCAGTCCCTCCAGCACCGCCTCGATCGGCTCTTTAGGCGTGGTGGGATGCTTCCAGTTATGGATCTCTCCGGTGTTTGGATCGTAATACACGAAATCGGTGAAGGTTCCGCCGATGTCGACGCCGATAACGTTGTGCATGTCCACTCCATTCAGCCGCGACCCGCGAGCACATCGGCACAAAAACTGGGGTGGCGGACCAATCTCTGACGTGCGACGCTAGAGATCGCCGCGGGCGCCTTTGGGTTCGGCCTTCTTAATCTCGAATTTATCGAGCCGGTATTGCAGCGTCCGATAGCTCATCCCGAGCATCTTGGCCGCCTTGGCGATCACCCAGTCAGCCTTGTCCATCGCCTGCAGGATTAGGTCGCGCTCGAAGTGCTCGAAGTTGATCCCCTCCGGCGGAATCTCGAAGCGATCGCCGCGCGGGCGCTCGCCAGACCGCGCCATCGTCTTGCGCGCCAGCACTTCCTGCGGGAAATCGCGCGGTATGATGCGGTCGCCTTCGCACAGCAACAGCGCGCGCTCGATCGCCGATTCGAGCTGGCGGATATTGCCAGGCCACGAGTAGTCGAGCAGCGCCTCCATCGCCTCGCGGCTGAATTCCT
>JBEKLA010000199.1:0-7897 GCA_050010455.1 Binataceae bacterium (SeqCode) | reverse complement strand
TGGAAAACTACCTGACGTTGAAAAGCCACGTGCGGCCGGGGCCCCGGATTTCAAGGAGAGGCTGGAACAACGGCCCGTACGGATACTCGCCGCAACAGATCGCGACCGCCTACGACTTCGCCACGGCTTACCACAACGGTGTGAGCGGCGCGGGTCAGACGATCGCGATCGCGACCGCGTACGGTTTCAGCAGCGCGGACGTGGCGGCCTTCTGGAGGCGGTACCATGTCCACGCGCCGGCGTACTCTGCGGTCGCGGTCGGCGGGGTCAGCGGATATATCGATATCGAGACCACGCTCGACCTCGAACGCGCGGGCGCGATGGCCGATGGAGCGAGGGTACTGGTATACGAGGCGGTAACCCCGACGCTCAGCACGTTCGAGAGCGTCTACAACAAGATCGTCTCCGATAACATCGCCTCGGTCGTGACCACCAGTTGGGGGTTGTGCGAACAATCGATGCCGGGCGCATACCGCAGCTTGGACAGTATCATCTTCGCCGCGGCGGCGTCGCAGGGTCAGACCTGGTTCGCGGCGTCGGGCGACAACGGGGCCTACGATTGCGGGACCTCGGCGCTGGCGGTGGATTATCCGGCGTCGGACCCCAACGTCGGCGCGACGGGCGGCACCACGCTAAGCCTCAAGGCTGGCGACGCTTACTCTAATGAAAGCGCGTGGAGCGGATCGGGCGGCGGGCTGAGCGTCGTTTTTGCCGAGCCGTCCTATCAGCGCGGTGCGGGGGTAACCAATAGCTATTCGAATGGGGCACGGCAGGTGGCAGACGTCGCGCTGGATGGAGATCCAGAGACCGGCTATTCGGTTTACTTCAACGGCACGTGGTCGGAGTGGGGCGGCACCAGCTTCGCGGCGCCGCAGTGGGCGGCGATTTTTGCCCTGGCGAACTCGGCCCGCGGCGCCCGCCTCGGCGCCGCCGGTCATGTCCTCTATGGCCTGGCGAACAACAATCCGCCGCAGACTTATCCCGCGTTTCACGACGTCACGACCGGCGATAACGGCCACTATCCCGCGCTCAGCTATTGGGATTTCCCCACCGGGTGGGGCAGCCCGATAGTGTGGAATCTGATTCGGGATTTGAAGTAACGCGGGGCGGTGATACGCGCAACGCGCGGCGCGACTCTTGCGGTTTTTTCGCAAGAGTCGTGACGCGCGCGCAACGCGGCTAGCGCGGACGGCGGTAGTTGGCGACGTAGTCGGGCGTCGCGGTGTTCGGAGCGAGCCGCGCATCCGGGATTGGCGGCTGGGTTTCGAGCTTCAGCGGAATCTGGCCGGCCCATACCGGCAGCGCATAATCCACTTCGTCGTCCATCGGCCGGTCGCGGCGAATTTTCGCCGAGACCTCGGTTAACGGAATCGCGAGCACCGACGTTCCGTCCAATTCGGCCTTGCTGGGGGGCCGCACTTCTTCCCATCGGCCGGGAATCAGATGGTCTGAGATAGCCTTGAGCGCCGCGAGCTTCGCGGCCGGATCGGCAACCTCCACGGCATTGCCCAGAATCACTACCGAGCGATAATTCATCGAATGATTGAACGCGGAGCGCGCCAGCACCAGGCCGTCGAGCAGGGTCACGGTAACGCAGACCGGTATGCCGTCTCTAAGCATCCGCACCATCCGGCTCATCCGCGAGCCGTGGATGAAGAGCTGATCGCCGTCGCGCCCATAGATGGTGGGAATGACGAAAGGCTGCGAATCGACAGCAAAGCCGACGTGGCAGACCAGGCCCTCGTCCAGAATCACGTCGATAACGGCGCGATCGTACACGGCGCGTTGAGGAAATCTTCTTACGGTTACCCGCTCGCTGGCGGCCACCCTCTCATTCGCCATGTGTTACCTCCCAACCTCACCGAATCCTGGCCCCCATCCGTGTCCGCACAATACCAGTTTCCATCGGCGTCGTCAGCGAAATTGCGCGTAACCGCGTCGAGGACTTCGTGCGAACGAATCAGATTCTCAGTTGAGAACCCCCATTTGCTTGAGGACTTGTTCGTGCTTGGCGAGAAATCCCTGGTATGACGACGGCTCGAAGCCGCTCCTGAGTGAGTCAACGTCCCTCTTCGCATTCTCTGCCGCAATCGAGGCGTAGTGGGGCGCTGCGGGAGAAGAGATTTCCCAGCAGGCGATGTGACTTTCCAAGGCCTCGGAAATTAGCTCCATATTCCGCTTTCGCTCCCCGAGAATTCGCAGTGCGTTGCCCAGGTTGTTTCGGGTTGTCGCCCAATACAGCGGCACCCGCTCACGGGTATACTCCTTGAGCGCCTCGCGGTAGGCGGCCACCGCCTCCTCCAGCCGCGCCGTCCCGGACTCGCGCGCCCCGAGAGTTCGCAGCGCGGCGCCCAGGTTGTTCTGGGTCATCGCCCAATCCAGCGGCACCCGCTCACGGGTATACTCCTTGAGCGCCTCGCGGTAGGCGGCCACCGCCTCCCCCAGAGATTGATTGTTTCCGCTCTGTTGGCCAAACGTGGCGCTGGCATTGGCAAAAATGAATCTCAGTTCAGCGCGCGCGTCCGCATTCCAGCCCTCTTGCGCCTGACTCGCGGCCAGCAACTGGCGAACTTTCGCGATGAAAGGGCCTAACTGGCCGGCGATGAACTGACCCTCTTGGGCACTAAACTCGGCGGCGTAATTCGCGACCAGGAGCCGAAGAAGATTCACCAAGTCGCTGTGAAATAAGGGCGGAAGGTTAAGATCCTCGGTCAGTTGGTAACGGGCTGATTCCTTTGCGACCCTCGAAGAGGTCAAACACAACTTCGGAACAAACTTATCTCCCGCCTTCAGGAGGGTCCCCCAGATCAGAACTTCCGCGCCCGAATCCTTGAGATATTTGCGCGCGATCTCGTGGCCGGGATTCACCTGCCCGGAACCGCCGGCTGGGAGCGTTCGGTCAAACTGCCGCCACTGAATGCCTTTGATCTCGCCCAGGGCCTCTACGATCAGCCGCTCACCTTGACCATCACTGTCATTGTCGAGATGGGCTACGGCGACGGTGAAGACGTTGGGCTCGGCTTTCGGGAGGCGACCAGGCCAGCGAAGCTTTTTCAGATGGTGTTTGAGGAAATCCTTTAAGGAATCCTCGAATAGCCAGGCGATGAATGCCGCGACCAGTAAAATAGCGCCAGCGATCAATCGGCCGAAATGTCGAACGAGCCAGCCCTTAGACGCTGCAGATAGATCCTGTGTACCTGGCGGCGTTGCGCTTTGCTGATGACTTGGGGCTGCAATCTCTCCAGGAGCTGTGGGCTGTGGGCTGTGGGCTGTGTGCTTTGGAGAGCGCCAGCAGGAGCATTCGACGGCTCGCCACCCTGTAACGGAGAAAGCATCGGGGCGAGTAAAACCGCCAGCAGCAATATCGCGGGACCCAACGCGATTTTTCTTCGCCGTCGCGTGCGCGTGCCTCGCTGGGTTGCGAGATTTGGGAGCGGTTTGTTCACTTCTTACAGCCGGTTCCTAGCTCCTAGCGCAAAGAGCGAAGAGGACGCCAGCGCCGGCTCCGTCGCAAAGCAAATCTCGGCTTGTTGCCTTCGCGAGGTGGATCGGAGTTGATCGGGGAGCTTGGAGTTTGCTACTAGAGGACGGCCTATGGAGCCTGGCCCGTCGGGGTCGGGCTTCGCTGTTTTCGAGGCGCTATGGCGGGGCGATTATAATGCGAAAATCCGATCGAAAATCGTGTTGAATCAGCTAGTTAGCGAGATGGGGTGCGAATTTTTTTGCGCTGTCGGCTAAAATAGAAAAGTTATGCGCTGGACCGTCGACAAAATCCGCCAATCGTTCCTCGATTTCTTCAAAGAGCGCGCGCACGCGATCGTTCCTTCGGCGTCGATTGTTCCCGAGGGTGATCCGACGCTGTTGTTCACCAACGCCGGGATGGTGCAGTTCAAGGATTACTTCCTCGGAATCCGCACGCCGTCGTCGCGGCGCGTCGCGGATTGCCAGAAGTGTCTGCGAATCTCGGGCAAGCACAATGACCTCGAAGCGGTGGGCCGCGACACTTACCATCACACGTTTTTCGAGATGCTCGGCAACTGGTCGTTCGGCGATTACGACAAGCGCGAAGCGATCGCGTGGCATTGGGAGCTGGTCACCAAGGTCTGGGAAATCGATCCCAAGCTGCTGTGGGCGACGGTCTACAAGGACGACGACGAGGCCGCGCAGGTCTGGCAGGAGATGGGCGTACTGCGCAATCCGATCGGGCGGTTCGACCAAGAGAATTTCTGGCAGATGGGGGACACCGGGCCGTGCGGACCGTGCTCGGAGATTCATATCGATCGCGGCGCGAAGGCCTGCGACGGCCGGCCCCATGCGGGCGTCGGGTGCGGAGTCAACGTCGACGGATGCGAGCGATTTATCGAGCTCGCCAACCTGGTGTTTATCCAGTTCAATCGCGACGCTGCGGGCGTGCTCACGCCGCTGCCGATGAAGCACGTCGATACCGGGACGGGGCTCGAGCGCGTCGCGGCGGTGCTGCAGAGTATCGAGACCGGCAAGCTGCTGGGGAATTACGATATCGATTCGTTCCAGCACATAATCGCGAAGATTGCGCACGCGTCAGCCGAGTTCGGCGACTCCGCGCGTTACGGCGCGAAGGACGAGACTGATATCTCGTTCCGGGCGATCGCTGACCATGCGCGCGCGATGACGTTTCTGATCGCCGACGGAATCACACCCGGAAATACAGATCGCGAATACGTGTTGCGCCGGTTGATCCGGCGCGCGGTTTATCATGGCCGCGTGCTCGGGATTCATCGCCCGTTCCTGGCGCCGGTCCATCGGGGCGTCGTCGAGGCGATGGGCGGTGCTTATCCGGAACTGAAGGGCAAGGCCGAGCGCGTCAGCGAGGTTATCACGCAGGAGGAGCAACGCTTCGGCGAGACGATCGACAGGGGCCTGGAGCTGCTGTCTCCGGAGATCAAGCGCCTGGAGAGCGGACAGCATCTTCTTTCGGGCGAGTTTGCCTTCAAGCTTCACGACACCTACGGCTTCCCTCTCGACTTGACCCAATGGGTTTTGCGCGAGCACGCGATCGAGGTCGACGTCGCCGAGTTCGATCGTCTCATGAAAGAGCAGCGCGAGCGGG
The DNA here is from genome assembly GCA_050010455.1 of Binataceae bacterium (SeqCode). Taxonomy (GTDB): domain Bacteria; phylum Desulfobacterota; class Binatia; order Binatales; family Binataceae; genus DATJOQ01. Next base: position 2,808 of record JBEKLA010000199.1, on the reverse strand, counting down.
GGCGCGCGGCGCGCAAAGACGAATCCGGCGCGCCGGAAATCAAGCTCGGCGCCGGCGTCGCTTCGCGCTTCGTCGGAGACCATCGGTACGAAGCCGAATCGCAAGTGCGCCATCTGGTTGCCGACTCCGTCGAGAGCGTCGCGATCGTCACCGCGGAAACGCCCTTCTACGCCGAGAGCGGCGGACAGGTCGGCGATCGCGGCGTGATCGAAACCGCCAGCGGCGCGATTCTCGAAGTGACCGACACGCGCAAGGCCGACGGCTCAACCGTTCATATCGGCAAGATCCTGCGTGGCGACCCGCGCGAGTTCGAGGCGGGGGCGCACGTGACGCTCAAGGTCGATCGCGCGCGGCGCGACGCGGCGATGCTGAACCATTCGGCGACCCATATCCTGCACTACGCGCTGCGCGACATCCTGAGCAAGGACGTGCGCCAGGAGGGATCGCTGGTCGCGCCCGACCGCTTGCGCTTCGACTTCAAGCATACCGGGGCGGTCGCGGAAGGCGACCTCGCGACGATCGAGGGCGAGGTCAACGCGCGTATCCGCGAAAACGCGGGCGTGACGGTCGAGGAGATGCCGTTCAAAGACGCGCTTGCAGCGGGCGCGCTGGCGTTCTTCGGCGACAAGTACGGCGACCGCGTGCGCGTGGTCAGGATGGGCGATTTCTCGGTCGAGCTGTGCGGCGGCACGCACGTGAATCGCACCGGCGATATAGGGCTGTTCAAGCTCGAAGCCGAGTCGGGAGTCGCGGCGGGCGTGCGCCGGATCGAGGCGCTGACCGGCGAGGGCGCGCTGGAGGCGATCCGCCGGCGCGAAAAGATCCTCGGCGAAATCGGCGAGCGGCTGCGCGCGACCGACGAGGCGGCGCTCGATCGTATCCAGCGGATACTCGCGCGCGAGAAGGAACTGGAAAAGAAAATCCGCGGGCTCGAGCATAAGCTGGAGACGGGCGCGGGTGCGGGCGCCGCGGCGGGCGAGACCGTGCGCGAGGCCAACGGGATCAAGCTGGTGACGCGGCTGGTCGAGGGCGTCGAGCCGGCGGCGATGCGCGACATGGCGGATCGGATGCGCCAGAAATACGGCTCGGCGGTGATCGCGATCGGATCGAACCTGGGCGACAAGGCCGCGATCCTGGTCGCGGTGACCGGCGACCTGACCGGCCGGATCAAGGCGGGCGATATCGTCAAGAAGATCGCGCCGATCGTGGGCGGATCGGGCGGCGGACGTCCCGACCTGGCGCAGGCGGGCGGGCGCGATCCGGGCAAGCTCGCGCAGGCGCTGGAGGCGGTGAGCGAGATCGTCGGGGGATGATTCGGTGCCCGCCCCCTGAGGACCTCTCCCTGGGACCCTCACCCTACCCTCTCCTTGGACAAGGAGAGGGGACAGAAGAATACGGAAGAGGGAAAGAGGAGCGGGGCGGCGATCGCGCGGCGCAATGGTTAGCTTTATAGAGAGGCTCAAAAGGTATAACGATCGGCTAAGAGATCCGCTCGCGTCGCGCCGCGCGAACTATCACAAGAGCGGCCTGGCGGGCGAAAAACTTCCGGAGGGATACACTCCATTTCTCAATCAGCAACCGACGATTCGCTCGAACTCCACTTCGCCGACCATCGGGTGTTCACCGAGCTGCTCGGACAGCAGGACGCGCATATCCGCACGATCGAGACCGAGTGCGGGGTGCGGATCGGCGCCAGCGGCACTTCGCTCAAGATCAGCGGCGGACACGCCGAACAGGCGTTCTGCGGCAAGCTGCTCAGCGATCTCTACGAACTGATCAAGGGCGGCTATCCGATCTATCCCAGCGACGTGGGATACGCGATCCGTATCCTGCGCAGCGATCGCGACGCCGACCTGAAGGACATCTTCCTCGACACCATCTACATCTCGGCGCACAAGCGCGTGATCACGCCCAAGAGTATCAACCAGAAGATCTATATCGACGCGATCCGCAAGCACGATATCGTCTTCGGTATCGGTCCCGCGGGAACCGGCAAGACTTACCTGGCGATGGCGATGGCGCTGGCGGCGCTGATGAAGAATCAGGTGACGCGGATGGTGCTGTGCCGGCCGGCCGTCGAGGCCGGCGAGAAGCTCGGCTTTCTGCCCGGTGACCTGGCCGAGAAGGTGAATCCCTACCTGCGCCCGCTCTACGACGCGCTGCACGACATGGTCGATTTCGATCGCGCGCGGCGGATGCTCGAGCGCGGCACGATCGAGGTGGCGCCGCTGGCGTTCATGCGCGGCCGCACGCTGAACGATTCGTTTATCATCCTGGACGAGGCGCAGAACACCACCTCCGAGCAGATGAAGATGTTCCTGACCCGGCTCGGCTACGACTCGAAGGCGGTGATCACCGGCGATATCACGCAGATCGACCTGCCCAGCGGCAAGCTCTCGGGGCTCAAGGAAGCGCGGATGGTACTCGGCGACACGCCCGGAATCAGCTTCGTCCACTTCAACCAGCGCGATGTCGTGCGCCATCGCCTGGTCCAGGCGATTATCACCGCTTACGAAGCGGCCGCCGAGAGGCCCTCCAGCACGAACCTCGCCGGCGGGGGCGACGGCGGCCTCGGCTCCCCGTGACGGTCGAGTTGCGATGCGCGGCCGCGCGCGGCCGAACGCTCGCGCCGGCGCTCGAAGCCGACGCTGCGGCGTTGATGCGCCTTAGCGGCTATGAGGACGGCGAGCTATCGCTGATGATCGTCGGCGACCGCGCGATGCGCTCGCTGAATCGCCGTTATCGGGGCAAGGATAAGCCGACCGACGTGCTGTCGTTCCCGCAGATCGAGGAGGAGGCGGGGGGGGG
>JBEKLA010000198.1:0-7906 GCA_050010455.1 Binataceae bacterium (SeqCode) | reverse complement strand
TCGTCGATACATCCGACCACCAGCGCCGCGCCATAGCGGCGCGCAAGCGGCACGATGCTGGCAAATCGTTCCTCGCCGTCCTCGAGATTGATCGAATTGATCAGCGACTTGCCCTGGGTGCGCTTGAGGGCCTCCTCGATCGCGCGATGGTCGGTCGAGTCGATCATCACTGGCACCTTGATCTTCTTGACCAAGGCTTCGAGGAAAATGGTGAGGTCGGCGCACTCCTCGCGATCGGGGTCCTGCACGCATACGTCGAGCACGTGGGCGCCGCGACGGACCTGGCGCCGTCCGATTTCCGCGGCCTCTTCGATCTTGCCTTCCGCGATCAGCCGTTTGAATTTGCGGCTGCCGAGCACGTTAGTACGCTCGCCGACGATAACAGGTCGTGTGTTGTCGTCGATCGTCAGAGCCTCGAGGCCGGAAACTACCGAACGCCTGTGTGCCGTGGCCTGGCGGGGTTTGGCGCCTTCCACCATTCGCGCCAGCAGCCGGATATGCTCGGGTGTGGTTCCGCAGCATCCGCCGACCAGATTGATCCACCCTTGCTCGACGAAGCGGGCGAGCTTGCCCGCCAGCATCTCGGGCGTTTCGTTGTAGCGGCCCTCTTCATCCGGTAGGCCGGCGTTGGGCACCACCGCGACGTTGAAGCGCGAGATTTGCGCCAGCGTGCGCAGATGGTCGGTCATGAAATCGGGGCCGGTCGCGCAGTTCAGTCCGATCCAGAGCAGATCGCGATGCGCGAGCGATGCGTAGAAGGCCTCGATATCCTGCCCGGCCAGCAGCGTGCCCATAGTTTCGATCGTGCCCGAAACGGCGACCGCGACCGTCGCGCCCAGCTTCGCGAACGCCCGCTCGATACCAACCAATCCGGCCTTGGCATTGAGCGTGTCCTGCACGGTCTCAAGCAGCAGTACGTCCACGCCGCCCTCGATCAGACCCTCGGCCTGTTCCTGGTACGCGACGCACAGGGTGTCGAACGTGATGCCACCGGTGACTGAGATGGTCTTGGTGGTCGGGCCCATCGAGCCGGCCACGAAGCGCGGCTTGCTCGCGCTGCTGGCGGCGTCGGCCGCTTCGCGCGCGATCACGGCGGCGAGGCGATTCAGCTCGCGGGCGTCGGCCTGGAGGCCGTATTCCGTCAACACCACGGAGGTCGAGCCGAAGCTATTGGTCTCGATAATATCGGCGCCGGCTTCGAGGAAACTTCGATGCAGTTCGCGGATAGCGTCGGGCCGTGTCCGCACCAGGTTCTCGTTGCAGCCTTCGAGTTCTGGCCCACCGAAATCCCGCGCCTTCAAGTGCATCGTCTGGATCGATGTGCCGCCGGCGCCGTCGATTACAACGATGCGTTCGTTGAGCAGCCCGCGCAGCAACTCGATTCGTCGTGCGGTCGAGTTCACGGTTGATTTTGGGCCCGCCTCAGTCCGCAACGGTTCGAGCCAGCAGTGAAAATGGTCCCGTTCAACGCCATCAAAGTAACCTCCAAGTGTATACGGCCCTGTAAGGCCGAGGCTAGATGCGCCAGCGGTTGGAGTCGCGTCGACGGTAGGCGCTATCGCGCGTGCGAGCAGCTTGCGGCTACAATTGATCTTGATGGGCAAGGAAGCTTTGCAGTCGCCGCCGAATGGGCGTCTGACGATGGTTACAGGTGGCGCTGGATTTATCGGTTCGCATCTGGCCGACGCGCTAATCGAGCATGGCTGGCGGGTACGAGTGATCGACAACTTCGCCACCGGACGGCGCGAATATGTAAATCCGGCGGCGGAACTAATCGAAGCCGATATCCGCGACCTGGCGTCTATCGCGAAGGCGTTCGACGGAGTCGACTGCGTGTTTCACACCGCGGCGTTGCCGCGCGTGCCGCTCTCGATTGAAAAACCGATCGAGACGCATATGACCAACGTGGTCGGGACGCTCAATGTGCTGGTGGCGGCGCGCGACGCCGGGGTGCGGCGCGTGGTTAATTCGGGCTCATCGTCAGTGTATGGCGATCAAGCAAAGCTGCCGCTGAGCGAAGATATGACGCCGAATCCGCTGAGCCCGTATGCGCTGCAAAAGCTGACCGGCGAGCAGTACGCGCGATTGTTCCATCGCCTGTTCGGATTGCAAACGCTCACTCTGCGTTACTTCAATGTGTACGGGCGGCGGATGGCGAGCGAGGGCGCCTACGTGACCGTAATCGGGATGTTCTTGCGCGCGCGGCGCGACGGTAAGCCGCTCATGATCCAGGGCGACGGCGAGCAAACGCGTGACTTCACGCACGTAAGCGACGTCGTGCGCGCCAATCTACTTGCGATGGACGCCCCCGTCGCGGACGGCCGCGCGCTCAATATCGGCTATGGCCGCAACACCAGCGTCAATCAGATCGCCGCGATGATTGGAGGCGCAACCGTGAACGCGCCATCGCGGGCGGGCGACGTGCGCCATACGCTCGCCGACGTAAGCCAAGCGACGCAAATTCTGGGGTGGCAGCCGCGAGTGCCGATCGAGCAGGGCTTGAGTGAACTCGTTCGAAGCGCCGAGCTGTAGCCTCTCGGAGAAAAAAATAACTGCCGTTCGCGTGCAACAAACTATCTCCGTTCGGGGCTATCCGCTGCTGTTAACCAACCTCGAGCCGGAGAAACCGACGCAAGGGGGCCGGCGCCGCGCACTGCTCTGCTACAACTCTTCCATCAGGCCATCGCTGCCCCCGGCACGAGACCGTGGCAACCAAAGTTCTTCGACCAACCGGCGAAGCTTCAATTAGACGACTCTTTCTCCAACGAAATCGCAACCGCGCGCGAGACGCTAACTACGAGGTCGTCGCCAACCTTTATCAGCTTGAGGTTCTTTGGATCGCGTGCTTTGACGGTTTCAGTAGCTCCGTCCGGACCTTTGACTGTCACTGTGCCATGCGCTTCATCAATCGCGGTCACGGTAACGACAAGTTCTAGTTTCTGTCCAACCACGGCACCCGGAATCGCGCCTGGTTTCGCGGTCGCTATACCTTGTGTCAGGGAAGCACTCGGTATGCTTTCACCCGGCTTCTTCTTTCGGATGGTGACGATTTCATAGTAATGTGCGACGACTGGTTCGCCCACCTTTGCCGCCTTCAGGTTGTACGGATTCTCAACCTTGAGGGTTACCTTCCGCCCTTCGGGCCCTTCAAGCGTGACAAGTTTCTTAGCCTTGTTGACGGCCACGATCTTACCGTGAACGACCACGGCGGTCGCGTACCCTACGGCCTCCACCTTGGCTTGTGCGGACGCCGCTGCGGGCTTATCTGTCTGTGCCGACGCAACATAATTCAGGCCTAATCCGAGTGATAAGATTGCCACCAACGCCGAAGTAACTGCCTGCCACCTGTTCATCCTTGTTCCCTTTACTCTCGCTTTACTGCCGCGGATACGTTTCGGAATTTCATTTTTGACTTTTCCAACACCCGATTCCGTAGCCCGTTACCGGACCGGCGTCAAGTCGCAGCCCTACGCTCCACAAGAATTCTATAAACGCGATACTAAAGAACAGCAGGTTGGAGTCGAGCTGCTTGCAGGACACGGCACCGGTTCAGTTTGCGGGATGGAACGGTGCCTAGCGACATGAGTCGGGAAGGCTCCTGCCCCTCCTGACGCAAGAGCTATCCCGGCTCATCAAGTTGAGAGGGCCAGGCGACAGAATTACCACCCGGCCCCCTTTGGTCAGCCGGAGAAGGGGGGGCTTACTCACGGCGTGACCTTGCGTAAAAGTGAGACCAACTTAGCAATCTTAAACTGCGCTTGTCGAATAGTTAACAAATCGTAACCGACTGTCATCAACGGGCGCCAGAAGTTTGTTTTTTTGGTCTTTCAATTTTCTTTCTACGCAGCGGCAACGTGGTGTCCGAACGGCGCGCGGGAGCACTCACGGGGCTCGGTTATCCCCGCTAAAGCTGTCTCGCCGGATCGTACCGCTGGCCGACGAGGCTGAAAGGGGATTTGCGAACTGCGATAGCTGCCATTCGCGAACTGTCACGGCTGGTGGCACTGGAGGCGACGGCATATCCGCACATCAAACCCTTTGGTCGAGCCATTTCAGGGACTGAAGCTGCACGTTGCCGTGTAGCGGATTTTTGGGTGTTATCCATCATTCGGCCGATACGCGCCAGGCGCTCAGCGAGATCCATCGCGTGCTGAGGCCTGGTGGGACCGCCATCACGATGGTGTATCATCGGAGCCCATGGCTATCGTGGGTGGCGGGATTCGCGCTGCATGGAATCGTGCGTGGCCGGCTCGCTGCGCTGGGCACGATGCATCGCGTGGTGCAGGAAGTGACCGACGGCGCGATCGCCCGCTACTACAAGCCCCGCGAATGGCGGAGGCTGTGTGGAGAATTCTTTACCGTCGAGCGGCTGAAGGTATACGGCGCCAAGAACGAATTGTTGCCGATACCCAAGGGGCGGTTGAAGAACGCGCTGATGGCGTCGATGCCCGACGCGATGGTCCGCCTGATATGCAATCGGCTGCGGTTCGGCTCCTTCCTGGTTACGGTGCTGCGCAAGGCGCCGGCCGTTTGATCGCATCCGCGCGCCGTCACGCTCGTATAGTGGAAGCTCGCTGATGTGCGGAATCGCCGGAGTCTGGATGCCTCCTGGCGGCGAGTCTGCCGATGCCGCGGTGACTGCGATGGTGCGCCAGCTCGAGCATCGCGGTCCCGACGATCAGGGGCTTGAGACCATCCGCAGCTCGGCCGGGCCGCTTACGATTGGCTTTCGCCGCCTTGCGATTATCGATCTGAGTCCGGCCGGCCATCAACCGATGTACGATCCCGCGACCGGCAACTGGATCGTTTTCAACGGCGAAATCTACAACTTCCGCGAGCTGCGCGCCGAGTTGCAGGCGCTGGGTGAAACCGATTGGCGCAGCACCAGTGACACCGAGGTGATCCTCAAGGCCTATCGCCGCTTTGGCGAGCGATGCCTGGAGCGTATCCACGGCATGTTCGCATTCGCGATCTGGGACGCGCGGCGCGAGCGATTGTTGCTGGCGCGCGATCGGCTCGGAATCAAGCCGCTCTATTATCATTACAACGCCGGACGGCTGATCTTCGCTTCCGAGCTGCGCGCAATCCTGGCCAGCGGCATGGTCGCGGCGGTCCCGAGTATCGACGCGGTCGATTCCTATCTCGAATTGGGCGCGGTGCAGGAACCGTTGACCATGGTCGATGGCGTCCGATCGCTCGGTGCGGGCGCGTTTGCGATCGTCATGGCCAAAGGCTTCGCGGAGCAATCCTATTGGAACCTGACTTCGTTTGTCGGCTTGGCGGGTCAAACGGACGAAGCCGCGGCGATCCCGCGCGTGCGGACGATCCTGGAGCAAGCTGTCGCGCGCCATCTGATCGCCGACGTTCCGGTGGGCGTGTTCTTGAGCGGCGGCCTCGATTCCACTTCGCTGGTGGCGCTTAGCCGGCTCGCCGCCACCGAACCGCCGCGCACGCTCTCGGTGGTGTTCGACGAGCCCAGGTATTCGGAGCATCGTTTTTCGAAGCTGGCGGCCGAAACCTTCCATACGATTCATACGGAAATCCACCTCAGGGCCGAGGAATTGCTCGATCAGCTCGAGCCTGCGCTAGCGGCCGCCGACCAGCCGACGGTCGACGGAATCAACACCTATGTGGTGTCGCGCGCCGCTAAGCTGGCGGGTCTCAAGGTGGTGCTATCGGGTTTGGGCGGTGACGAGCTTTTCGCGGGCTATCCGTCGTTCCGATGGAATCGGCGCTTGCGGCTTGTGCGACGCGTCCCGGTCGCGGTTCGCAGGCTTGCGGCGGCCTTGGTGCGCCAGCCACTCGCGAATAATGATGGCTGGTTCAAGCTCATCGACTGGTTGGGGGAGCCGGACGACTCTGCGCCGTATCTCATCCTGCGCCAGCTCTTCAGTCCGGCCGCGCGCGCGGCGATACTCGGCGGGTATCGCGGAAATCGAGCCGTACTGCGCCAGGGCGTCAACGTCGTCATCGACGACCCGATCAACGAAATCTCCTGCTTCGAGCTATCCCATTACATGCGCAACATGCTGCTGCGGGACAGCGACGCGATGAGCATGGCGCATAGCGTCGAACTGCGCGTGCCGATGCTCGACGATGCGCTGGTCGAGTACGTGCTGGGATTGCCCGGCCGCATCAAGCTTTCAAACGGACAGGTCAAGCCCTTGCTCGCCAAGGCGCTGGGCAGCGACCTGCCTGCGGAAATCGTAAATCGGCGCAAAGCCGGCTTCGAGCTTCCATTTCAAGCATGGTTGCGCGGCCCGCTCGCGAAACAAGTCGAGGCTACATTGCTCGATCCTCGCAGCGGCGGGCGGCTTGCCGATTATCTGTCGCCGGCGGCAGTCGAAGCGATCTGGCGGCGGTTTCAGGCGGGCCACGGGCACTGGTCGCGTTCGTGGGCGCTCTATAGCCTCAAAAAATGGGGCTCTCGCTACTTAAGTTGACTAGCGAAACGCGTGAGCGTCGACTCTCCAATCCGTAAAACCTCATCGTCGCAAATGCACCTATTGAGGCCTGCAAATTATAGTGACGCCGATCCAAGGCCCAAAAGCCGTCCAGACGCGATTATTCGGGTCTTCGAGTTGTCCCTATATTATGCAGGACTCAATAGAATAGTCGAAATTCAGCCGCGTTCCACGGAAGCGTCTTTGGGCGGCACGATAGAAAAATCGCCTCTGCTGAAAAGGGCAAAGCAGCCGAGTGCTCCGCCCGCAGCGTAGGCATCCACCATTCTCGCGTCGCCCCCCGGCGAAAGACTGGTATGAATAGCGGCTTTGTTCTGGAATCGCGAAACAGGAGGCTGTGTCAGTAGCGCAAATCATCTGTCTCATAACGCTACATCACTGGCCTCACTGATATACCGCGCGAGTCCCGTTTCCGTTCGGCGGCGCCGCGCGCGTCTTCCTCGTCCTGGTCGCCCGCAAGCCGTCAGGGCCGCAATCGCCCTGATCCGCGAGCGTTTCGGCTACTTCGCCATCGGAGTGGGTGAGGCGGGCATCCGTTACCGTCGCGGTGAAGCTGCGCGTACGCCTAGTTTCGAGAGCGACCGGATGTCTATAGCAAAAAGCTATAAGAACCGGTCGGCAGAGTGGGCGGTTGAGGTTCTGAACGATGTGGTGGAAGCCGAGCTGCTTTCTTTGCCGAAAGACATGCAGGCTCGCTTCCTCAGAATGTCGGAACTGCAGAAAAGCTTTGAGCCTCAGCGTTCTGGGCTGCCGCAGGTGAGACCTATGGGCGAGAAGCTGTGGGAGATGCGCTTGACAGGAAGGGATGGTGGAATCGGTCGCGCAATTTACACAGCGGCGGCGGGCCGGCGGTTGGTCGTACTTCATGCGTTTGTGAAGACAACGCAAAAGACGCCCGCGCCGTGCGATCGACTTGGCGCTTAAGCGCGGTAGTGGCGCGAAGTTGGTGGAAAAGTGAAAAAGGGTCAACGCGACCACGATCGCAATGCCGCGGGCTCGGGTTGAGGGCGCGGACGGCTGGCGCCGTGAGTGGCACAGCCGCGTGATCCCGCGCTACCAGCGGCGCACCGAGCGGGTCGACGAGGCGATCCTTGGGGGTACCTGAGCGGCACCAATACCGGTAGGCTGCGCGGAGCGCTGGCGCCGCTGTTGCGTGGCGCGCCGCTGTCGAAGGACGCGGTGTCGCGCCTGGTGGGGCGGCTGCGAGAGGACTTCGCGGCATGGGCGAAGCGGGATCTCGGCGAGCTGAAGGTCCGCTATCTGTTTCTCGACGGCTGGTATCCGCGGGCGCGGATCGGGAAGAAGCGCGTGCGCGTACCGGTGCTGGTCACGCTTGGCGTATGCGCTAACGGCCAGCGTGTGGTGCTCGACCTGCGGCTGGCCGGAGCCGAGAGTGAGCAAGCCTGGCTCGACGCCGTGCGCTCGCTGGCCGCGCGCAATCT
>JBEKLA010000197.1:0-7928 GCA_050010455.1 Binataceae bacterium (SeqCode) | reverse complement strand
TTCGTCGCCGCTCTCAGACGAACGGAGGCTTCCGCTCGACGTTCTGAAGGTCGCGGAGACCGTTAGCGCGAGCACCACGAATTCGGCTATCGACACCATGACGCGGCGAACCAGGTCCGTCCCCGGCTCAAGCTGGGCGCCGATACCGGCCAGAGGCCCCAAGTGATGCGCCGCGGAATACCAGAAGATATGCGACACGATCGCGCCGAGGGCCACGTTGGTATCGCGTCCCAGCCATCGCTGAGTGGTCATAGAAGGCACCGCCGAAACAAAATCCGCGCTCGTGCCGACACCAACGAACGTGAGCGTAAGAATCCCGCCTGCGATCAGCACCATCCCGGCGTAAAGGATCGCTTTCCACTGGCGGCGAATCGCCAGGTATCCAAGCAGCAATAGCGGAAAGATTTTGAGCAAACCGGCCAGGCCGGCGATCGCGCCCGCCCACGATTGCCGGCCGCAATTCAGCCATCGCATGAACAGTACGAAGAAGAACAGCAGCATGAGCTGCGACTGCCCCCAGACAAAATTGCTGGTGATCGGCGGATAAAGGATCACCAGGCCAACCAGCGATAGGCGTAGCCCCATATGTTGCGGCAGACCGTCGAGCAGCATGTACAGCGTTCCCCCGAGGAACGCCGCGCCCATCGCGGTCCATAGCCAAAAAGCCCAGGTCGGGGGTAACAGCGTCAGTGGTTCGAATAGAAGCAGGAACGTCGGCGGATAGGTGGCCAGAGTGATACCGTGCACTTGAAGACGCAATAAAGTAGCTAATGGCTTGATATCGGTGATGTAGGGATCGAGCCCCTGCCGAATCATCAATGACGAAACATAGTAATGACTGAAATCCAGTTCGTTGGCGCGCGCCGCCAGCGCTCTCACCAGATGATAGGCGTACGCCGTGGCCGCTATCGTTATCAGCACGGATAGCGGGCGCGGAAGCGATGAACGCTCCCACCAGCTTTTGGGAGCGCTCGCGCCGTGGCTGTCGAAACCGTCGCCATTCCTGATTATAGATGCTGCCATCAGACTCCGCGTTGATTTCGGCACCGCGTCGATTCACTTGGCAGCCGACGATAACCGATCCGCTACTCTATAGCTATCAAAGCGGCCACGGACCACCCTCGGCGTTCGATAGTAGCCAGCGCCACCCGGATTTGCCTCGTTCAGAACCGCTCGCTAATCTAACATCTTGACTGTGTTTACGCCTGATGGGTTGGAGAGGGAAAAAGTAGTAATTCATGGCATACCGGGGTCTCGTGCAGCTTTGTTCCGACAGTCGAAACTTGAAATCGCCGTTCAATCGATGCGCCTGGCGCGCTCTGTTGAGCGTAGCGGCGCTCGCGATAGCAGCGCTACTTACCCCACAGATAGTGGCAGCGCAAACTGCCGTCGCCTTGCGGGGGAGCCATACTGCCGAAGCGGCCAACTTGAGCACTCGTGCCGCGGCGAACCGCCCCCTGACCGTTCATATCTCGTTCGCGCTGCGCAACAGGCCCGCCCTCGACAAGCTGCTATCCGATCTGCACGACCCGGCGTCACCCCAGTACCATCGTTGGCTCACTCCCTCTGAGTTCGACGCTCGCTTCGGCCGCACTCAGGCCGAGGTCGCCGAGGTCCGGGAATGGCTGACCAATCAGGGCTTCCAGGTCATCAAAGCGTCCAGCAGCGGGATAGCGTCGACGGGCACGGTCGCCACCGCCGAGGGCGCGTTTGCAACCACGATCGCAGCCTCCGGTGACGGAGCGATCTATGGCAACCTGACCGACCCTCAGCTCCCGGCGCAATTCGCCGGCCTGATCGGTTCAATCGAGGGTCTCGACAACATGCGCCATTCGCAGGCCTTCGCTTCAAAGCCGCTTGGATACGGATTTGCGACGCCAATGGCTTCGCGCCTTGCATCTGGCGCCGTCTCGCTTTCCGATACGGCAGGGATTCCACTCCAGCTCGCGTCGGCGGCCGATCTCGCGGCGACAACCGTCCCCGAATACAGCGGCGGTGAAGGCACCGCGTTCGCTCCTTCCGATCTGTGGACTTTCTACGACGAGACGCCGCTGTTGAACGCCGCTACCAACGGCAACTCGGGCGATTGCGTCGCCGTTATCGAAGATTCGGACTACATCGATAGTGCCGTCACCCTGTTTGATTCGACCTTTGGCCTGAGCGCGGCAAGCGTTACTCGCGTCTTTCCCGACGGGTCGAGCCCGGGGATCAATGGTGACGAGATCGAAGTTCTGCTGGACATCGAATGGGTCCACGCCGTCGCTCCCGGCGCGCCGATCAGCGTCTACATGGGGGATCTCACCGACGCGATCAGCCAGGCCGTCACCGACAACAAGTGCGGCGCGATCAGCATCAGCTACGGATTTTGCGGCGGATCGGCGTCCTTCTATACCAGCTACCTCGACTCGATCTTCTCGCGGGCGGCCGCCCAGGGCCAATCCGTCTTCGTATCGTCGGGCGATCAGGGCGCGGCCGGGATCGCCCTGAATACGGCGGGAAACCAGTGCGTGATAGGAACCAGCCGCAACGTGAATGAGATGAGCGCCGACCCCAACGTCAGCTCCGTCGGCGGAACCGAATTCACCCCCAACTACGTCTCCGGCAATGATTCCGGCAGCGTGGCAGAGAGCGTATGGGATGACAGTTCGGGCGCGGGCGGCGGCGGACAAAGCGCCTATTTCCCCAAGCCGTCCTACCAGACCTCGGTCACGCCCAACGACGGTGCGCGCGACGTCCCCGATATTTCCTACGGCGCGAGCCCATATTCGCCAGGATTCTACTTCGCCGACGATAATGACGGCAGCGCGGTGATAGTTTGCTGCATTGGCGGCACCAGTATCGCGGCGCCGATGTGGGCGGGACTGTCGAAACTGGTCGCGCAAGCCCGTGGCGGCCGGCTGGGTAATCTTAACCCGCGCATCTACCAGCTCGGCGCGATGGCCAATGCTGCGCAGTCGGGACTTCGCGACGTAACCAAGGGAAACAATAGCTTCAACGGCGTCACGGGCTTCACCGCCGCTGCTGGCTACGATCAGGCCAGTGGATGGGGCACGGCCGATATGGCAACGTTTGTGGCGTCCTATATAGGCGCGAGTCCGTCGCCGACCGCCACTGCATCTCGGACTCAGACTCCGACACCCACGCGCACCCCGACGCCCACGCCAACCCGCACGCGCACCCCGACGCCCACGCCAACCCGCACGCGCACCCCGACGCCCACGCCGACCCGCACGCGCACGCCGACCCGCACGCGCACGCCGACGCCGACCCGCACGCGCACGCCGACGCCTACGCTTACGCCAACTGAGACCCCAACGCCGAAGAGCGCGCCGGCCAAACGGCATCGTGCGCCGACGGCGACTCCGACTCCGACCAAGACCCCGAAGCATCAAAAGTCGAAGACACCAACACCGACCCCGACTAAAATTCCGAAGAATCGGAAATCAGCGACGCCAACTCCTACTCCCTAAGTTTCGAACCGCACCGCTATTGGAGTTCGAAGGCGAGCGCGCCGGCTAAAAAGCCGGCGTGCTCGCCTTCTGTGAAGACGTGGCCGCTGCGCCGCACGCCGCGCTCGAGCGCCGGGCGATCAGGCGTGTCCGGCGATCGGAATCTCGACCGTAAATTTGCTGCCGCGATCGGAACTATCCACAAAGATCCGGCCGCCGTGCGCTTCGACGATATCCTTGGCGATCGCAAGGCCAAGCCCGGCCGAACCGCTCTCGAAGGCCTTGCTGCCGTATTGCGTGAAGCGTTCGAAAATACGCTCGCGGATTTCCGGCGCGATACCGGAACCGGTATCGGCAACCGTCAACCGCAGCTGATGATCAAGCCGTTCGGCGGATATATCGATCGCGCCGCCGCTTGGCGTGTAGCGCAACGCGTTGCTGATCAGGTTCGACAACACCCACGACAGCTTGACCGGATCGCCGCGGCATTCGAACGAGGGCTCGCTGGTATGAGTCGCAAGCTTGATCTGCTTCTGCTCCACCTGCATCGCGAAGTTTTCCACCACCGCGGCAATCAGCTGCACAAAATCGAGCGGCACATTGCTGACCGCGATCGCTGTGGTTTCGCCGCGGGCCAGATCCAGCAGCCCGTCGGCCAGATGGCGGATACGCTGGGTCTCCTCGCCGATTACCTCGACCAGTTCGCGCTGCCTCGAATCAAGATTGTCCTGACGGCGTTCGAGCAATTCTCCCGCCATCGCGATCGAGGTCAGCGGCGTCTTGAGTTCGTGCGACAGGGTCGCGACCAGATTGGTGCGTGCGCGGTCCTTGTCACGCAAGTAGGTGATGTCCTGCAGGATCAGGATGGTTCCGAACGATTGCCCATCCGCGCGCCTAAGCGGCACCGGCTTCAACATATAGCTGTGCTCGCGCCCCCGCACGTGCAGGCTGACCTCAATCTGATGCGCGAGCGGGCCCGAGCGCCGCGCCGCGCGCAACGCGGAACGCACCCGCAGATAGTGCTGATGGTTGCTGCTGAGATCGTCGAACCGGCTGCCCAGCGCATCCTCCCGCTCCACTTGCAGGATTATTGCCGCGAGGTCGTTGATATGCGCCACGACGCCGTCGGGATCGAGCAGCACGATCCCGTCTTCGAGGCTCTCGACGATCGCCTCGGTCTTTTCCTTTTCGTAGATGATGCGGCCGACGTTGAGTTTGTCGAATTGCTCCAGCCGTTCCGCCATCTTGTTGAATTCGAACGCCACCGCCTCGAGCTCCGCCAGCGGCTGCTCCCCGAGCCGCGACGACGGTCCCCGCAGACTGAAGCTGCGCAAGCGCTCGGCGAGCTCCCCCAGCGGCTTGGCGATCGACCAGGCGATAGTCCACGATAGCGCGATTCCGAACACCAGCAGGATCGCCAGGCCGGCGCCGAACTCGTAGGTCAGCCGCCATCCGATCCGGCTGGCGCGGCTGTCCGCTCTGAACATGGCGTCGCTGTTGATCTGAATCAGCTTGTCGAGCCGATCGTGCAGGGCCGCGAATTCTTCCTCACGCGGCGGCGGGCTGCCCGTCGCTGGAAGCTCGGCTATCAGTTTGCGGCCGCGCTGGTCGATATCCCTGGCCAGCTCCGCCTCTCCGACCTCCGTGATGTCGCCCTGCTCGATACCGTCCCAGTAAAGAAAGTTGTCGCGGTTGGCGGGCAGCGCGGTCGCAAGCTTGCCGTCGCGCTGCGCGATCTGAAGCGCGTATAGCGCCGTATGCATCTGCCGGGCCGCTTCGATACTGATGTAGTTGCGATGCAGCGTTTCGCGAATCGCGCCGCTGAGCTTGTAGATTCCTGGCAACGCCAGCGCGCCCAGCGCGATCGCCAGTGCCAGCATTATCAAAGTGCCGTTGCGGATCTTGCTGCGAAGCGGAGGAGCTTGACTCTGCTTGCTCGCAACGCTTGCCGGTTGAACGCTTGCCGGTTGCTCGTTCGACATCGGAGCTTCTCGCGCCGCCTGAGACTGGCGGCATGCGGCCGAAATGGCGCATCACCGCGCCCGGCCAGGTACTCCTTGGATGCCCTTAGCCGCGGTTGCCCAGTTGATCGATCGTGATGTTGAGCTGCAAGACATTGATCCGAGGCTCGCCGAAAATTCCCGCCCAGCGTGGCCGGATTAGCGCACTCACCAGGGTTCGCACCCGATCTTCGCTGAGGCCCCGCGCCTTGGCCACCCGCGGAATCTGGAGTTCCGCCGCCGCCGGACTGATCTCGGGATCCAGGCCGCTGCCCGAGGCGGTTACCATATCGATCGGGACCTGCGACGCACTGGTCCCCGGATTCTGCGCGAGCACATCCTTCACGCGCGAACGTACCGTATCGATCAGGCTCTTGCTGGTGGGGCCGAGGTTCGAACCGCCCGACGCGGTGGCGTCGTAGCCCTTGTCGCCCGCCGCCGACGGCCTGCCATGAAAATACTTGGGGCCGGCGAAGTTCTGCCCGATCAGCGCCGAGCCAACAACCGTCCTGTCACGAGCGACCAGGCTGCCGTTCGCTTGCACCGGAAACATGAACTGCCCGATCGCGAAGATCAGAAACGGATAGATGATCCCGGTTAGTATCGTCAGCACACAGATCATTTTGATTGCTATCCAAAGACGCATTGCGGTTCTCCTAGGCCAGGTGGAGCGCGGATACTACGAGGTCGATCGCCTTGATGCCGACGAACGGAATTATCACGCCGCCGACCCCATAGATCAGAAGATTGCGGGTCAAAATCGTCGAGGCGCCGACCGGCCGGTACTGCACGCCGCGCAACGCCAGCGGTATCAGCGCGATGATAACCAGCGCGTTGAAGATTACCGCCGACAGGATCGCGCTCTCCGGGCTGGCCAGGCGCATGATATTCATCGCTTGCAGCGCCGGATAGCTGACTACGAACATCGCCGGAATAATCGCGAAGTACTTGGCCACGTCGTTGGCGATCGAAAACGTGGTCAGCGCGCCGCGCGTCATCAAGAGCTGCTTGCCGATCTCGACCACCTCGAGAATCTTGGTCGGATTCGAGTCGAGATCGACCATGTTGCCCGCCTCACGCGCCGCCTGCGTGCCCGCGTTCATCGCGATTCCGACGTCCGCCTGCGCCAGCGCGGGCGCGTCGTTGGTGCCATCGCCGATCATCGCCACCAGCTTGCCTTGCCCCTGCTCCTCGCGAATCAGGCGCAGCTTGGTCTCGGGCGTTGCCTCGGCCAGGAAGTCATCGACGCCCGCCTCGCCCGCGATCGCCTGCGCGGTCAGCGGATTGTCGCCGGTGATCATCACCGTGCGCAGTCCCATCGCGCGCAGCCGGGCGAAGCGCTCGCGGATACCCTCCTTGATGATGTCCTTCAGGTGGATAACGCCCAGAATTCGCCCGCCGTCCGCCACCGCCAGCGGAGTGCCGCCGCTGCGCGCGATTCGCTCGACGATCGATTTCAGCTCGGGCGGAGCGCTGCCACCGCTTTCGGCAACAAACTTTGCGATCTGGTCGGTCGCGCCCTTGCGGATACTGCGGCCGTTGAGATCGACGCCGCTCATCCGCGTCTGCGCCGAGAACGGGATGAACTGGGCCTCGTTTTCGGCGAAGTGCCGTCCGCGCAAGTTGAAATCGCGCTTGGCCAGCACCGTGATCGAGCGTCCCTCGGGAGTCTCGTCGGCCAGCGACGCCAGTTGCGCCGCCTCCGCCAGCTCTTCCAGCTTGACCCCCTGCACCGGGATGAATTCCGTGGCCATCCGATTGCCGAGCGTGATCGTGCCGGTCTTGTCGAGCAGCAGCGTATCGACGTCACCCGCCGCCTCGACCGCCCGCCCCGACATCGCCAGCACATTGTGCTGCACGAGCCGGTCCATGCCGGCGATACCGATCGCTGACAGCAGCCCGCCAATCGTGGTCGGAATCAGGCACACCAGCAGCGAAACGAGCACCGGCAGCGACAGCATCGTGCCGCCATAGAGCGCGAACGGGTAAATCGTCACCACCACCAGCAGGAACACGATCGTCAGCCCGGCGAGCAGGATACTGAGCGCGATCTCGTTGGGCGTTCGCTGGCGCTGTGCGCCTTCCACCAGGCCGATCATGCGATCGAGGAAGCTCTCGCCGGGATTTACCGTGATCCGCACCTTAACCCAGTCGGAAATAACGGTCGTGCCGCCGGTGACGCCGCTGCGATCGCCGCCGCTTTCGCGGATAACCGGCGCGGATTCACCCGTGATCGCCGCTTCGTTAACTGCCGCGACGCCTTCGATCACCTCGCCGTCGCCCGGGATAACGTCGCCCGCCTCGACCAGCACGACGTCGCCGCGCCTGAGCGACGGAGCCGGCACCGCGACCGTCTGGCCGTCGCGGATAAGCTTGGCCATGGTTTCGGTCCGCATCTTGCGCAGGGAGTCCGCCTGCGCCTTGCCCCGCCCCTCGGCCATCGCCTCGGCGAAGTTCGCGAACAGCACCGTGAACCACA
>JBEKLA010000196.1:0-8010 GCA_050010455.1 Binataceae bacterium (SeqCode) | reverse complement strand
TGCCCCCTTCGCGACCAAGCTAATCACGAGTTATAGCTTCTGACCGAGGAACGCACACGATGCGCGGCGCTGTTTGGCTCGCCATGTTTGTCGCGGCGATGTTCGCGCTCGCCGGAATCGGCCCCAGCGCGCAGGCCGCTGTGCATGTCGGTCAAGCTGCGCCCGCGCTAACTGTGCCGGAACTCGACGGCAAAGCCTTCGATCTGACCGCGCAACGCGGCAAGGTCGTAATCATCCATTACTGGGCCACATGGTGCGCCCCGTGCCGCAAGGAGATGCCGGTGCTCGACGCCTTCTACCGGCGCTATCGTAGCCGCGGCCTGGAGGTGATCGCGCTCAGCGTCGACCGGGAACACGATCGCGCCGAGGTGAACCGCGTCATGTCGTCGTTTGCCTTTCCGGCCGCGATGTCGGATGACGCCTCGGTCGAAGATTTCGGCAAGCCCAGCGCGGTGCCGGTCACGCTTGTGATCGACCGCAACGGAATCGTGCGCGCCAGCCTGACACCCGACGAGTCGCCGCTCACGGAGAAGCTTCTGACCGAAGTCGTCGTCCCGCTGCTAACCGGCGAAGCCACGAGCCGACCTCCGCCGATTCGGGCGGACCATTAAGCCAAATCGAGTCTATAATACCGACCAGCGCTATTCCTTGTCGGGCACCAGCTCCAGCTCGCGCAGCCAGGCATCTGCTTCGCTATCGCTGGGCGCGCGATAATCGCCACGCGGGGACAGCGATCCTCCCGATCCGACCTTGGGCGAGTTGGGCACGCAACTGCGTTTGAACTGGCTCAGCTTGAAGAAGCGATAAAAAAAGGGTCGAAGATGCTTCTTGATATCGGCGAGGGTGTATCGATGCCGCTGATCGGCGGGGAGAGCGGGCCACGAGCCTTTTTCCAGATCGCGCCAAGCGCAGTACGCAAGGAAGGCGACTTTGGCGGGCGAAAAGCCGAAGCGCAAAATGTAGTAGAGGTTGAAATCCTGTAGCTCGAAGGGACCGACCACCGCCTCGGTTTCCTGTGAGCCGGCCGCGCCGGCGGGCACCAGCTCGGGAGTGATTGGGGTTGCGAGGATTTCAAAGAGCGTATCGCTGGCTTCCGCGCCCAATCGTTTGGTTTGAGCCACCCATCGGACCACGTGCTGAATTAGAGTCTTGGGGACGCTGGCGTTGACGGCGTAGTGCGACATGTGATCGCCGACACCGTAAGTGCACCATCCCAGCGCCAGCTCGCTCAGATCGCCCGTGCCGACCACCATAGCGTCATTGAAGTTGGCGAGCCGGAATAGATGGCTGGTGCGTTCACCCGCCTGCACGTTTTCGAAGGTCACGTCGTAGACTTCTTTGCCCTCGTTGTACGGATGGCCGATATCTTTGAGCATCTGCATCGCGCTCGGACGGATGTCGAGCTCGCGCGGGCTGCATCCGACGGCGCGCATCAGCCTGCGCGCCTGGTCGAGAGTCCGCTGACTTGTCGCGAAACCCGGCATCGTGCACGCGAGCACATGGTCGCGGGGATAGCCGAGCCGATCCATCACTTGCGCACACACCAGCAGCGCATGAGTCGAATCCAGGCCGCCCGAGATTCCGATAACGACGCGCTGGATTCCCGTCGATTGAAGCCGCTTCACCAGACCCTGGACCTGGATTTCGTATACTTCCTGGCATCGTTCATCGCGCGTGCTCGGATCGGAAGGGACATAAGGAAAGCGCTCGTAGGATCGCTCGGGAAGCAGGCGAGTGTCTTGCGGCAGCTCGGTCGAGAAACGGATCGTGCGGAATTCGCGGAGCTGGGCATGCACAGAGCGCACGCTCTGACCGAAGCTGTTCTGCCGCGTCCGCTCGAGCGCCAGCCGTTCGAGGTCGATCTCGGAGCAAACCAGTTGCGGCTGATAGCTGAAACGGCGCGATTCGGCGAGGATGCTGCCGTTCTCGCAGATCAGGGCGTGGCCGTCCCAGGCGAGGTCGGTAGTCGATTCGCCCGGCCCGGCGGCGGAGTAAAGATAGGCGGCGAGGCATCGCGCCGACTGGCCGGCCACCAGATCGCGCCGATAATCGGCTTTGCCGATCGTGATGTTGGAGGCGGAAAGGTTGAGCAACACCGTCGCCCCCGCCATCGCCGCGTACGCCGACGGCGGAATCGGCACCCAGAGGTCTTCGCAGATTTCGACGTGGAACGTCAGCAGCGGCTGTTGTTCGAGGCGGAACAGGAGGCGGTTGCCAAACGGGATGCCGGCCTGGCCGCAAAGATCGATGGTATCGCGGACTGCGACCTCGGCGGATGTGAACTGGCGCGCCTCGTAGAATTCCCGGTAGTTGGGCAAGTAGGTTTTCGGGACCACGCCGAGAATCCGCCCGGCGCTTACCACAACGGCGCAGTTATAGAGCAAATTATCGAGTCGGAGCGGAGCGCCGACCACCGCGACCAGTGGCAAAGCAGCAGAAGCCTCTAGGATCGCGCTTAGCGCGCTCTCGCAGGCGTCGAGCAGCGCACGCTGATGGAAAAGGTCTTCGCACGAATACGCGGATAGCCCCAGTTCGGGGAACAGGACCAAAACCGCTTTTCGCGCCACCGCCTCGCGCATCAGCGCGATCGTCTGTTCGCAGTTGAAGACCGGATCAGCGACGCGCACCGCAGGCATCGCCACGGCGACGCGGGCAAAATCGTGATTGTACAGATTGAAGAAGTTAGCGCCCGGCTTCACGGATCTTTCTCCTTCGGACCGATCAGGATGTTCCAGCGGTTTTATCGCACTCATCCCAGCTTAGAGTCGATAGCTGGCGAGGCAAAGGGGTACCGAAGCTAAAAAGTGCGAATCGGGCAGAGAGTTGGTCGAGGCCGCGGACGCCCTGAAAAACGAACCCGCCGCTCGGACTCCTAACCGAGGGGCGGGAAAATCCCTCGGCCGGCACAAACCGCCGACCGAGGGCCGGATACCGCGCGCTTCGCCTACAGACTAACTACCTGGCTGGAGGCGAGGTCTCGCGGGTCTCGCGCAAGCTTCATCCAGCTACAGGTTCGCCACCCCAGAGTTCAGCTACCTCGCTGGGCAAATCTCCCTCGATTTCTTTGGCCGGCTGATCAGGCATACGCTTCCTGATGGCAGCCAATACGGTCACGAGTGTATAACGCGCGCCTTCCTTCGCCGGTGGCGCCCCTGCGTCCCTCGTCGCCATGACGAAGAAGTCGCCAGGCTTTTCCTTTCCGAACAAATCCGCCACCCGGGTAGCCTCGTTGGCCACTTGAACCAGGCTGCTCGGCAGATACTTTGCCAATTCTTCGCGCTTTCCATGATCGAGATATTGAGCAAGGTGCTTCACAGCTGCTGACGCCCAACCCAGCGCTTCGGTATCGTTCAACTCTGGTAGACGAACCTGAAGCTCTTTGAGAAAACCGTTCTTGTCCGACATGTTATGCACCTCTCCTTCAAACATCAGGATTTTTCCTCTTCCCTCACTATCCACAATACAATCTAATACATAAAGCATTGATAATCAAGTATGTCTAATGTTCACCCGAAATCTCGAATGGCTGTTGTTACCGCAATTTCGGATACCCATGGCGTCGCGCTGCCGCTGCGCGCCTGAGGGAAACTAAGCTTGCTTTAGCGGAATGCCGGGTGTGTCGTGGCGTCCCAGCCATGCGGCAGGGGCACGCCATCGGCTATGCCGCCCGAGTCCGGCGCTCTGGCAAGGAACCGAGCGGGCGCGGGCGTGACGCTACCGGATCGGCGCGGTCGACAGCCGCCTTCCGATCCGGTAACCAGCCTTCCCGATACTGAACTGAATTGGCCTACTTGAGGGGCGAGAACTCGGTCGGCGAAAGAATCTTGTTGCTCTGGCTGACCACCACCTGGCGAAGCTCAGCCGCGATTTCAATCCGCCTGGGGTCCTTCGCCCACGCTCCCCAGCATTTCTGGCGTTCGTTGAGGTCAGCGAACGCCCACAGATGAACCACCTCGTTCAACGTGCCGATTTCCGTATACCAGAAGCCGACCGGCTTCAGCCCATGTTCGCCAATTATCGGCAGCAGTTTGGTCTTTGCGATTTCGAGATACTTCGGCAATCCCGCGAAAACCAACTGATAGGTCCTCAGTTCGTAAATCATATCGACTCCGCTTCTTCGCTCGTTGCAAAAATCCTTCGGGAGAGAAGCTCCACCAAAACCAGCCTGAACTAGAGCGCGTAAATCTTGTAATTAACCGTGCCGGCGACGGTGTCGACAAAGCCGAACCCCACCGCCTGGGTTTTGTTCAATCGCGCGTGTTGCGCCGCCGCGGTCTCGAAACGAATGGCGGTGCGCAAAGGAAAATTGCCCACGGGAAGCTGACCGGCCGGGGCCGCGTCGGCCACCGCTTTCGGGATGTCGGCAAACCCGGTGTAGTGCATGTAGATATATTCGCCCGCGTCGGTTTTGAGCGACAGTCGAACGTCTACGTCGCCGATTCCGTCGGGCCGCAGCATGAACCAGTCGGCGCCGCTCTCGACGATGCCCTTGAGCTTGGGCCCGGTAAACGTGCCGTCGACGTAAGCGACTACTCGCATGCCTTGCGAGATCTTCCCGATAGGTTGGGCGTTGGGAAGGATTCGCATGTTCATGTCGAACAGATGTTCGGCTTCGATCGTTGCCATGGTCTTGGTCTCCTTTGGTTAGGCCAGAACGGGTGGCGGCACGTTAGCGCTTTTCGGATCTTTTTGCCACCGCGATCGCGTCTCAGCACACACACGACGCGCGACGCCCTCGCCGAAACGATTGGGGTATAGATCCGATTTTGGTATAAGCAAGGTACGATTCTGAAATAAGCGTCAGCAAAGGGAGACGCCGATGCCGCGACTAAGCCAATTGCCGTTCGAGAAGATTGATCCCGAGCTCCAGAAGGTGATGCACGAATATGACGTCGAACTCGGCGGCTCCGAGTTCGTGCAGGTGTTCGCGCACGCGCCCGAAGCATTCAAGGCCTTCATCAACTACTACTTTCCGATGGTCACCGCGACCCGGGGCGCGGTCGACATGAGACTTACCGAACTGGCGCGTCTCAAGGTGGCCGAGAAGAATGAGTGCCATCTCTGAATAAACGCCCGGTTTGCCTTGGCAAGGCAACAAGGATTGACCGAGGATTTGATTCACGAAATCGCCAACTATCGTACGAGCAAAACCCTGACTGACCGCGAGAAGGCCGCGATACATCTGGCCGAAGTGCTGGCGGGCGACCATCGCGAGGCCTCGCAGGAATTATTCGACGAAGCGCGGCGTTACCTTACCGAAGGTGAAATCATCGACCTCTGCCTTCGAATCGTGACATTCGTCGGCTACGGCCGCCTCATCCACGCATTGGGTCTCGAAATCGGGAGAACCTGCCCGATCACGCGTCCAGGGGAGGTGCAACCGCATCCCGCCAAATAGGGACGGGACGCGCCCCGTTCTTGTTATCGCGATACGGATGCGCCCAGCTCGCGCATCACGGTGTCGCGGAAACGTTTCAGGTTCGCTATCGATCGGCCGTTGCCCTGCGGCCATAGCGTGACCTCGTCGGCGCCCGCGTCGAAAAGTCCCTTGACGTGCGCGGCAACCTTATCCGGGGGGCCGGACATCGCCATCGCTGAGATCGTTGCGCCGTCGACGAATCTGCGAAAATGTTCCGGCACCCCGATAAAGTATCGATCGTACAGGCTCATATTCAGGGGCTTGGGCAGGCGCTCGACCTCGGCCGCGAACGAGGCCAGCGGCGCAGGCATCGTTTCGCGCGGTCCGATGAAGGTATCGAGAGCGTACCGCATTATAGCCAGGATTTGCGGCCCCAGCGCTTCGCGTGCCGCGGGAGAATCAGGAGCTTCGCCGGGCGCGGTCACGTATGCGCCCAGCATCGCGATTATTTCGAACGGCTCGTTTACTCCGGCCTGACGGCGCGCCGCGCGCATGTTCCCGGCCGTTTGCGCGAAGACCTCGGTCGAACCACCAAAGGTGATTACTCCGTCGGCTTTCTGAGCCGCAAAGGCTTGCAACCTGGGGCCCTCGGCGCCGATTAGCACCGGCACGGGAGGATCTATGCATACGAAGCCGTCGCGCGGATGGAGCAGCTTGATCGTGCTCTCGCGATCGCCCTCACGATAGCGGGCGGTGCCGCCGCGCAGCAGGCTGCGAATCGTCTCGGCCTCCTCGCAAAAATCCTTGACGCCGACCGGCTTCATGCCCATCATGCGCCGGCCGGTATTGCCGGTGGCGAATCCCAGCGCCACGCGTCCCGGAGCAAGCTGATTGATCGTCGCGATCGAGTGCGCGGTGACCGGCGCGATCCGATTGCGTGCAACCGAGGTCGCGGTGCCGAGCCGGATTCGGCTGGTGTTAACCGCCGCCAGCGCCATCGACGCGTACACGTCCGAGTAGACCATCTGCGAGTCGAAGAACCAGGCGCTGTCGAGGCCCATCGCTTCGACCTCGCGCACCTCTTTGTAGTTGTCGATATAGGACGTAAACGCGATTCCGAATTTCATCCGCGAGAGCCCTCCACTGCCGCGGCGCACGACTAATCGCCGGCTTCGATCATCCGAGGCTAAAGCGCCAATTTTCGATCTTGCGAAAGCCGCGCGCGTTGAATCAGCGCCACGGCGTCTTGATTACTTCGGTGTCGCCGTTCTCCGAATTCACCAGCAGCATTTCCAATCCCTTGTAATCCCCTTTGGGAAAGAAAACATAGCCGCTGACGGTGAAATCCTTGCGCACTTCGCCTGACCGCAACGCCAGGGCCGTGAGCTGTTGCTCGGCCTGCCGATGCGCGGCCTGCTGGCCCGCGGGCGCTCCGGTGAAAGCGCCGTAGCCACCGCCGATCGCTCCGCCGAGTCCCGCGGCGTGTGCGACGCCGCCCGAAACGGCCCCTGCAACCGCGCCCGCCGCCGCGCCGATAGCGCCTCCGGCCACGCCGCTTACGGCAGCACTGCCGAGCGCGGCCTTGAGTTCGCCCGCGCCACCCGCCTGACGAGCGGCCTCACCCGGTGGCAGCGGCGCAATCCGCTCGCCCGCTCCATCGATGGCGAACACCTGGCTGGGCACGACCGAGCGGCTGATATCGGTTCCGTTGGCGACCGACACGTAGACCGGAGTGACGCTGCCAACCGAATCGGCCTGCTTGGAACTCACCGAAACTTCGCCCGGAATCGGAATCGTGGCCACCTGCGGCGTATTCTTGATCGGCGCCGAAGCGACGCCGCACCCCGTTATAAACGGCGTTACTGCAAGCAGCCCAAGCAAGCAAATCACGGGCTTCATTGCCAACATCTGTCACTACTATTCAGGAACCAAGCCGAGCCGGTCAACAAGACGCCGACGACGAACTGAAACTAGTGATTGCCGGCACGAGGCGCCCGCAGTTCTTTAGTGAACTGCGGGCTATTGCAATCGTCGAACTCACGCCCCATTAGCGCCGGCCGAGGCCTTGCAGTTTTACCTTCAGTGGACTGCCGCCGGTGTGAGTGATCGTAAATACCTGGCTTTTGGTTCCCACGCTCTGCGGTCGAAAGCTCACCATGTAGTTGCAGGACTCGCCGGGCTTCAGCACCGAGGTGCACGTGCTGCCTCCAACTATGAAATCCGTGCCGATGGCGGTGCCGTTGACAGTGGCGCTCTGTGTACTTTCGTTGCTCAGCGTTACAGCGCTCGCGGCTGAATTCTGCCCCACAGTCACAGTTCCGAAGTTCACCGAAGCCGGCAGTAGCGCTACGGAGCCCCTGGGCGTACGCGTCGGCGTCGGCGTGGGCGTACGCGTCGGAGTGGGCGTAGCGAACCTGAACGTACGCGTCGGCGTCGGCGTCGGCGTGTGAGTGGGCGTCGGTGTTGCCGTCGCGGTCAACGTCGGTGTCGCCGTGAGAGTCGGCGTAGGCGTTGCCGTCGCGGTCAACGTCGGCGTCGCCGTGTGAGTCGGCGTAGGCGTCGGCGTTGCGGTCAACGTCGGTGTCTCCGTAACCGTTGGCGTAGGCGTCGCCGTCGCCGTCAACGTCGGCGTCGCCGTGTGAGTGGGCGTC
>JBEKLA010000195.1:0-8064 GCA_050010455.1 Binataceae bacterium (SeqCode) | reverse complement strand
AGGATCTGCGCCTTGTTCTCCTGGGTCACCGGATAGATAGACTGCCGGATGGCCGTGGGAGGCGTCGCGGTATCGTTCATGCGCACCTTCACCGGATCGCTCAGAAACTCGCGCGCGACGCGCTCGACCTCGGGATCCATCGTCGCCGAGAACATCAGGCTCTGACGGGGTTTCCTGACCGCTCGGAGCACTTGGCGCAATTGCGGAAGGAAGCCCATGTCGAGCATCCGGTCCGCTTCATCGATGACCAGTACTTCAACCTGGTCGAGTTTGATGGTGCCGCGTTCAAGATGATCGACGAGGCGCCCCGGGCACGCGACTACGACCTGGACGCCGTTCCTTACGTCACGGATTTGCCGCTCCATCGATTCGCCGCCGACAATCACGGCCGCGCGCATGCTGGGGCTGACGGACAGAAGCTGAAACTCGCGGGCGATCTGCGATGCGAGTTCGCGGGTCGGAGCGAGCACCAAAGCGCCTATTCCGCGACCAGGATTGCGATGAAGGCGATCGATGATCGGCAACAGAAACGCCGCGGTTTTTCCGCTGCCGGTTGCTGCTGTGGCAATCAGATCGCGGCCGTCCATAACCACCGGTATTGCGGCGGACTGGATTGGGGCCGGTCGCTGATGGCCTCGTCGGCGCACCGACTCCAGGATTGCGGGGGACAAGGACAATTCAGAAAAAGACAAGAGAACTCCATTTTCAGAGCCAGTGGATTCAAGTTGGGCGATGAGCCGAACGAAAGGTTCTGAGGGTTTAAGGGGCTGGTAGCGCGTGAACCCACGCGTTTGAGCCAACGGTTGGCTTGCGCCCACGCTATAGGGAAGCGTGCCGACAATCAAGTAGCATATCAAATCCGACAACAAACGGCGCGCGGACGCGGAACGATTCGCCCATACGGAGGCCGGCGCGATGCGCTCTCAGACAGAAAAGCTATGAATGCGCTCCGGACTTGGACAATTGCTTTCGGTCCTCATCATCCTTGGGGCTGGACGAACGGGGGCACTCCTCAGCTAACCATCGGTTACTAATTATGCTGTCGAGCTGCCGCCCTTCTCCGTCCATTGCCCGAGCATCGCGACTCACCAGCGAGAAGAAACTGAACTTTCGGCCGCATCTGCGGCAGCTATACGCCAGTCGTGACCCGCGCGCGGCGGACCAGTCCAGCATCTTGACGGTAAAGTCGTGTGTCCCCCAGTTGGTTTCCAGCATTAAGCTCTCCCGCCGCTTCTCACGGCTATGGCTGTGAACGTGATACTCGGGCTACCCGGCAACCGCATGCTTGCGCGCTCTGCCGTTGCGGAGCGAGGGATGAGGCTCGATCTCGATACGTCGTCCGTCGAGCAGCGTGTTGTTCAACAGGCTGAACGCGACCGCAACGTCGGCGAGTTCCGCCATCTCCACGAAACCGAAACCGCGGCAGAGTCCTGATACCTTATCCGTAACTGCTAGCGCTCCCAGGACCTCTCCTGCGCGTGAAAAATGTTCCAGAAGGTTGCTACTGGTAACCGAACTGGCCAGATTGCCAACATACACTTTGGGCATCACCAAGCTCCTTGTGCGTCGTAAGCGGTTCGGATTGTCCCAACGGCCGACGTGTGTTTGGGATGGACCGTATCCGAAAGCGAGTACCCGTAGTCTATTCTCCCTCGCGGCAGAAGTACATCCGGAGGTTGCGCCGGATCTCGACGCGGCAGAAATCAGCGACCTCGGTCAAGGCCAGGGGACTACCTTAAGCGGGGCGGAAGGTATATCCTAATGGCATCAACGTTCGGACGTTCCTTTCTCGCCTACCCGGGAATGAGCCCGGATTTTCGGCTCGGAACCACCCCGGCATAAACTCTCGGAGGGCATAATGCCCAGCAAGTTGTACGTAGGCAATCTGGCCTATTCGGTGTCGAATGACGACCTCCACGAACTCTTCTCACAAGTTGGCCAGGTGCAGAGCGCCACGGTCATCACGGATAAGTTCTCCGGACAATCGAAAGGCTTCGGCTTTGTCGAGATGACGACTGCGGAAGAAGCCGCCAACGCGATCCGTCAGTTCAACGATTCCGAACTGAAAGGCCGGAACATCAAGGTGAACGAGGCCAAACCGCGCGAGTCGAGCTTCGGCGGAGGCAACCGCGATCGCAACACTGGTGGCGGTGCAGGTCGAGGCCGCAACCGCTGGTAAACACCAAGACAGCGCGCGGTCTCAGTTTGCTTTGATGCGCTAACGGCCAGGTCTGGCGCGCCGCTCGAGAGCGCGCCGGACACCTCATCAATCAATCCGGATCCATCCGGGCATTGACTTCGCCCCCCACGGCTTTACGCGAAACGGCGCGATCTTCGCGGCAGCCAAATCCTGCTCGTGTCCTCCCATTGTCTCTGAGCACCACCTGTTATCAACGTTTGCCTGATAAGCGCGGTTGCCGATAAGCGCGCCGGGGGCGCAGGTGCGCTCGGTTCTGCGCGAAGAACTTGAAAATATAAAGGTGAGCGCTTGCACAGTTGGTATCATCGGCAGGCTCGCATCGAATCTTGCCACGATCCCGAGCGAAGCGAGCAGGTGAACCGCCGGCATGGAATGCCGTGGTGGAGGCGGGGGGAATCGAACCCCCGTCCGAAGACCGTCCGGCGATGGCCACTACACGCTTAGTCCGCACTTTAGAGCTCGCCGCGCGACCGCCCACGGACAGGCTGTCGCGAAGCCAGCCGGTTTAAGTTTCGGCGGACCGCCCACCCGGTGAACGGCGGCTGCCTAGCCCACTAAATTACGCCCCACTCCGCTGCCGTGGGCGAACAGCGGGGAGACGCCAGCGGCCCTTAGGCCGCTAGAGCGTAACCGTTATTGTCTGCGGATAAATTTCGCAGTCTGTTTGTTTTTACGGGCCAACAGAACCCCGGCGTGCGACCAAAACCTTATTGCCCCCGTCGAACCCATTTCGCCCCCGAAAACTACAGCGAGGAACCTCTCTCGATTTGGTCGTAACGGTTTCGCACTTCCAATCTAAGGCCTGGGCGCGCCTCTCGCAACCAGCCCCGCGTAACGCGGCCGCGAGTCTTGCCCCTGACCCGAACGAAGTGAGCGCAGTGCCCCGCCGGCATGGAATGCCGCCGTCGGCATAGAATGCCGCGATTAGACCTGCGCTATCGATGCGGATAAGCTGCGGGCAGTGGGTGCACAGAATTCGGCGGCGCGCGACGGCTTCGATCTGGTGGCCGAAAACCGCAAGGCCCGCCACGATTTTTTTATCGAAGAGTCGTACGAGGCAGGGCTGGCGCTGACCGGCACCGAGGTCAAATCGCTGCGCGCCCATAAGGTCAATCTGCGCGACAGCTACGCCCGGATTAAGAATGGCGAAGCGTTCCTGCTCGGCGTCCATATCGGCGCCTACGCTCCGGCGGGCCAGTTCAGCCATAAGGAGACCCGCGACCGCAAGCTGCTGATGCATCGGCGCGAGATCAATCGCCTATGGGGCCGCGTGCGCGAGCAGGGCTATTCGATCGTGCCGATGAAAATCTACTTCAAGCACGGGCGCGCCAAGGTCGAGATCGCGCTGGCCAAGGGCAAGCACGCCTATGACAAGCGTGCGGCGATCGCGCGCAAGGAGAGCCGTCGCGAGATCGAACGCACGCTCAAAGGCCGCAATCGCTGACGCGGCATTCCACGGCATTCCATGCCGGCGGTTCACTCGCTCGCGTTGCTCGGGTTGGTGGCAAGACTCGCGATGACGGCATTCCATGCCGGCGGTTTTCAGAGACGGCTCGCGTTAGCCGGCCACCCCGGAGATACCAGCGCTTCGAGCGAAGCGAGCAGTCGCCGAAAAACTCGCGTTGCTCGGGTCAATGGCAAGACTCGCGATGAGTTGCCGCGTAAGTTAATCTGGAGCCGTGTCACAGACGGACTATAAAGCCACCCTGCATCTACCCAAGACGGATTTTCCGATGCGCGGCAATCTGCCCGTGCGCGAGCCCGAGATTCTGGCGCGATGGGACCAGATGGACCTGTACGGGAGTCTGATCGCAAGCCGCGGGCAAGCCCCGCTCTACGTCCTTCACGACGGGCCGCCGTATGCGAACGGCGAGGTCCATATTGGCACCGCGCTCAACAAGATCCTCAAGGACTTCATCGTACGCTCGCGCGCGATGATGGGGTTTCGGACGCCGTACGTTCCGGGATGGGATTGTCACGGCATGCCGATCGAGCATCAGGTGTCACGCGCGCTGGGCGAGAAAGCCCGCACCATTCCCAAACTCGAGCTGCGCAAGCTATGCCGCGCGCATGCGGAGAAATATATCGACGTCCAGCGCTCCCAGTTCCGCCGCCTGGGCGTGATCGGCGACTGGGCGCGTCCCTATCTTACCTTCAGCCCCGAATACGACGCCGCCGAGATCGGCGTGCTGCGACAACTGGTCGAAGACGGCTACGTCTATCGCGGGCTTCGGCCGGTGCACTGGTGCTGCGATTGCCGCACCGCGCTCGCCGAGGCCGAGGTCGAGTATCACGAGCACGTATCGCCGTCGATCTACGTGGCCTTCCGGCTGAACGACAAGGTCGGCGACGCCGTCGCGCTGGCCGCGAACGCGGCCGATGCTGCGGCGCTGGCGGCGGCTCACGCCGCAGGCAAACTGTTCGCGGTAATCTGGACCACGACGCCGTGGACGCTCCCGGCCAATCTCGGAATCAGCCTCAACCCGACCGCCGACTACGTCGCGCTCAAGGTCGGTGACGCGTATTACATCGTGGCGGCGCGCCTGGCCGAGGAAGTCGAGAAGGCCTGCGCGATCACGGTCGCGGCGCGAGTGCCGATAAAACGCGAAGCGCTCGCGGCGCTCGACGGCAAGGATATTTTCCGCCATCCGTTCATGCCGCGCGATTCCAAGCTGATGTTCGGCGCGCATGTGACGCTGGAGACCGGCACCGGGCTCGTGCATACGGCGCCCGGCCACGGTTACGAAGACTTCGTGATCGGCGAGGCCTACGGCCTGGCGCTGCTGACGCCGGTGGACGCCGCCGGCGTGTTCACTGCCGAAGCCGGCAAGTACGCGGGGCATCAGGTTTTCAAGACCAACGACACGATCGTTCAGGATCTCGAAGCGATCGGCGCGCTGCTGCACAGCCATAAGCTCGGCCATAGCTATCCGCACTGCTGGCGATGCAAGAATCCGCTGATTTTCCGCGCCACCGAGCAATGGTTCCTGCGCGTCGATCACAATCAGTTGCGCGAGCGCGCGCTGGCTGAAATCGAAAAAGTTCAGTGGCTGCCGCGATGGTCGCGCGACCGGATTAAGAACATGGTCGAGACGCGGCCGGATTGGTGCCTGTCGCGCCAGCGGGTGTGGGGCGTTCCGATTCCCGCGCTGCGATGCGCGGCGTGCGGCGACGTGAGCCTGACGGTCGGCGTGCTCAAGCGGGCGGAGGAAATTTTCGCGCGCGAAGGTTCGGATGCGTGGTACACGCGGCCCGTCGCGGATTTCGCCGGCGCCGATTTCCGCTGCGCCAAGTGCGGCAGCGATAGCTTCGACAAGACCGAGGATATCCTCGACGTCTGGTTCGATTCGGGATGCTCGCACGCGGCGGTGCTCGCGACGTGGCCGGATCTGAGCTGGCCGTGCGATCTTTATATCGAAGGCGTCGACCAGCATCGCGGCTGGTTCCAGGTTTCGCTGATCACCGCCACCGCGACGCGGGGCGCGGCGCCGTTCCGCACGGTTATCACCAACGGGCTTACGCTCGACGAGCTCGGGCGCAAGATGTCGAAATCGCTCGGCAACGTCGAGAACGCCGAGGACGTGGTCAAGCGCGTCGGCGCCGACGTTATGCGGCTCGTGTTCGCGTCGGTCGATTACTCGGCGGACATGAGTATCGGCGAGACGGTGTTCAGCGCGGTGGTCGAGTCATACCGCAAGCTGCGCAACACGTGCCGCTATTTCCTCGGCAATCTGTTCGATTTCGATCCCGCTCATGCGCTGCCGTATGCCGAGATGCTCGAGTTCGATCGCTACGCGCTGCATCGCACCGAGCGGCTGAAGAAAGAGGTTCGCGCCGCGTACGAGGCCTACGATTTTCAGGCGGTCTACAACGCGTTGCTGAACTTCGCGGTAATCGATCTGAGTTCGCTTTACGTCGACGTCGTCAGGGACCGGCTCTACTGTTCGGCGGCGAACTCGCGCGAGCGCCGCTCGGCGCAGACCGCGCTTTACGAAATCCTCAACGTGCTGGTGCGGATGCTGGCGCCGCTGATTCCGTATACGACCGAAGAGGTTTACTCGCACATGCCGGGGAAGCGCGCCGCGAGCCTCCATCTGCTGGAACTTGCGCCGGCGAATCCGGATTGGCTCGACCCGGCGCTCGAGACGCGATGGAACGGCCTGCTCGCGATTCGTTCCGAGGCGCTCAAGCTGCTCGAGGCGATGCGCCAGGCGGGCACGATCGGCGCGGCTCTGGAGGCGAAGCTGGCGCTGGGTGTCGCGGGACCGTCCGCGGACGGCCTCGGCACGGCGCTGCGCGGATATCGCGATCAGCTAAAGGAGCTGTTTATCGTCTCGGACGTATCGATTCTGGACGACGCTCAGGCGGCCAGGATGGCGCGCGAGGCAAACGGTCAGGAGAGCTTCTCCGTCGACGGCGCGTTCGCGCGCGTCAGCGCCAAGCCGCCGGTGCTGATAATCGGCGAGCGCGCCAAAGGGCGTAAGTGCCAGCGATGCTGGTGCTACTTCGACGATGGCACGGACGCCGATATCTGCCCGCGCTGCCGCGCCGTGATTCAGGCCGAAGCGAATGGGCCAAACTGAAGCGGTGTCGCTGGCGCCCGAGTGCAAGCGCGCCATCGGCGTGCGCGCGATGCTGGTGCTGGTAGCGGTAGTGACAATACCGGTGCTGGCGTTGGACCAGGCGAGCAAGCATTTGGTCCAATCCCATCTAAGGATTTACCAGAGCATCAGCCTGATACAGCATTGGCTCGATATCACCTATACGCGCAATCCGGGCGCTGCGTTCAGCCTGTTCGTGAATCTGCCGCCGTGGTTCAGGACGGCATTCCTATTCTCGCTATCGGCGGTGGCGATAGTTGCGCTGCTGATTTTGCTCGCCTACAGCGTCGAGCTTAGCACCAACTCGGTATCGTTGGCGTTGATCCTGGCCGGCGCGGCCGGAAATCTGATCGATCGTTTAACCTATGGCGAAGTCATCGATTTCATCGACGTGCACTATTACGCGCATCACTATCCAATCTTCAATCTGGCCGACTGTGCGATCACGATCGGCGTCGCTTTGATCGTGTTCGGCTCCTTCTTTGCCCATCAAACCGACCGATAGGTCAGGCCGCCATTTTTTCGCCACCGGGGAGGCAGAAGCAGCGTCCGATAGGTCGAAAAGAAAGACGAAAGCTCGCCGCTCGCCCTGTTCTATCGATGAATTCTCGGGGCGGGTCAAACATTATAAACAGGGTTTATCGCTTATTTGGCAACTCGGCGGCCCTTATAGATTTCTTTCCACATGGAAAAACCTGTAAAATCGCTAATACCTACTTACTGGAATCAGGCGTCTGAATTATTAGCTAAGGGCCTGCGTCTAATTCGAAAAGAGGCGAAGAAGCCGCTTGACACTGCGGGAAAGAGTGTAAGATAGAGGTGTACAGGATCCGGCGATCTTCGACCTTTTGAAATTTTATTGATGCTAGGGGGTACGTTTCATGGCGACTGCCACAAAGGTCTTAACGGTTAAGGAACTCTCGGATTACTTGAGGGTCCATCCGTCGACCATATATAGGCTCCTGAAGAAGGGCCAGCTGCCGGGTTTCAAAGTTGGCAGCGACTGGCGGTTCAATATCGAGGCTATCGATCGATGGCGACTCGGCCAAGGTTCGACGTTTATCTACGACGAACTGAAGCAGGCGCGCGGCTAATTCGGCGCGCGCCCGCGAGTTCAGTCCATCGTGCCGTTGATTTGAATCGTAGTGCTGCCGTTCCCGCCGGGAGCGGTGGCCGTCACCGGTGAGTCGACCGTGATGGTTAGCGTTATTGGCACTGGATTCTCGACTTGGTTCGAGTCGGTAACTGTGATCGGAAATTGGT
>JBEKLA010000194.1:0-8141 GCA_050010455.1 Binataceae bacterium (SeqCode) | reverse complement strand
CGAGCCAGGAACCATCGTGCCCCGGAACTCATATTCGCCGCCACCCGCGAAGCCGTCGATAAGAGTTAAACTGAGCGCATCTCGCCGGGGATTTGAGGTCAGTACTTCAATATAGCGGCCGATATAGCTCCGAAAGACATCATGTTTGGCCGCGCTGTGCGCCTCAAGCTGTGGGGGCGCTTGGCCTATCATCCAGTCGTATTTTTCGGTGCTCATTAAGCGCAGCACTCTGAAACACGCGGTTCGGGGAACTCGTCCCAAATTCGTCCGTCGAGCATTCGACCATTTGCTTTCTTCGAGCGACGCTGGCCGTCCGGTTCCCACATACCCCATTGCTTAAAGAAGAACGGTATTGCCTCGGCGAAACATTGGTCGCGGATTGCGCGCACCCAGTCAGCGTGCATCGGTCGCGCTCCTGGGCCAGACTCGCCGCCCACGATGACCCAGTGAATCTCTGACAGTTCAAACTTCCCGAGCGATTCGAGAAGGGGCTCGATCGCGAGGAAACGGACGGCGGCATTGACCTGTCTGAGCAGGTCGATTCGCGGCAGGCCATGCTTGCGGTTTTCCACGGAGACGCCCAGCCAAACGTTGGCGGGAGCCGTATGGCCCTTCAAGAATGATACCCTGCGTTTGGGCCGCTTCGTGACAATTTGATAGCGATGGTGCGGCGTGCGTGCAATTACCTCGAAAACCTGCTCGACGAAATCAAAGAGTACACGCTCATGGAACAGGTCGCTCATTGAATTCACAAAGTACATGGTCGGAGTGCGGCGGCGCAGCGGCTCGGAAAGCCGGTTTGGCTGGAGCGTGACCGCAAACCCGTTCTCGTAGCCTGCCATGTCCATCGCTTTCAGACACTCAGCCATGATGCGGGCATAACAGTGCTTGCAGCCGGGGGACACGTTGGTGCAGCCCGTAACCGGGTTCCAAGTGTGCTCCGTCCACTCTATACGCGACCTGGTCGTCATCAGATTCTCAATTCACGTCTAGAAAACGAGCCTGTGACTATTGTAGGTAACTGCCTGGGAAACAGACAAGGTCGATTGCGATTCACGCCCTCACGTGGCTGCATTTGGACCTCGGTCATCGTCCCGCTACTCGGTCTCGAATCCGCTATTGCCGGCGAACTTGAGTGACCGACTGTTCTCCGTGACGACGCGTACAACGTTAGACACCCGCATTACAGTTCGATTTCTGCATCTGGGTTCCCGGCGGCGAGCGCGCTCATCCAAGCGAGGCACAGGTCGCGGGAGAGATAACGACCGTGGGCGGCGCTCTCCTCACGCTCGACTATAGGAAAGGTAGAATAGATGTAGCGCACGTCGTCGCGATCGGTGACGCCGTAAAGGTGGAAATACACGGCGTCCAGCTTTGCCCGGAGCTTCAAGCGGCGTTCATCGTTCCAGACGAAGGGCGTCTTCACAGTTCCCGCTTCATCGACGTTTCCCATGTCGCGCGCGAAAGGGGCCATGTCATGCGCCGTGTAGGTTAGCTCAAGAACAGCGTCGCGCACGATCTTTTCGGCGCTCTTTGCACCGAAGCGGGCGGATGAGTAGCGATTCAGGGGCACGACAGGGAGCTGTTCGACGATAAACAGATTTAACGTCTGTCCTTGGACTTTCTGACGAGTGACGAAGTCGAACACGGTGCTGTTGAAATTGGCGCAGAGAAGGTGCTCGGAACAATGGGCGCCTTCGGACTTGAAAATCGGAATTTTATTGCCAAAACCCACGGCGGGAAACAGTGCTGAGATGAATGTGCGCTCGTTTGTGGGGGCCGTGATTTCCTTGAAGCCTAAGACCCACCCATTAGTAGGGTCCCATCCACACGCGGACAGCGGAACCCAATACTGCGGGGCTGGTAGCCAAGACGGATCGGCATGCTGTTGTGGCGTTGCCGGTTGTGGCTGCGCCGGCCGATGCTGATTGGCCAAGTTGACGACCACATTCGCGGCGCGATGGTCAAATGCCTGCGCCATTTTCCCTTCGTAAAGCGGAACCCAATCACCCGCCGCACTGCGAAAGCGGTTACCGCCGATTGGGTAGGCCCCTTCTGTCTCCTCCAACTCCTGGCGCGTGCGAAAGAGGTTGGAGTCGTTCGTCATGTGGAACATGGTGGCGTAGCGGACCGGCCAAGCCTTCAACTCCGCATCGTCCGTACGCTCCACGAGGACTGGCAGGCGGCCATAGATGGCTGTGGTGAGAGTTGCGTCCCGGCGTGTCCTGAATATCGGTGCAGTCCCGGTGTTAGGATTCACACGAGCGAAATCCTGAGGAGTGAGCGGGAAGCATCGTTCCGGGTCCTCGAGCTCGGATACGTCTTGGAGGAAAAATGCGCATCGGGTGGCGTCGAAAGTCCGGCGTGGGCTTGCAACCGACACACAAAACTTGAAGCGGCTGTCCACATCTGGAAAGAAGGGTTCGGCGTTGAACCTAGTGCGGCGGTTCT
The DNA here is from genome assembly GCA_050010455.1 of Binataceae bacterium (SeqCode). Classification (GTDB taxonomy): domain Bacteria; phylum Desulfobacterota; class Binatia; order Binatales; family Binataceae; genus DATJOQ01. Next base: position 5,690 of record JBEKLA010000194.1, on the reverse strand, counting down.
CAAAATCGTAAAGCGCCTTCAACCGCCCTCCCGTCGAGACGCCCTTAAAGAACGGCGCGGCCGTCTTATCGGAGGCTATGCCAGATGGGGTGAGAAGCCCGGCGATGCCGTCCGGTTTGACGATCTGCATCGCCCGTTCGACGAACAGCGAGTAGAGGTTCACGTCACCGCCGGAAAGCAATGGATAGTCGCCGCTCGTGCGCGCCATGCGCACGCCGGCCTCGGCGCGCGCCTCTGCCTTGGCGTAGGCGCTGGCGAGTGGGTCGCCGGCGGTTTCGAGGGCGGCGACCATGCGCCTTCGGTCGTCGGCGCGTTGCGCGAGCGCAATCTCGCGGCGGCGAATCACGAACCATTCGACCTGTTGTAGCTTCATGCGGTCCCATGGCGGGTTACCGATGATGGCATCGAACCCGCCCGAAAGCGTGGCGCTCTGCCAATCCGACCACACACCGGGAAAGGTGACTTGCCAGTTGAGGAAGCGCTCCTCGGCGACCAGCTCGCGTACTTGGCCAAGTATCTGAGCCAAGCGCCTTGCTTCGGCTTTGGTGGTCTCAGATTGGTAGATCTTTGCGAGAGGATCGAGCTTACCCATGGCGATTTCAACGGGATCGCCGTATACGCCGGTGAAATAAGATTTGAGAATTACCCGGTTGTCGCGGGTGTTGAGTTGAAGCCAGTCCAGTGCGTGAAGCAGGCAAAGCAGCGCATCGAGTGGTGCTGTCATCTCTTGCACTTCCGCGAACACGTCCGCAGAGCGGTGTGCTTCGGCAATCTCAGCGTCTGTGAGACCCTCGATAATCTGCATCGATGACGCAGCGCGTAGCGCCCGCGTCATTGGCTCGTGCAGGAACAGCGCCGCGTCGAAAATGGCGGTCTTTTCGATGCCGCTTTGGACCCACAGCCCAAACAGGCTGTCGCCGCAGCGCAAGTGGTGGTCGAGGAAACTCAATGGCGCACCAACCGTGAAGGTATGGAGCCAGAGCGAGACCTTGGCCAACTCAACGGCCATGAGGTTCTTGTCGACGCCGTAAATGCAGCGTTTCAAAACCATGCGGCGGATAATGTGCCGGTCGTCTAGCTGCGCGGGATCGACGGTCCACCCGCGCTGCTCGGCGTTGCCGAGGATGGTGTTGCGGATCACGTCGATGCGGTCACTGAGCGGAGAAATGTAATGGCCCCATGGCACCATTGCCTCGGCCTCGGCCATGGCAGTTATGACCTGGTCGGCGAGGTAATCGACGAGGGAAACGAGGAAGTGCCCGGAGCCCATCGCCGGGTCGCAGATTTTGAGGTCGAGGAATTTTTCGGCAGGGTCGATGCGCTTCAAGGTGCCGAGGCGCTGGTTTTCGGGTTTTGTGCTGGTAGCCTGCTCCGCAGCTAAGGCGCGGAAAGCTTCCATGCGCTGCGCGACCAGCGGGCCGATCGTTTCGCGGATGATGAGGTTCACGAGGTCGTCGGGTGTGTAGTAGCTGCCTGATCCCTTGCGGGCGAAGACGCTCGGACGGATAGCGATGGTGTGGCCGTCGCGGATCACCTCGTGTTCGAGGAGCTGTTCGTAGATCGATCCGAGCTGCTGCACGCTCAAGTCGCGATAGTTGATATAGCGGCGGCCTTCGGATGTTTGGTCGAAAGACAGCGCGTCTATGACGTTGGCCATGACTGCGTCATCGAGACGCACGCGGGTCAGGAGCTGGGTGCGGTCACGTTCGAACAGGCCGCCATTGTAAGGTGGCAAACCAATCGAGCTGTCGCCCTTGTCGATCGCGCGGCAGAGGTCATCGAGGACAGACCAGTAGCGCGCAGCGGTATCAGAGAAGGTGTCGTTGCGGTCTTTGCGCTGCCCGATATCGCCGCGCACCTTTTCGCGCAAGCCGTAGTCGTTATAGCGGCTGTCGCGGACGGGTAGGAGATCTCTGTCCTCGGCGTAGAGAATGAACAGAAGCCGGTAAAGCAGAATCAGGGCCGCGTGCCGGACGTCCTCCAACGGTGCGTCTGGCGCAGCGGCGGCGATGGCGCGGGCTAGTTGCGGGAAGACCTCGCCGAAGACCAGTCTGGAGAGGTTGGCCGAGACGCGTTCTTCATAGAAGCGGCCTTCTTCGAGGGCGCGCTGGTGGAAGGTGCGCGCATCGCTCGGTGTGCCAAGAAAAGACTCGCAGCGGAAGACGAGGACAAAGACGCGCAGCCAGTGCCGGCGCTCAGCGTCGGTCAGAGCAAAAAGCCCGCCGTCATGACCTGCGATCCCAAGAATGGTGGCGAGGTCGATCTCGAAGAACTGCTCGGCGACGGAGCGGGCGCCCTGATAGTAGAGGCGCCATCGGCCGCCGTTGGTGAGCATGCCCCATCGCAGTTTTCCGGTAGTAAGGTCCTCGATGCGGCGCAGATAGCGCAACATCTGGGTCGAGGGGGCCGTTTCTTCGCCGCGCCTCCCCGATCGACGGTCGAGCGGGCGGTTCCATCGCTTGGATTCTACAACGGCGAGACCGAACTCGTAACGCCGCCATTCTTCGGGTGTGCGGTTGGCCTGTGCTTTGGCAGCGGCGTCCTTGAAGAGGAGGCCATCGGGCACGTCCTCGCGGCCTCTGGGCGTGAGGTTCTGCTGGCGAAGGCTGGCCGTCCATCCGAGGATTTCGAGGATTGGCCAGATGAGATCGTCCTCCGTCTGGCTCTCGTTGGGCGACTGATGGGTTGGGAAGCGGGTAAAGACTTCGCGAAAGCGGACAGCAAGAACATCGAGCGCAGCATCGTCAATGCCGGACCAATCCGAAAGTCGGGCAATCGACTCGGTAAGAAAATCGCTCGAAAAAAGGCTGCCTTGATATGTGTCTTGCATCGTTCCTGAGCGGTGGTGGAAGTTACGTTTGAGTAGGTTCGTCGAAAGGCGAGTTAATGATCGGGTTCTCGATAACGATTTGACTCATAGTGTTCGGACCCTTTGCATGCCCGGTCTTTTGCTCATCGGTTGCTCAATGCACCACGAAACGCCATGAAACGGTAAATGACAACCCGAATTCCGCGAACAAATTATCGCGGCCGCGCACGGACATGATGGATTCTTTGGTCATAAAGGGGAGGCGCGGGTGATGACCTGATTTCGTGTTGACCAAAAATGCGGACGAAAATTTAGCACTGTTACGGTTTGGCGCACCCATTATTCGCCCCTGCCACGGTCCACGAACATCAGCGTCGGAACATTGCGCTTGGACCCTACAGAGGCAATCTCATGGCGTCGAAGTCGGGTGCCCTGCTTGTTGACAAGATCATGCCCTTCCGAAAGAAAATATCTGATCAGGGCGCGCTCCAAAATGCCTAGACATTTGTCTTCTTGCTGGCCAGGCCTCGGGATGAACCGTCCTGCCAGCAGCACCCGCGTGCCATTTTTGGCATTTTTGAGGTGCTGCATCAGTCTCAGATTGTTGAGGTGGCCCTTAGTTCGCCGCCGTAATTTTCCGCCCTTCCCGACATATAGGGCTTCGAACTGATTACCGTAGCGCCGTCCGAACACATACACGCCTGCCGTTTCCGGCAATTTGGTAAAGTCGAACGAGTAAATGAGATTCTGATCCGAAGCATCCGCCAAGGTGAGCGGGTGCATCCATTCTAAGCGTAGTTTCACTTTACCCCCGTCAGCACGATTGAGGGTCCACGGCCTGACCCGTTTGTTCTGTCATGTAGCCTGCTTCGCGCGGCGCGACCGACTTCGGGTCGCGGGCTTGCGTTCCACCCGCTGACGGGTCTGGACGAAAGCGCGCAGCACGGCGTTGATACGTGTCTGGTAGCCTTTGCCGCGCGCCTTGAACCAGTCGAGAATATCGCCATCAAGGCGAATGTGAATATCCTGCTTGGCGGGCGGCAGTCCAACCATGACCGTGCTTTCCCAGCCTGCGGGCAAGAGACCTTCGTCCTTGTCGGCAAGCCGTTCAACCTCCGCCTGGGACATCGCATCGACACGCTTCCAGTCTGTCTTGCTCTCGCCACGCGCAATTTTCCGTCTGACCTTGTCAGCCGAAAATCGTGCGATATTTTCGTTCTTCCGCATCTCTTGCCCTCCTGAAGGAAATAAGCCGGATGGCCTCCACGCGCTCTGTCCATACGACAGCGAAAAATCTATTCGTCAACTGCCCGACGGTCACAAAGCGTTCCTCGCCGTGACGTGGAGACGGATATGTGAATACCGGGCGCCCGTCGAACAGCGTGGTTGCGTCGATCAGATCCAGGCCGTGCTCCGCCAGATTTATCGCGCGCTTCTTCTCGTCCCACTCAAAGTCCATCAATCTTTGTATCCACAATTATGTACATGGTCAAGAACATTAAACCAAACAAGGGACTGGAAGGGTTTTCCTCGGAGGCGCGAGAGGTCGCGTTCTCCACGGCGAATCGCCCTTTATGAACAATGCATGTTGGACCGGAATTTACGTATGGCTGCCACCGGATACGCGCGTAAGATTCTTGGAGATCGCACGTCGCGTTTCGACACATAGTGAGCCCGTTGACGGTAATTGGATACTCTGGCGGTTTTGGCAACCTTTGTCCTCAGCGAGCGTTGAGGGCTTGCACGAGCACCTTACGGGAAGTCAACGCGAAGCCGAGCAGCAGGAGATCGTCAACGAGATTGAGGAATGGAAGTACGGTTTCGAGAAGACACTCGCGCAACTCGGGTAGCCATCTAATCCACTGGCTGTCAAACTCGCAGATACTGCGCCGGCGATTTTCCATCAATTGACAGACACTACTGCAGAGTCTAATCGATTCTCTATTCTGAGAGTACCCGATTCCTCCCCTATTTTTGCACGAGATCTGTGAAAAAGGACTCGGCGGCAGCGATGCGACTCCTTACGAGATCGTCGATGGGCAGTAGCGTATTCGTGCGCTGGCCGAGTTGTCGTTACCGAAAATTAGATCCGAACATACTGATGATGCAATTTTCCGAGGAGCGACACCGCGGTGATTTGGGCCTCACGACGGGGTTGGACCCGGGCCTTGGGATAGCGCATGCGGACTCGCAGTCACGGGACTCGCTCGCGTGCGACTTGATGGAGCCAGTGCGCCCGAACGTGGACGCCTTCATGGAGCTGCGTCAAGATGGCATCCGCCTTTCCATCAAGCTACCCATCGGGTCTGCTGACAAACTGCCAGGTCGCGGCTCGACTCACCTAACGCTCACCCGATGGATCCCGAATACGGGCCATAGGGCCTTTCCCCCGGTAATTATTCGCCGCGCATTCGCCCGGCTAGACCGCGCGACACCAAAGTCCCCGATGAAAACTCGAAACGGAGAGAATCTCGCCAAATGGCTGCACATCCTCGTCAGCCAACTTTTCTCTGCTGGACTTCCGATCCACGAAGCGCGACACACGCGCCATTTCGCGCACGTCATGCGGAGATTCTCAGCGGCGAGGACTCGGGAACGGAGGGAAGCAGATTTTAACTGCCAGTCCCCGGCCTTCGAGCAACGGCCGAGTGCCCACTGAGTGCCCACTCTGAGCTTCTACAGCGTAATCCTGCGTAACCTCGACCCGCGAAAAGCCCGCGTCTCCCTACCTCACACATCCCTGGATGACCCGTCGTAATCAGCGGAACGGGTTTTCAAGACCGGTGCCTTCAGCCGCTCGGCCACCCCTCCAAGGCTTATTTTCTGAGCACTTACGACGCTATCGCTGCAACCTGGGGTCGTATGAGTGCCCACTGAGTGC
>JBEKLA010000193.1:0-8189 GCA_050010455.1 Binataceae bacterium (SeqCode) | reverse complement strand
TGCCAGCACCAAGTAGGCAGTGAACATCGTGCTTGGATTGCAATCCGCATTCGAGCCCAGAGATGCGGTCGCTTCGATTGCATAGAGATTAGCGGAGCCAGCCGACACCACGTAGCCGCTGCCGCTCGGATTCGCCGCACCAGTCGCCGGATCGCCGAGCGGTAATGAGAGAGAGTAGCAAGCGCAGGCGCTTCCGGATGGACACGTAGACGGAAGGCTAAACAAATACCCACCACAGGTTACCCCCGGCGCCGTCGGTGACGTTAAGCCCAGGCCGGGAGGTCCATTGGGAGCCTGGCCGGGTCCGAGAAAAAGGAATTCCGGAATTAGCGCTAACCACGCCGGGATGCCGCCCGGACCCATCAAGGGCTGGACGGCGGCATAAGTTATCGTGGCGCCTTGCAGCGACCCGCCGGTCGTGCTGAACACGCCGGCAACGACTCCAACTGCGAATGGCTGGTCCGTCGGAACTAGCGGGATAACCAAATAGCTGCTTGCAGCCGAAGGCACTTCGACGCCGGTCGTTATCGTTGCGGCGGTGGGAGAAAATTTCGGTAGCGTTACGGAGGGAGAACTGCTAAGTGAGGGCGGCGAAACGGCGTCAACAACGATTTCGTAAGTGCCCTGCGGGACACCACCAAAATAAAACTTCCCATCGCTGTCGGTGATGGTCGACTGAACCAGTTTCTCCAACGGCACAAGCGCGGTAGAAAGCGCTGACCCTCCCCAAGGACCGTAACCTGACCGTCGCTCGAGCCACACCGTAGCGCCAGGCACGCCGGTGCTTGAGGGCGTCACGCTGTTCGACCCTCCGGCAACTTCTCCGGCGACTACCGTGCCCGCAACCTGTCCGGAACCGCCGCTGGAGCCGCCGCATCCCGCGCACGCGACCGCCGTCAAGGCGCAGACGCTTAACCATAAAGTCCGCGTAATCGACCACGACCCGTCGCCGGATGAGCCACGTCCCACGATGTTAATTTCCCCGTAAAGGCGTTTTAATCGTCAACGCCGCTTTGCCACCAAAGTTCGAACCGGGATAAACGAAGCCCTCCACACCTGTGCTCAGCCTACTATCTGAGCGACTCTCACCGTTCATATATCGTGCGTGACCTTCCCTCCTGCTGCGCAGTTCGTTTCTGTTCTAACAGCCATTTTCAGCTTGACTTTCTTCTCTCTCCCCCGCTGGGGGAGACCGACGCAGCCGAAGGCACGTCGAGAGAGGGTGTGAGGCTAGAGGTCTCGATCTGAGACCTCTAGCCTTTGTCGTTCACCGGTCGCGGTCATGATCGTCATCGCGGTCGTGGTCGTGGTGGCGGCGCTTTCCATCGGCGTCGCCGACGGCGGCGGGTTTGGGAGTCCCCACATAGACTTTCGCGGCGCTTGCGCTGCCGATCACCGCGACATCGAGCGTGCAGGCATCAAGCAAAGGCTTGATCTTTACGCCGGCTTCTTCGCACACGTTTCGCGCAGTCTTGTGGTCCCTCGGGGGGAGATCCTTGGCGAAGAAGGGCTTCTCGGGAAGGCCTGGTTCGATCTTCCGCTCTCCGCAGGCATCCAAAAGCGACTGCTTCGGAGGCACGGTCCAGCTGTCGGCGTAGTGATGATAAAGATCGGCGAACGGAAAGGGTGCTGTTAGCACTTTGCCATCACGCGCTTCGATCTCGTTGATGTTGCCGTTGGCATTGAGAAGGACGCCATGAGCCTCTTCGGGCCAACGACCCAACCCCACGATGACATTGATGTAGGTCCCGTTGAGCTCCGCGCGCAACGAATTGCCGCTCTGATCCCGGACGGAATAGACGTTTCCGTCCCGGGAGAGGTGAACGCCCGATGGCAGGACAACCGACTTACCATCGTCCAGGGCTGTGGGCCTGCCATCGACGCTGAGCGGCATCCTCTTCAAGCAAACGGCGACACTGGTCTTTCCCATGCGTGTGGCGACGGCCTTGTTAATCGTTGCGTTCGGCCACGTAGGCGCTCCGGATTGCTGCCGCGCCTGGACGACGAAGTCTGAATCCGGGGTCTCGACCAGCACAAAGTCGCCCGAGGCCTGGAAATCATAGAGCGTTTGCCCGAACGTCGTCAGATGAGTGTCTCCAACGCTGGTTGCGGCGGCGCAAGTCGCCAAGCCACCAGAACTGCTCTCGGAGTATACGAGCGCCGGGGCGGCACCCGAGGCGGCGGGAGCACTCGGCCCGAAGCTGAGGTTGTTGGTCTCGCCCGTGCTGGCTTGTGTGCTGCAAACGGGCTTCTTCTGGGAGCCGTCGGTGACCGTGATTCTCTGGACCAGCGTCGTTCCCGCGCTGAAGTTGGCCTGTGTCTTGCAGCAGTCGCCGCAGACGATGAAATCGGCGGTATTCCAGGCGTTCTGCAGATTCAGGACACTATCCGCGGCCATCGCATTCGCCCCGCCGCCGGGTGACGTCAGCACAACCGTATTCGTGCCCCCTTGGGCTGTCCCGGTTAGAGTCGTGTTTTGCAGCTGCGCAGCCGTAACTGCAGGAGCGGGGTTGCTGGCGCTGTTGAACCAACAACTGCTCCCGGACTGATTCCACGTCGCCGACGGACACGGCGACCCGTAGTTGATCAGCCAGTACTCCATGAATACGCACGGGCCGCCGCACTGATTCTGGGAGTAGATGAACTGCTGCCAGCCCTGGCAACCCGCGTGGCCTGCGCACACGGTGGTTGGGAAAGTGTACTGCGTATTCATCTGAATCGAGAACGCGTTGGCAGAATTCGGGTTCCCGCCCCAGGGCCCCGTCTCGGTAATCGTTGCCGGGGTGACGCTGTCAAAGCTCCCTACCGCCGAAGAAATCAACAAAGGCGTCACCTGGGGCCCAACGTCGTTACCGATACTGCCGCCAACGGTGTTCGGATACTTTGACGGCGGGCCGCAAGGAACCTCCTTCCATTTCTTGTCGGGGTAGGTCGCGGTGAAGCATCCCTTCTTCGGCACCGGAACCTTCGCGATCTCCTTCTGCCACTCTTTCCGAGCTTTTTCTTCGCGCGCCGCGCGTCGCGACGTCGCGGACGCTTTCGCTGACGGTTTTGCCGATTCAGCAGCGACGGCGAACGAGGACAAGAACACCGGCAGCAGCATCACGAGGATCGCGACAGCAATTGAGCGAAAAGATTTCATGCGCTTCCCCCCTGCCAGAACTTTTAGTTTAATAGGCGGAGTCTAATTTCATGGCCTCAGGCCGTCAACCCGGATTTCAGGCGTCAGCGCCGATTGCAGGCAAGACGTTCGAACCGTCAGGTTTGCTCGGGTTTCTCGATACGCGGGAAGAGCGGCGTGGGCGGTTTTATCCGATGGCCGATCTTGAAGCCATCGCCGAACGGCGCGCGCGCGGCGGCTTCGTCGATCGCGAGCAGATCGAGCAGCCGTCTCGCTGTGACCGGCATGAACGGTTCGAGCGTATCGGCGAGGACACGCAATCCTTCCAGCAGGTTGGCGAGGATCTGCGCCACGCGCGGAATCTTCGACGTGTCCTTGGCGAGCGTGAAGGGCGCGGTAGTCACGATGTACTTGTTGGCGGAATCGAGCGCGTTCCAAATCGCCTCCAGCGCGCGATTGAACGCCAGCATATCGGCCAGCTCGCTCACGCGCGCGGGGAGCGCGGTGAAAGCTTCGACCATCTCGCGATCGGCGTCCTCGACCGCGGCGGGAGCGGCCTGGACCTCGCCCTGGAAGTATCGCGCCGCCATCGAGAGCACGCGGCTGACCAGATTGCCGAGATCGTTGGCGAGGTCGGCGTTGTAACGCGCGATAAGCTTGTCCTCGGAGAAATCGCCGTCGAGGCCGTAGACGATATCGCGCATCACGAAGTAGCGCAGCACGTCGGGACCGAACGCGGTCTCGTAACTAACCGGGTCGGCGACGTTGCCGGAACTCTTCGACATCCGCGCGCCGCCGAAATTCAGGAAGCCGTGGACGTTCAGATGGCGGAACAGCGGCAGGCCGGCGGCGAACAGAATCGGCGGCCAGTACACCGAATGAGTCTTGAGAATATCCTTGCCGATAAAGTGCTGGGTGTGCGGCCAGATATCGTTGATGAAGTTCGGATTCTCCGTAGCGGGCGTGCTGATGTACGTGAACAGCGCGTCGTACCATACGTAGGTGACGTAGTTGGCGTCGAAGGGCAGCTCGATACCCCACGAAAGGCGCGCCTTGGGACGCGAGATGCACAGATCGGCGAGCGGTTCGGCGAGCATCTTGAGCGCCTCGTTGCGATAGCGCTCGGGCCGGATGAAGTCGGGATGGTCCTCGATATATTTGCGGGTCTGCTCGCGGTACTTTTCGAGCTTGAGGAAATAGTTGCCCTCGCTGATAAGTTCGACGGGGCGATTATGCTCGGGACATACCGCGCCGGGCAGCAACTCTTTTTCGGTGTAAAAGCGCTCGCATCCGACGCAGTAGAGTCCTTCGTAGTCCTTGAAATAGATATCGCCGCGTTCATAGGTGCGCGCGAGCATCTGTTGCACGAAGCGCTCGTGAACCGGATCGGTGGTGCGGACGAAATAATCGCTGCTGACGTTGAGGCCTTTCCAGGCGTCGCGAAACAGCCGGCTCATCTTGTCCGTGAACGCCTTGGGTTCGAGGCCCTGGGCGATCGCGGCGCGATAGATCTTGTCGCCGTGTTCGTCGGTGCCGCTGAGAAAACTGACGTTGTCGCGGCCGAGTTTGCGCCGCTGGCAGCGGGCAAAGACATCCGCGGCGAGCGCCTCGTAGGCGCTGCCGACGTGAGGCGCGGCATTGCAATAGAAGATCGCCGTGGTGATATGAATCCGCTCGGTCATCGTGGTTTCAGGCTAGCAGAAACGCGTGGTGGGATGCGCGGGGGGCGTTAATTTTCGCGCGTCATTCGGGACGCTTCGCGACCAGGTCCTCGAGCGTGGCCTCGAACGGTGCGCTGTCGTCGGCGGGGCGGACCGTGACCATCCGCTTGAGCACGTCGATCGCTACCACCTTGCCGCTGCCCTTGACGCATTGAACCATCTTGCCCAGCGCCGGCAATCCACGCTTCATCTCCAGGTAGGTTGCGTACTCGAAGCGCAAACAGCACTTCAGGCGCCCGCACATTCCTGCCAGGCGCGACGGGTTCAGCGCCAGATTCTGTTCGCGCGCCATCTTGAGGGTTATCGTCTCGAAGTCGCGCATCCACGACGAGCAGCATAGCTCGCGTCCGCAAGGGGCGACTCCCGCGTTCAGCTTCGACTCGTCGCGGGCGCCGATTTGCCGCATCTCGATCCGCACACGCAGGGTATTGGCCAGGTCGCGAACCAGGTCGCGGAAATCCACGCGGGTTTCGGAGACGAAATAGAAGATCGCCTTGCGCGCGTCGAATGAGTACTCCACCTCGACCAGTTTCATTTCGAGGCTGCGCTCGCCGATCCTCTGCAAGCAGATTCGCAGCGCGGTTCGCTCCAGCTCCTGATTTCGCTCCTCGGAGCGAAGGTCGCTTTCCTCAGCCACGCGGATAACCCAATGGAGCTGTGAAAAATCGACCGTGGGACCCGGCTCTTGCGGTTCCGTTTCGACTTGGGCGAGACAAGTCCCGTTCTCGCTTTCGACCACCACTCGCGTACCACGCTTCAGATCCGATCTGGTCAGATAGTGGTAGACGTGACTGCATCGGCGCAGACTCACCCCGACGATATTTGGACGGCTTTGGACGTCCGAACGCTTGGGGGCGGAGTCAGAGCTATCGATATTATCCATCACGATGTTGCACCCAACAGTTGACCCATCGCCATCCACCATTGCTCGGCCTGAAGGCGCGGATTTGCCATCCCTTCGACTGCCTGGCAAGCCCGCACCGCTGACTCGACGCCATGCGTCAGGGCCTCGATGCTCATGGTGCGTCCAAGCTCGACCATCAGAGGCTGTGCCTCAGGGGATGCCGATTCGTTCTTAAGCAACTTAAGGGCCAGAATCTCTTCGAGCAACCGCGCCATCAACTCGAAAGCCGCGACGGCCTGTTCACGGTTGCCGAAGAATTCATCGGCAAGGCTCCGAGCCGCTATAAAATCGAGTTCAGAGGCTCGTTCCAGCGCTTGAAGCAGCGGATCGATCGGCGGCAGGGCGCCGTCGACCATCGCGAGCGCCCGCGACGCGCTCCCGCGCGAAAGCTGCGCAATCGCAAGCGCTCGCTCATCGTTCAGGCCGGTCCGAGCGGTCACAATCGCAGCCACATCGGCGGTCGAAAGCGGCCCAAAACGGACCGGACGCAAGCGCGATCGGATAGTATCGAGCAGCATGCGGTCGCCGCAGGCGATCAGGAAAATGATAGCGTCGCCGGGCGGTTCTTCGAGGGTTTTGAGCAGGGCATTTTGGGCCGGAATATTAAGCGTTTCGGCGTCGTCGATAAGCGCGAGGCGCCTGGGGGCACGCGCCGGCTTGCTAGCCATAGCAGCGATTAGCTCGCGCACCTGCTCGATCAAAACGTCGGTGCGATTGGCGGCGCGACCGACGTAGATAAAGTCCGGATGGACGCGCGTCGCGACCTGCACGCACCCGGCACAGCATCCACACTGTAGCGCTGTCGCCTCAGCGCTGCGGCGCGACGGCTGCAGCGACTGTATCCGAACGGCGCACTGGTGCGGAGTGCAGCAGAAATCCGGGCCCGGCGATCGCTCGCAAAGAAGACCGTGAATCAGTGCCTGCGCGACCAGACTCTTGCCGACGCCTCGCGGTCCCGAGAACAGATAGCCGTGCGACGGGCGGCTTGCGAGTTCCGCCTGTAGCTCGGCGTAGAGGGCCTGATGGCCGCGCAGTTCCCTTAGAGGCATCGCTGCCTGATCAATTCGTCGACGGTCTGTCGTATTTGCGCGGTAACGGTTTCGACCGGCAGCCCGCTATCGATAAGACGCGCGCGCTCCGGATGGGCTCGAACCAGGGCATGAAAGCCGTCGCGCACCCGGTTGTGAAAAGCGAGGTCCTGGCCCTCGAAGCGGTCGGGCGGGCGTATGGTGTGACGAGCGCGCCGGCGAGTTCGTTCCAGGCCGATTTCGGCGCCGCAATCGAGCACCAGGGTGAGATCCGGCACCAGGCCATCGCTCGCCAGACGGTTGAGATCGTCGAGAAGCTTCAAATCGAAGCCGCGGCCGTAACCCTGATAGGCGACGGTCGAGTCGGAATAGCGATCCGAGATGACGATCTCGCCGCGCGCGATCGCCGGCTTCAGCTTCTCGCGCACGTGCTGGGCGCGATCGGCCAGCACCAGCAGCAGCTCGGCGGCAACTTCGAGCTTGATCTCGGGATCGAGAAAAAGAGAGCGAATCAGCTCACCTGCCTTCGTTCCGCCGGGCTCGTGGGTCAGCGTCACGGCTCGGCCCTCCTCCCGCAGCCCATCTGCCAGGCGCGCGGCATGAGTCGTCTTGCCGGAGCCCTCGACTCCCTCGAGCGTGATGAAAAGCCCCGCAGCCATCAGCCGGAAAAATACCAACGAGTAATTTCTGGCTGAAAGAGCGCATAGATTCCAGCCGCCAAGGACAAGAACGGCCCGAAGGGCACCGTAGTCTGGAGAATCGACACCTCGTCGTCGGCTTCGCCGCTCTCATCCGGCAGTCGACCGCCTACCATCGAAGATGGTGCTTCGGGTGCGGTCGCTGGACGCGGCGTGCGCCGGCTGGCGAGGCCGATCGCGATTCCACCCAGCGATCCAGCGAGCGACCCGAGCAGCAGCGTGAAAAACACGCCCGACCATCCCAGGAACGCGCCCACCATCGCCATCAGCTTGACGTCGCCCATCCCCAAACCTTCCTTGCCGCGCAGGACCCGGTATATTTCCGCAACGGCGAAGAGGAAGCCGCCGCCAACCAGGACGCCGATCAGGGAACGTTTCAATCCGACCGAGTGCTCGAGGAAAGTCGCGGCGAGGATGCCGATCGGGACGCCGGGGAGCGAGATCGCGTCGGGGATTATTCGCCAATCGAAATCGATCAGGCTTGCCGCAAACAGCGCGGAGCAAAAGACGAAGCGCGCCAGCGCATCGGGAAGGGGAAAGCTCACATACAAGTAGAGCGCGATAATCGCCAGCGAGAGCTCGGTGAGAAAGTAGCGAATCGGGATCGGTTGCTGGCACATCAAGCATCGGCCGCGCAGCCCGATAAAGGCGAGAATCGGGATATTGGTCCACGCCGTGATCGGTCGTTCGCAATGCGGGCAGAACGAACGCGGCCCC
>JBEKLA010000192.1:0-8190 GCA_050010455.1 Binataceae bacterium (SeqCode) | reverse complement strand
ATTAAGCCTGTGTCCGCGACGCGGCTCGAAATCCGCAGCACAGCCGTCCATGGACAGACTATTATGCTCAACTGGGACGGATCTGGAGAAGAACTCGCAAACTGGAGCTGGAGCATTACCGTTCCCGTAATCAAGACCAAACCAAGGCAAAGCCCCCTAGAGGCGCTCAAGTCGGCATCTAGTGAGCCGGAAAAAATAACGAAGGAGAAGTTAGAAGCTATTCTTGAACAATATCTTGGCATGGGAACAGGAGCTTCCTCTTAACTGTCAGTTGGCACATATTTAGCACGGCGTTATGTCTCGATTTTAACTGACCGATCCGCCCTTTTGCCTAACCTTCACGCCACGCCGAAAGTTCGCCTAGACCGCGCCGACGCGTCGTTTTCAGCCTGCTGAGTGACTATTAGTCATTGCTATACCTCTAGATTGTTCAATAATTACACGGTTTATCTGCTGTGTCCTTACCCTCACGTAACCATCGCGTAAGCCGTTGGTTCCATTCAAATAACGTTTGAATTTCATTACCGGTTGAATCCGCGCCAACGTTACCGTTCTAATCCGCGCTAAACCGTTTTATTGCCTTGCGCGAGTACGGCGCGAAAGCGTATACTAAGAGTAGTGAATAGAACGATGTTGTATGTAAATTATATCGCCGTTGGAGCCGCCGTCCATGCGTTGGCTCGTGGCGCGCGGGTCACGGACCAAGAGGAAGATAAGTGAGAATATCACTCTTGGCACCTGTGTGGGGCGAATTGCTACTTATTGCCAGGCTCAACAATTCGCCCACACATACGCCCAAAAGCATAAGCGGAACCGAAAGCGGCCGGACTAAGGCGGGGAGGGCGGTCAAATCTCCACGGTCAGCCGACGGTAGACCGCGGCGCTAGCCACGCGCGCGCGACCGCGAATTTCGATTTTTGGGTTTATGAGCCTTTTGAAGCCTATCCGGCGTAAGCACACGGACGCTGTGACGGGCTGATTGACGCGAAGGTTACCAAACAGTCAACTGTTTTCCGAGTTTTTTCCGCCCGTTTGAGCACGATTTCCGCCTGTTTGGAGAGGATTTACGCGTGTTTTGAGCCGGCATGCAAAGTTGACCGCTTGAGGGCTGGCACTTTGGGCAAGGAACCCGCGCGTGATGCCCGCGGAGGCGAGCGCAGGATTTCATAGACTTCCTTTTATCGTCGATGTTCTCCCTTCAAATTGGTCTTAATTTCGCGCGTTTCAAGCCAGCGCGGCAATTTTTGCGCAGGACAGTCCAAAACAGCCGATCGATAAGACCAAAGCAGCAGGGACGGCGGGTTCCGCTGCGCTTCAGTACGAGGACTTGGTGGCGCAGCGCAAGCGATTCCAGAGCGAGCGCGGTTCGGGTCCGCAGCGCTGCCGGGGGCGCTTCGACTGATGGCTTCGCCATGCGCGCAGGCTAACGCCAAGGCTCACAAATCACCAATGAATTCCTGCGGATCAAGTTTTGAGGAGGCATAACCGGCTTGATTGCGAAGAAAGGTCCGCCATGATTGTCGGCGCCGGCCGTCCCATCTCGATGACTTAAAGCGTGAAACATCAAAACGGACGTTTTAGACTGAAACTTGCAGAGAGAGTTCGTCCAGCCTGCACGAGAGGCTGGGTTCGGACAGTCAAAACGGAAATCGCGGATCGAAAAGAGGAGAAGACTGCGATGGCTTCGAAGTGGCACGCAAAAGGAGACTATTTCGAGACCTGTAACTGCCAGACTCTATGCCCGTGCATCTTTCTGAGTCCTCCGAGCGAGGGAAGTTGCACCGTTCTAGTGGGCTGGCACATTGAATCCGGCAAATTCGGTGATGCCCCTCTGGATGGTTTTAGTGTCGCCGCGCTGTTCTATTCGCCCGGAGCTATGCATCACGGAAACTGGAGCGCCGCGTTGTACCTGGACTCGCGCGCATCGGCTGAGCAGAGTGACGCTCTCACCAGGATCTTTTCAGGACAAGCAGGCGGGCCGCCCGCGGCAATCCGTCCGCTGGTCAGCAAGGTACTGGGGGTAAAGAGCGCAGAAATCGCCTACCACGCAACCGGCCGAACGCGTCACATGACGATCCGAAACGTCGGCGAATCGGAGATCGAAGCGCTTGAGGGCGCAGGCGGCGCGGACGTCACGATCAGCAACCATCCGCTCGCAATCGCGCCCGGCCACCCAAGCATCGTCTCGCGCTCAAAGCAGCTAAAGTTTCGCGACTACGGCTTCACGCTCGATCTCACGGGCAGAACCGGGCAGTTTTCTCCATTCACGTATGAAGGCTGAGTCGTGAGCATTCCAGCTCCTGCCCAGCGCGGGGAGATCGCTGGCGCACCGCCATCAGTAATGGTTGAGCAACAGGGCAGTTTTGCGTCGCCGGCTCCAGAGCTTGCAGGGGCAGCTTTCCAAATCGACCGCGAGCAGATGGTTGGATGGCAAAGGTGTCTTTGGAAATCGACCGCGAAGGGGCCGGATCACGGTCTTGCTTCACCCGGAAATCGTGGGACGGGCCGCCTCCGTCGGCAGACCGTCGCCTAAGCCGGAGAAACCGCTCAAATCCTTGCGGTACAGGAGGAATTTGCACTATGCGTGTCCTAGGTTGAGGGTCGGAAATAGCTACTAAGAACTGAGTCAGCGGCAGGTAATGCACGCCAGTTCACGAACAAAGGCGCGAGATGAAAGCGCGTCGGCTCAACATCTTTTTCTGTCCTTGCGCATCTGTCTCCGAGCCAAAAAGGCACGAGGAGGATCTCCCATGGCCAAAATAGCAAGAGCGGCGAATCCGATTGACGAACTGCTGAGGTTTCCCATGATGAGCGCAATTTTCGGACGGCGGGCGCGCCGCTTCGCTATGGGAATGGAGATCCCCTCAGGCCCGCTCGCTTTCAAGTCTCGCCATACGTCCGTACCGCTCTCCGAGCTAGAGCAGGCGATCCTGGTTGCCACCGCCACGGGCGTGACTGGTTGGAACTTCGGCATCCCGCACAGCGCGAGCCGCCCGGCGGAGCTCGCTCATTACCCAGTGCGCCCTGGCGGACGCACGGCCCCAACCGCCGCGGCGATTGGCACACCGGCGCTCTTTTACACCGATGACCACGGGGTCTACCTTATCAACCTGCGCGACACCCAGCCCACGCGCCTGCGAGAGTTCGAAGGAGAGGCCAGTGACGTCGAGCGGATATTGGCCGCCTGCCGACAGCATACCGTGAAGCTCGGCGATCAGCGGCTGGATTTGCCGCAGAAGCCACCCTATATGATGGAGCACAATCTGTGGGTTGCAAACGCTCCCGGTTCCACTCTGTTTATCCCTGTGGCTGACCAGAGCGAGGAATTCCTGGCGCTGCTCGCCATGTTCGCGGGCAGCGGCTACACACTCATTGACGACTATGCCAAACGGCCGGCCGGAAACGTCGCCCCGTTCATCCGCTCGGGCCTTCTTGCAGAGACGAAACCAGTGCCGCTGTCCTTTCTGGAGCAGTTCATACACTCGATGTGCTCGATGGAAATCGCCTTCATGGCGCACAACGCCGTACTTACTATGCAGGGCATGGGTCTCGGGGGCTGGTTCTTCACCGGGATCGACCCCTCCAGCGTCCTCGGCGCGTACGCAGAGCAGGGAATCAAAGGGCTGGGATTCCATTTCATTAGCGACCCGCGCTGGACCTTACCTAATCCGGTCGGGCTCGATGGCTATTACGAAGGGTTGTGTCCCCCGTACCAGAAAGATATGCGCGCCGCGGTCGAGACGCTGGCGCGGCGCAAATTCGGTCCCGGTGGAGTCTACGATCCCAGCACTCCCGGCCCCTTCCGCCGCAATAGTGAAGTGAAAGGAAGTGTCACTCCCTACGGAGCAGAGTTTCTCGAGTGTCTGGGTGAGATGGCCCAATATCTTTGCGACACATATGGAAAGTTTCCGCCGACGATCCCGAGTATCCTTGCGGTCGGCTACGTCCAGGCTCAGCACATCGACACAGAGTTCTATGACGCTCACTTTCAACCGGGAGCCTACCTATCGACCCACGTCAGTCACATGGCGCGTTGGCACGACGAACGCGGTGCCGCCGACAGCCACAAAGTTCGGTTGCAGCCAACCCATCGTCGTCGACCCCAAGCACCTTGAGCGCGGCGCGTTTACAATTGCATCGGCATCGCTTCGACCGACCAACTTCCGTTCTCGCTCATGCCATCCTGAACGGACTGCACCACGAATATGCGATCGCCCCGCGCGCGGCCTGAACGTCGTGATATTTTTGCGGACCACAGGGGAGTAAGTTGGAAGTTTTGAGCAGGACCTTCCGCGATCGAATCGTCGAGCTGCGGCGCATCCGGGCGTCATCCGGCCGCGCAAAAGAGCGCGCTTATACCACCACCGATCCGCGAAGGGCTATGGTGGGACCTCCAGCGACAACTTCCTAAATCCCAACTTGATTTCTCGGCTTTGATGCCGCGGTACAGGATTTTTGCGGAGCACAGGGGCATCGCCGAATCCTTCGAATGCTCCGCTCGGCCGCTCGTTACCTCCACCGCCGGACCGTTGCACCTTGGCATCATCGAGCAAGGCCCGTGCCGGAAACGAAACCCAGCAAATGAATTTGCTGGACCGCAGCCAGCATCGCTGTCCACGAACCGCCCTGGCAATCCGGGGTCAACGATTTGTGTATACCCCATTCTACTGTCATTTCTTGGATGGCAGCAGACGGGCCGAATTGAGCACAAACGTCAGCTCAGAAGCGACGTGAACGAAGGCCGCGAGCGTTGGATTGAGGAAACCGGCGGCCGCCAGGACCATGCCCGCGGCGTCGACAGCGATCGTACCCACGAAGTTCTGCCAAATGATTCGCCGCGTCCAGCGCGCAATGTCCAGTGTTTCAGCGAACCGGACTAGGTCATTGCCGAGCAGCACCACGTCCCCGCTCTCGCGGGCAACGTCCGTGCCGGAACCCATGGCAACGCCAACGCTGGCTTCAGCCAGCGCGGGCGCGTCGTTAATCCCGTCGCCGACCATCGCCACGATGCGGTGGTCGCGCGCCAACAGATCCTTGATGCGTGCAAGCTTTGCCTCCGGAAGCATCCCGGCCTCGACGTGACGGATTCCGAGCTGCCGGCCGACAAGCTCGGCCACGGGCTTGGCGTCTCCGGTCAGGAGAATGCTTCGGATGCCCATACGATCGAACGCCTCGATGGCGCGCTTCGCCTCGGGCCTGAGGGTGTCGCCGATAACGATGGTTCCCAAGAAGCGGCCGTCGCGTGCGACGAACACTTGAGATCCTACCTCGGCCGACAGGCTTGCGATTTGAAACGGCTCGATGCGATGTTCGGTTATCAGCGCGTGATTGCCGACCAAAATTACTGACCCGTCTACGATCGCTGAGATGCCACGGCCTGGGGTGTAATCAAATCGCTCAGGCTCGCGTACGGAAAGACCCGCCGCCAATGCATACGCGACGGTCGCCTTTCCGAGCGGATGTTCCGAGCGGATCTCGGCTGATGCCGCGTGCTCGATGAGCTCGCGTTCGGAAATTCCGGCAGCCGGGAGCACCGCCTGCACTTCGGTACGGCCGAAAGTGAGCGTGCCTGTCTTGTCGAGCACGACGGTATCCACCCGGCCCAGCGTTTCCAGGTACAGGCCGCCTTTGATGATGGCGCCCAGGCGGGCCGCCCGACCGATGCCACCCAGGATTGCCAATGGTGTCCCCGCAGCGATGCCGCAGGCGCCGGCCACGATTACGACTGAGATGGTGGATCGCATATCTCGAGTCACGATGAACGTCATCGCCGCGGCGCCAAGCGCGCAGTAGACCAAGTAGCCGGCCAGGCGATCCGCCAGCCGCTGGACCGGCGCCTGCGAACGCTCTGCGCGCTCGATTGCTTCAATGATCTTGCCGTAGCTCGTGTCCCGTCCGATCCGCTCGGTCCTGACCTCAAGTGCACCGGTCTGGTTTATGGTCCCGGCATATACCAGCGAGCCGGCGGCTTTCTCCACCGGCATCGACTCGCCAGTGATGCGCGACTGGTCGACGAATGAATGGCCGCCGATGACGACTCCGTCCACCGGAACCAACGAGCCGGGATTGACCAGTACGGATTCGCCGGGGCGCAATTCGCCGGCTGGGACCTGGCGCGCGGCGCCAGCGCGACGGACGCTCACTGTCCGTGGAAGAAAATCGAGCAAGTCGCGGATGGCCCGGCGCCCGCGAGAGACGGTCGTGTTCTCAAGTATCTCCGCCACCAACACGAACAGCGTAATGATGAGCGCGGTGAAAAACTCCGAGATCGCAGCCGCGGCCACGATGGCGATGGTCATCGACAGTTCCATCGTCATCCGCCGTGCCATGAGATTTTCGGCAGCTTTTTCCAAGATCGGCCAACCGCCGATCACAATGCCTAGGATGCCGAGCAGGCTGGTACTTTGAAGCGGGCTCCACAGATCGAGACGAACCGCGACTGCGGCGAACACGACCACGGCAATGCGAACCGCGTCGAGCCAACCAAAGGAGTGCCCGCTCTCAGGCTCCTCAATTGCGCGAGGACTGCCACCGGGCTGCCGCGCGTCAAGCGGCGCGCGACCTTCCACACGATGGCTCTGCTTCATTGCGAGCGGCGCTCTCTCAGCGACTCATTTCAGGTAAGCTTGGACGACCTCGATCAATTCCTCGGCCCCTCTGGCGCGGCTGGAGTTCCGCTCGCGCGCCGGATCGACGACATGCATCCGGATGTGGCCTTCGATGATCTCCGCCATCAAGCTGTTCATCGCGCCCCGCGCCGCTACGACTAGATGAAGCACGTCGGCGCAGCCCTTCTCTTCTTCAAGCGCACGCTCGACTGCTTCAATTTGGCCGCGAACGCGCCGCACCCTGTTCAAGAGCTTCGGCTTTTCCCTGACGGTATGCGACATCGAACAATACTCCAATATAGGATACCGGGTATCCTATACGATTACCGACAGCAAGGTCGAGGTCAACGTTGGATGTCGATCGCTGTTTGTGGACGCTTTCGGTGACCGGCTCCTTCATCGGACCGATGGGCTGTCCTTACTCACAATTCCATCGGGCATGATTTCCGGTCGGCTCGCGAGAGTCGTGATCGAGACTTAGAGCGGAACGGCGATCGCCAGCGCGGATTGGATCTTTAGCTGGACGCCTGCAATCTTGGTGTTTCCCCTGTACGACGGGCATTACCGACCGCGCCGCAGGCGGTCCCAAGTACTTAAGATAGGCTTTCACTAGATCGATAAGATCCTCGGCTGCCTGGATTCTGTTTGCGAACATCATCGTCGCTGACCCACCGCGCCTGCCCCTTGCGGATCATGTGCATCGCCTCGTATCCCTCAATCGTTCGCCGGGCAGCTTGGAACTCGCGAAAGCTCTGCTTGGCTTTCGCTCGTCTTTTGATCGCTCGATGATCCTGCTCCAGGATGTTGTTCAAATATAACAAGAGTCTGGTAAAGTACGATGCCATGTGTTCGCACTATCGAAGCCGCGCACGGAGTAGACGAAGTAAAAATTCCCAGAGCGATAGCGGCGATCGAGCCAAATCCCGCCGAGGTTCTTCACGTGAGCAGGTAGCGCCACCGGCAGTTGCCGCTTCTAGGCGGCTACAGAGCCTCGCCCCCACAGGCACCTTACCTGGGGTAAGAGAATTGAGGTAAGGGAGAAAACATATGCTTTTAGGACTGATCTCCACTGACAACGATACCGCAATCGCGATCGTGCGCATCGTTTTGGGAGCGGTTTTTCTTGCGCACGGGTCGCAGAAAATGCTCGGCTGGTTCGGCGGCGACGGGTTGAGGGCCACCATGGGCTTCTTCACAAAGGAGATGCACATTCCGGCGCCGCTCGCGTTGCTGGCCATCTGCGCGGAGTTCTTCGGCGGCTTGGGGCTGATCGTGGGACTGCTCGCGCGCGTCGCCGCGTTCGGTATTGCGGCCACCATGGTGGTGGCGATCGCGACCGTGCATTACCAGTTCGGTTTATTCATGAACTGGTTGGGCAAGCAGAAGGGCGAGGGGTTCGAGTTTCACCTGATCGCAATCGCGATGGCTGTGCTCGTGATGGTGAGAGGCGCGGGAGCCTTTTCGCTGGACCGTTGGCTGTCGAATTTCGCGGGCTGAGTACCTTTAGCCCTTCGGAGGTCCTCCGCAACGCCTCCAAGATGGCCTCGCTTTCCCGCATAGCTTCCGGCGCAGTTGCACGTAG
>JBEKLA010000191.1:0-8252 GCA_050010455.1 Binataceae bacterium (SeqCode) | reverse complement strand
GGTAGGCCCGACCTGGTCCAGGGGAATCTCCAGCGCGAACGAGGCCGCCTGCAGGAATCGTCCGGTCCCCGCGGCGCATTTATCGTTCATGCAAAAATCAATCACTTCGCCGTTGGGCCGCACGCGAATCGCTTTGGTGTCCTGGCCACCCATGTCGAGTACGGTCTGCGTGTTCGGGAACATCTGAACCGCGCCGCGGGCGTGACAACTGATTTCGGTGAGCTGGCTATCACCGAAGGTCACTTTGTAGCGGCCGTACCCGGTGCCCACGACGTAAGCCACATCCTCTTCGAGCACGCCCGCGTTCTTTACCGCCGCGATGAACGCGTTCTCGGCGGCGGCGATCACGTTGGCGCCGGTGTCGATGAGAGCGCGGCCAACGATACGGTGGTCCTCGGCGATGACTACCGCCTTGGTCTGGGTCGATCCGACATCAACTCCTGCTGCGTATGCCATGCTTGCCCTCCCTTGTTACGCCGCGTGCAATTTTCGCGTCGCGAGACCCTCGAAAAAGGCGTCGACACGGTTTTTCATCTGGGCTTCAGAGACCACCCGCTGATCCATCAGGTCCGATTCGATAAACAGGCAAGGGATATCCTGACGCTCCATCACGGCGCGCCGCGTATCCGCAAGTCCGGTCGACACGGTGCGGCAACTCTTGATCGGATGGAACACGATGCCGTCGGCGCGAAACGAGTTCGCGGTTTCGACCAGCGGGAGGTCGCCGAAGAACATCCCGTCCATCGCTGAGCGCACGCTTATCAGCACGCCCTCCGCGAGGCTCTCGATCGGACGGCCGAGGTCATACTGAAAACCGACGTTCTGCCCGCCGGCCGCAAACCACAAATAGGTTGAGTTGACGAAATTGCCGCCGTGCTCGCTGAACAGTTCGCAGAAACGCCGGAAGATCGGATAGCAGGGAACACCCACGAACAGCAGGCGATATTTCTCGTCGTGCAGCGTGCCGATGCCGTGCGCCGCCTTGTACCGCAACTCGTGCACGAGATCCTGAAAATAGGCGGCGCCCTCCGCGGTCCCGCGCAGAGCGTTGGCGACGCCCAGATAGATCGTGCCTTCGGTGAGCGCGTTGAACGGAGCCGGGACCGCGCGATTAGTCTCGAGGATGTCCCGCCAGGCCTGGCTCATCACGTTGGCGTGTGCCAGCACTTCGCGCAATCGATCGATGTCGAATCGCTTGCCGGTCAAATCCTCGCACAGCGCGATAAGCTCGCGAAGCTGATGTTCGACGTAGCGGCGATCGCGCTCGAAATCAGGATCTCCCGGCCAGGTGCGTATCTCCGCGCTGCGCGAAGCCGGGATATCGAGCGTAAAGACCGGAATGTGATAGAAGCGCTCCCAGATCTCGGCCCATTTGATGTAGGTGTTGCAGGCGTTGGTCAGCACCGCGATCGACGGCTTCGGGATGCGGCCCATCGGATGCTCGCCGCCGCGCAACTGGACCGCCACGTCGGCCTTCACGTAGCCGCAGATATCCGGCGAGTAGCCGTAATCCTCGGCCAGGGTCAGATAGTCGAGGGCCACGCGGCGCACGGCGGTTTGCAGTGAATTGATTTCGGGGAACACGGTGGGCAGATCGAACACTCGCAGGATTTCGCAGATGCTGCCCATGACGAAAACGTAGGCGGCTTGCTCGCCGCGTTCGGCGGTGGCGGTCAGCCGCTCGAACCATTCGCGGAAGAGCAGGGCGCCGTCGCGTGCGCCGCGTCCAACAATCTTCTTCTCGTCGTCGATATTCGCCATACGCTCAGCTTCCATCGCAAGGGCCTCGGGTCACGCGAACTGGATATTCTCCACGAACGTTTCGAGCTGAATCTGAAGATGATCGAAGCTGGTCATCTTCTCTTCGAACTCGGTGATGAAGTACGGGATGCCGGCTTCGTCGAGAGCCTTGGAGTACGCCACCTGTTCGTCGAGTCCGGGCTCGCACATCTTGGCGGCGGCGATGATCGCCGCCTCGGCGCTCGCGTTCCTGATCCGTTCGAGCAGCATCTTTTCCTTGGGCTTGCGCAAATCGTGCTGCACCGGGCTGTACGACGATTTGTTGAGATAGGCATCGGCGAGGTTCATCAGCGGGTCGCCGTCTGCCGGCACGTCATCCTCGATCCAGCGCAACCCGATCATGAGATCGTCGTCGACGACGTAGCACGATTGCGAAATCATACGCAGCAGATCGAGCGGCGGCTGCTCGCAGAATCCGCCCTCGAACACCACGCGCATCCGATCTTGCGGCTTGGCCGTGCGCGCCCGCGCCTTCGCGACAGCGAACTCGAGAATTTCGTTGTGCTCCTCGCGCGGAATCATGCCGCCGACGTTGACGAGCACGTAGGCCTCGTCGGCCGAGAGCAGCCACGGCGTCTCACGTTTGATGGCATACAGCTCGCGGCACAAGCGGCGATTCTGATTGAAGACGGCGATCGAGCGGCGCAAATCGTCGTCGCTGACGTGCCGCCCGGTGATTTTTTCGATATCGCGTTGCATCCGCGCATATTCGTCACGCAGGTACTCGGCCGCGAAGCCCGAGTTGGCATTCTGCGGCAGATAAAGGATTTGCGAAGGATAGGAAAAATTGCGGGACCAGACCCCGGCCAGATTGCGCGCCGCGTCGCAAATCGGATGGGTCACGAACATGTCGAGCTGCAGCCGGCCGCTGAGCGTGAGCTCAAGCGAGCTGCGCAGGATCGAGCATAGATACGAGGCGAAGTGCGAGTCCGCCAGCCGCGCCTCGACCGGCGCGCCGCGCACCTTTACCGGCAGCATCCCGGCCGCATGCGCAAGTTCCTCAGGAAAATAGACCTGGAAATGGCCCAGCACCTTGCCGCCGGCTTCACGCCATCGCCGCACGGTGGGAAAATCGGGATCTTCGACCAACTCGCGGCAAGCCGCCAGCAGATCAGCGAATGAATCGGTCTTCCAGCGGTCGAGCAGTTTCACAATCATAGCTCCCGTGCTTGTCCTATCTCCGGCGACGTAATCTCAGGGCTCCGCGGAACCGAGTCCGGTCATTCGATTGTCCGAAGCCGATCCTTCAGCCTTCTTCGCGTTCGCACTCGCGGCAGTTCGGCTGAGAAACTCGTTCTGGCGAGCAAGTGCCCATTTGCACCATTCGATATACATCCGCTCGAACGAGATGCAGTGTTCGAGCGCAATCGCATTCCAAAACACGATCGGATCGGTGGTTTCAGCGAGGTCCCTGTGCCGCTGTTCAAGCTGGCGCCTGGTCTTCAGGTAGACATCGAGTCTTTGCTCGTGAAGCTTCTGATGGTGCGTGAGCTGAGATGCGGCCTCGTCGGCGGATATCAGGTTGAACGCGAAGGCCTTCAGGATCATCTCGTCCTTGACCGCTTGAATCTTGGGCTTTTCAACCAGCCACGCCCTGAGCATCTGCTCGCCCTTGGGCGTTATCGCGTAGACGCGCTTGGTCGGGCGCCACTGGTGAGTGACCCTGCTGCTCACGACCAGGCCGTCCTCCTCCATGCGCCTGAGTTGGGGATAGATCTGGCTGTGATTGGCCTTCCAGAAGAAGACTATCGAACCGCCGAAGCGCTTTTTAAGCTCGTATCCACTGAGCGGCTTACGATGCAGCAGTTCGAGGATCGCGAAGGCCAACATAGGGCAATATTGACATATGTAAGTTTTGCCCGTCAAACAGTTTGATCACCCTCATCCTCGGATAGATGGCAAATGCGTTCCGGCTCAGGGTTCGTCGGGGCCATCGGCCGTGTTACAGTCGCGCGCAGACGACAGCCGAGGCGATATCGAGTGAGCAATCTGCCATGGGCGCGTGAGGAGGCTTCGGCTGACGAAGCCGCATCGGCTCGAGGTTTTTTTTACGGCTGGGTGGTCGTTGCGTGCGCGTTCATGGTGTTGTGTATCGCTTACGGCGTTCAGTTTACGTACGGCGTGTTCCTGCCATTCATTTCCGCCGATACTGGATGGGATCGCGGCCGCCTATCGCTTCCGTATTCGCTGTATGTGTTCGTCTATAGCTCGTTGAGTATTGTGACCGGCCGTCTCACCGATCGTTTGGGGCCGCGGATCGTGCTCACGCTCGGCGCGTGTTTGCTCGGCGGCGGTATCGTGCTGATGAGCCGGGTTCATGCGTTGTGGCATGTCTACATCGTGCTCGGCCTGATCGCCGCTTCGGGGATGAGCGCCGCCTTCGTTCCTTGTAACGCCACGGTGGTGCGATGGTTCACGCTCAAGCGCGGAGTGGCGCTCAGCATCGCTTCGAGCGGCGCCAGTTTCGGGATGTTCATTTTCCCGCCGCTCGCGACCGCGCTCATCACCGCGTATGGCTGGCGCACAACCTACCTGATTTTGGGTCTGACGGCCGCAGTCGGGATTACTTCGTGTGCGACATTCATCGTGCGCGATCCGGAAAAGATGGGGCTGCATCCCGATGGGCTGCCGCCCTTGGAACTGCCGCCGATTCATGCGTGGGCGGATAATTCCCTTACCGCGGACTGGCCGCTTGCCGAAGCCAAGCGCACGACGGCATTTTGGCTGCTCACCATCATTTTTACGTTGACGTGGATCGTCGTTTTTATGCCCGTGGTGCATATCGTGCCGTTCGCTATGGATCTCGGCATTTCGCGTTTCCGCGCCGCCATGACGATCAGCGTGATCGGCTTTGCGGGATTCGCCGGCCGGCTTGGTATCGGCACGACCTCCGATCGTCTGGGGCGCGTGCCGACGCTTGGCTTGTGTTTGATACTCCAGGCGCTGGCGTTTCTTGGCTTCACGCTCAGCACCGGTATCGGGCTCTTGTATCCGGCCGCCGCCGTGTTTGGATTCTCTTACGGAGGAATCACCGCCCTGTTCCCGGCGCTGATCGGCGATTTTTTTGGACGAATGGCCGTGGGCGCGATCGTCGGGTTCGTCTTTGCGATCGCCGCTTCGCCGGCCGCCTTTGGTCCGCTCATCGGCGGCTATCTCTACAACGCCACGAACAGTTACACTATCGCGTTCGAGCTTGGCGCGGCGCTCAATTTCGGAGCGTTGGTGATGATCTTCTTTCTTACCAAGCCCCAGCGGCGGACGTCCTAGCACCCCGTGGTATCGCCGAGCGTTTGCCTTTACGCGTACAGAAAGCGCTTGATAAAGAGAGTTCAGCAAAGGAGGCATTATGGCAAAACAAGGACGTATCGTTCTATCGAAGGCGGGG
The DNA here is from genome assembly GCA_050010455.1 of Binataceae bacterium (SeqCode). Classification (GTDB taxonomy): domain Bacteria; phylum Desulfobacterota; class Binatia; order Binatales; family Binataceae; genus DATJOQ01. The sequence continues at coordinate 3,067 of JBEKLA010000191.1, read as the reverse complement.
TTCGCGATGCCCGTCGATGCGCCGGCTTACCAAAAACCGCCTTTCTACTATCGGGGCGTGCGCCAGATCGCGGTCGCATTCGAGACCGACGCGGAGACGGTTGCGGATTCGCTGCCGGCGCCGCTTGCCGTTAGCGATCCGGCAATCGTGGCGCTCTCGTTCTATGAATATCCCTGGAGCACGTTCGGTCCCTATAACGAAGCGATCCTTTCGATCCTGGTTGAACATCGCGGTCGGCCGATGGCCTATATCCAGCACATCTGCGTTACCACCGAACCGCCGATGCTGGGCGGTCGTGAGATTTGGGGCTTCCCGAAGAAGTTGGCCGCGATTAAGTTCGGCACCGAGCGCGACATGTTGGTCGGCAGCCTGCGGCGTCCGGCGGGAGTCGAACTCGCCAGCGCGATCGTGCGAGCCGAGCGTCCCGGGAATCCGCAGCAGGCGATGTTCCCGCCGATCGCGAGCCTGAGAGTTATCCCGTCCGCCGACGAGCACGCGGAGCGGCCTACATGCGCTGAAATCGTGGAGACCGTCGTCGAGCAAAAGTTTATCGAGACTTGGGAAGGCGTCGGGTCGGTGTCATTTCCCCAGCAGTCCACACTCGATCCCTGGGGCCGCTACCCGGTGAAGCGGATCGTGAGCGCGAATTACAATGTCTACGACATGGTACTGCCGTTCGGTAAAGTAATTGATCGCCTGTAACTTGAGTCCGCGAGTTCCTTCAGTCGCAAGCTGACGGAGGAGGTTGTTTTGCAGATCGACTACTCTCAGGTTTTGCCGTATCCGCGCGAGAGAGTGTGGGAAGTGATGCTCGACCCCGAGGTGCTGGCGCGCGTGCTGCCCGGAGTCGAGAAGTTTGAAGCGGTCGGTCCGGATAAATACGCGGTCCAGGTAAAGCTGGGCGTTCCGTCGGTCAAAGGAAGCTACACGGGCAGCGTCGAGATTGTCGATAAGCAACCGTTCGCGAGTTATCGCCTGCGCGGAGAAGGGAAGGGCGGTCCAGGATGGGCCAAAGGCGAGGCGCTTATCACGCTGACCCCCGAGGGAGCCGGCACGAACGTTCAGGCGAAGGCCAACGCGATGATCGGCGGCACGATCGCCGGCGTGGGGCAGAGGATGATTGAGGGGGTCGCCAAAAGTGTCGCGCGGGAGTTCTTTGCTTCAATCGATCGGGAATTGCAGGGCCGCAAGCAACAGGCCGGAGCGTTCATGTTCGGCTTGCGCATGCTGTTGGCGATGGTTCGCGATCTATTCGCGCGCTTGTTCGGGCGGTCCGCGGACGAGGGGTCGAAATCGTGATCCGACGCCCCGTCGCGGAGGGCAATTCGAAGTCGAGACCGCAGCCGTCGCCGATGGCGCAAGGGCGCTGAATCGCTCGTGGCGGAGTTGGATGACATCTACCCGGAGGCGCTCAAGGCGCATTACGAGCGGCCTCACAACCTGGCTGTGCTCGACGACGCGACGGCGACGGACACCGAGTCCAATCCGCTCTGTGGCGACGACGTTTCCGTGTATGTGAAAACCGACGGCAGCGCGGTTGCCGCGGTCACGTTTCAGGGGCATCTGTGCGCCGTGGCGATGGCGTCGGCGTCGATGATGAGCGAGGCGGTAAAAGACAAGACGCTGGACGAAGTCGCGAAAATGGGCGAGGCCTTCGCCGCGATGATGCGCGGCAGCGACTCGGTGTCACTCGGTGAACTCGACGCGCTGCGCAGCGTGCGCAAATACCGCGTGCGGGTGCGCTGCGCGCTGTTGCCTTGGGAGGCGCTGCGAAAGGCTTGCGACGCGGCAAGATGAGTTAGCGCGGCCGGGAGCGAATAGGTAATGCGCGAAATAATCAACGAGATGCGGCGTTTGTTGCAGGAACCGAACGGCGGCGCTCTGGTCACGATTATTCGGACTACCGGGTCCACCTATCGGCGCGAGGGGGCGAAGATGCTTTGCCGCAAGGACGGCAGCGTGGTGGGGTCGGTAAGCGGCGGCTGCCTGGAAGCGGATATCGCCGAACTGTCGTTGGAGGTGGTCGCGAACAATCAGCCCCAGACCATCACATACGATACCAGCTCCGAGAACGAGAAGGTCTGGGGGTTGGGCCTGGGATGTAACGGCACGGTCGAGGTACTGATCGAGCCGCTGCAATGGTGGCGCGAGCCGCCGGGTCGCGCTCTGTTTCAGGAAATCCTCGGCCGGGTCAACAAGGGAAGGCGCTGCGCTGTCGCTACTGTGCTCGCTGAAGGGAGCAAGCCAGTCTCGAGTCTGCGGCGTATAATTGTAGATGCGGACGGCAAAACGATCGGAAGTCTGGGATTGCGCGCGCTCGAGTCGGCGCTGAGCGAGCGAGCGAGTTCGATCGTGAGTGAACAGACGATCCGCCCGTCGCAAAAAGTGACCGTCGAGCAGGACTCGATGTCGTTTGAAGTTTTTGTCGATGCGCTGGTGCCACCGATGCGCCTATTGATAGTGGGCGGTGGACATGACGCGATTCCGCTGGTGAAGCTGGCGCACGAAGTAGGCATGATCGTTACCGTGATCGACGGCCGGGCGAAATTCGCCACGCATGAGCGCTTCCCGCAGGCCGACGAGGTTATCTGTGCGCAGCCGGAAGAGGTTTTGCAGAAGGTCTCGATCGAGGGCGAGACCGCAGTCGTTTTGATGACGCACAATTATCAGAAGGATCGCACGGTTTTGGGCCAGATTCTGACTGCGCCGTTTGAGTTGGCCTATATCGGCGCGCTCGGGCCGCGGGTTCGGACGCAGCAAATACTCGACGAGTTGAGAGGGCAGGGGTTGAAGCTTCAGCCCGAGAAGCTGGCCGCGATTCGAACGCCGGTCGGCCTTGATATCGGAGCCGAGACTCCCGAGGAAATCGCGCTCGCGATTGTGGCGGAACTGTACATGGTCAAGAACCGCCGCAGCGGGATTCCACTGCGGGATAAGAAGGGGGCAATCCACGCCGCAGCGTGACGATGCGGTCGCGGCGATTTTGATCAAAGGGTTATCCTGACTCTCGGCAATGGCACTGGATATCAAATCGATCCGGCGGGACTTTCCGATCTTCCAACAATGG
>JBEKLA010000190.1:0-8295 GCA_050010455.1 Binataceae bacterium (SeqCode) | reverse complement strand
AAATCGCGCGCGACATGCGCCAGCTCGGTAATCTTGGCACTCTTGAGGGCTTTAAGATTGAGAACCCCGACATCGCTCATGACCATCGCGGGCTGAGCTCGGTTATCTTCCGGGGGTCTCACAGGTTCCGGGGGTCTCGCGGGTGCTGGATCGCCAGGTTGAATCGGGGCTCCGTCGCCGAGCTCCTGTGGTTCTCCCTTGGCTGCGACTCTCGCCTTACCCATACTTGTTCCTCGAAATCGTCTAACTGATGTCAAATTGCTAACTGCTTCCCGCGTCAGTCGTAATTGAGACTAGTAGCAGGCGTCGCGCTCGCGCCGCACGTTGTGGCTGTTTCCTCAGGTTCGTTCAGCCGTAGGCCACACAGACAAGGCGCCAAACCTTAGGGATACTACAGTCGCTGAGGGTGAGGCGGGCGATTTCCTGACCCCGCGCACACCTGTGAACGGAAACATCGCGCGGTGACTGGCCTAATGCTAACCACGCGGAGTAGCCGTGTCAACGACGCCACGCGCCGCCCTAGAGGCTAACAGCGTTTGACGATCGCGAGCGCTCACGCCTGCGCGATCCATTTGCGGGTTGTTTCCTCGTCGGCTCGCACACCGTGGTTACTCAGAAACGCGGCCAGGTCGTCGGCCGGTGGCGCGACGAATTCGAGTCTCGCTCCGGTGCGCGGATGGTCTATCGCCAGCGCCAGCGCGTGCAGCGCCTGGCGATCGAATGCGAGTTCGCCGCCCGATCGCGAGGCAGCGCCTCCGTAGACGCGATCGCCAAGGCAGGGATGGCCGACCGAAGCGAGATGGACCCTTATCTGATGGGTCCGGCCGGTTTCGGGACGGACCAGCACCATCGTGACGCGTTCGCGAGCGCCGCCGCGAACACCGAGATCGAATCGTTCGAGCACCGACACGTGGCTAACGGCCTCGCGGGGACGGCGTGATCTGACAGATATGCGCTTGCGCTCGGTCGGATGGCGTCCCAGCGGGCGCGCGATCGTCATTCGGTCGCGGGCGACGTCGCCTTGCACCAACGCGATATACAATTTGCGCACCGTGCGATCCTTGAACTGGCGCGAGAGCGCGGCGCGCGCGAACGGCGTCCGCGCCACCACCATCACGCCCGACGTATCCTTGTCCAGGCGATGGACGATTCCCGGCCGCGCCACGCCGTCCGGCTCGACCATCGCGGCCAGTTGCGGAAATCGCGCCAGCAACGCGTCGACGAGGGTGCCGTCGGGATGGCCGGGCGCGGGATGGACCGTCATGCCGGGCGGCTTGTTGACGACGATGATCTCGTCGTCGGCGAACATGACCTCAATCTCGGGCGCGGAGGCTGGCACGGCGATCACGGCCGGCGTTGGCGGTGGTTCGAGCTCGATCGTGTCGCCGTCGCGGACCGTGGTCGCGGCGCGAACCGATTTGCCGTTTACTTTGACGCGGCCGCTTTTGATCATCCGCGCGATCTGCGAGCGCGAATGCTCCGGGGCGAGCCGCGATACCAGGAAAACGTCGAGCCGCTGAGTTATATCGCCGCGACCAACCGTGAATGTGCGCGCGGTCATAGGCAGGGACGCGTCGTGACTGTTCTCCGCTTGCATCTGGCCCTAACGAAGTCGGCTTGCGCGACCTCCGCATAAACAGAATACAACCGTTAGTGCGTTACCTCTCCCGCTTAGTAGGGTGCTGGCTGGCAGTTATGGACGAGAGGCCTGTGGTCTAAACTAAGTTGCCTTGTAGTACGCGGACGGAACATTCAGTGGATAAATGAATCGCTTCTGCTCAGCCAAATAAGCGCCACACGTAGCGCTAATATGAGTGTCTCCAAACTCGTCATTATAGACAATCCGCGGCAGCGCAAAAATGACGAGCAGCCCTTGGCGCATTTTAGAGAGTTCCTCATCGGTTATAATGCGGGAGGTTTGGTCTGCTTGAACCTCTCGTCCGCCTTCGATGCTTGCAAAGGCAGTGGCGCCCTGAGGCTCATACGGAGGGCTCTCAGGCAACGTCAGTTGGTCGTGGAACAAGAAAGTAAGAGTTCGGTGCAAAACAAAAGCCGGGGACCGTCCTGTGTTTTTGACTGTATAATCAAGTTTCAGTCGATGTCCACCGTTGATGACGCTAATCTCCGCTGGGTGGAGAAATTGAATGGACAGTCGCGGCCTAATGTTGGCAGCGAGGGTTTTCTCCGTAATGTCCGCTTGGCGGCCGATTGCACACCATTGGAGTGCAGCGAAGATGGTATAGGCAACGCCGACCAACAAGAGTCCTTGCTGGACCCGCAGTGGGGTCAACCACCGGAGCCAGATCCAGGTTTCATTTTCGGCACGTGCTTGTTCGTTCTGAGTTTCGATCTGTGCGCGTATGGAATGAAGCGCTTCGAGCAATGCGGCTTGGTTGGATTCAGGTGCGGAAAACGGCACCTGCTGCCGGACTTCTTGGGTGGAGGAACCGGGCTGTACTGTGGCGGTTGGATTATGTTTTTCGGTCCCCTCGTTTAACGATTCGCCTCCTGCGTTTACGCCGCCGAGGAGTAACGCCGACGCGATCAGGATCGACGCGAAGCGGAAAGGTCGCAAACCGTTTGGGCCCAAAGCTCTTTTACCGGACTCGATACGGCGACGGATGCGTTGCTTCGTAGGCGGCGATCTCCTTTTCGTGAATCAGGGTCAGCGCGATCTCGTCGAGCCCTTCGAGCAGGCACTTCTTCTGGAACGGATCGATCTCGAACCGCGCCGACCATCCCGATTTATCCGAAACGGTCTGCGCGGCCAGGTCGATATCCAGGCTGTAACCATCCTCGCCGGCGACGGCCTTGAAAATGTGGCCGACCTGCTCCTCGCTCAGCACGATCGGCAGGAAGCCGTTTTTGAACGAGTTGTTGCGGAAGATATCGGCGAACGACGGCGCGATCACCGCCTTGAAGCCGAAATCGTCGAGCGCCCAGACCGCGTGCTCGCGCGAGCTGCCGCATCCGAAGTTGGCGCGCGCCACCAGGACGCTTGCGCCCTTGAAGCGCGGCTGATTCAGCACGAAGTCGGAGCTGTCGGGTTTCGAGCGCCAGTCGTAAAACAATCCCGCGCCCAGGCCGCTGCGCACGATCGCCTTGAGGAACTGCTTGGGAATGATCTGGTCGGTATCGACGTTGACTTTGTCCAGCGGCGCGACCAACCCGGTGAATTTCTTAAACGTTTTCATGCCGTTTCCTTTTCGCTAGCGCCAGTTGCGGACGTCGACGAAGTGGCCCGCGATAGCGGCGGCCGCCGCCATAGCGGGACTCACCAGATGGGTGCGGCCGCCCTTGCCTTGCCGCCCCTCGAAGTTGCGATTCGACGTGCTCGCGCATCGCTCGCCCGGTTGCAGGATGTCGGGGTTCATCCCCAGGCACATGCTGCATCCCGACTCGCGCCACTCGAAACCGGCGGCGGTGAAGATTTTGTCGAGGCCGGCGGCTTCGGCTTCGTGCTTGACCTGCTGCGAGCCTGGCACCACCATCGCGTGCACGCTGGGCGCGATCTTGCGCCCCTTGACCATCGCGGCCGCGGCTTGCAGATCGCTCAGCCGGCCGTTGGTGCAGGAACCGATAAACACGCGATCGATCCTGATATCGGCAATCGGCGTACCCGGCTTGAGATCCATGTACGCGAGCGCCTGCTGGACCGCGCGCTGAGTCGCCGGATCGGCATAGCTCTGAGGATCGGGCACGCGGCTGGTGACTTCGGCCACCATCCCGGGATTGGTGCCCCACGTGACCTGAGGGGCAACGCTGGCGGCGTCGATCGTCACGGTGCGATCGAAACGTGCGCCGCTGTCGGTCGCGAGACCGAGCCATCGCTCGGCCGCCCGCTCGAACTCGGTGCCCTTCGGCGCGTAAGGACGATTGCGCAGATACTCGACCGTGGTGCGATCGGGCGAGATCATCCCGGCGCGCGCCCCGGCCTCGATCGACATGTTGCACACCGTCATCCGCTCTTCCATCGTAAGCCCGGCGATGACCGGGCCACGATACTCGATCACGTGCGCGGTCGCCCCGTCGGTGCCGATCTTGCCGATAATCGCCAGGATGAGGTCCTTGGCGGTGACGCCCGCGCCGAGCTTGCCGTCGACGCGGATTTCCAGAGTCTTGGGCCGCGCCTGCCATAGGCACTGCGTCGCGAGCACGTGCTCGACCTCGCTGGTGCCGATTCCGAAGGCTAGCGCGCCGAGCGCGCCGTGGGTCGCGGTATGGCTGTCGCCGCACACGATCGTCATGCCGGGCTGGGTGAGGCCGAGCTCGGGCCCGATGATATGAACGATCCCCTGCTCGCGGGCGCCCAAATCGAACAGCGGGACGCCGAAATCGCGGCAGTTATCGTGCATCGCCTCGACCTGGCGCGACGATTCGGGATCGGCGATCGGCAGGTGGCGATCCACGGTTGGGATGTTGTGATCGAGCGTCGCGAAGGTTCGCTTGATCGCGCGCACCTTGCGCCCGGCCGTGCGTAATCCCTCGAAGGCCTGCGGCGAGGTGACTTCATGGATGAGATGCAAGTCGATGTACAGCAGGGCCGGCTGACCGGCCTCCTGATGCACGACATGACTATTCCAAATCTTTTCGAACAGCGTCTGCGCAGCCATCGTGTAACCCGAGCTTGAGAATTTTAGGCAACTTTGCGAGCACCGCCCATTATGCGAGTTCCCGTGCCCGAATCAAAGCCCCGGCGCTGACCGTTGTCGGCCGATTTTCGGTGAAAAAATCCGCCGCGCTCGTTGACAAGCGGCCATCGGGCAAATACCCGTTTCTGCTGGATGGCGATCGAAGGCAAGGACCGGGACGACAAATGGCACCTCGGCGCCGTCGAGCCCCATGAGGACCATCCGCACGAGCGCGAGACGCCGCCGGCGCCACCCGTCGCGGAGCCGGAGCCTGACCCCAGCGCGCGAATCCTCGAGCGCCCGCTCTACGTTCTGACCGTCGAACATCTCGCGTACTTTTTGATCGCGGCCTGGACGATCGCTACCCGGCTCGTTGCGCTCGGCATCCGGCCGCTGACTCCCGCCGAAGCCACGCACGCGTTATTCGATCTGAAGCTGGCGCGGGACGGCGCCGCGCTCTCGCATCAGCTATCGGCGCCGTATCCGATCGCGATGCATATCGTCGAGGCGTGGCTGTTCGGAGGTCTCGGCGCGGACGATTGCGTCGCCCGCCTGGGCTTCGCGCTGGGCGGAATCCTGATGGTCGCGATCGCGTTTGGGTTGCGCCGCCCGCTCGGACGTGTCGGCGCTCTCGCGCTCGCGGTGATGATCGCGATCTCGCCGAGCATGACCTACTTCTCGCGCTCGGGCGTATCGCCGATTCCCGCGCTCGCGATGACGCTGGCGGCGATCGCGCTGTTCTTCGCGATGGCGAAGCGGTTCACCTTCATACGCGCCGCCGCGGCGGCGACAGCGGCGGCACTCGCACTCGCATGCGATCCGACGAGTTACGTTACCGCGGCGATTTTCGTCGTGGCGGCGTTCGCGTCCGCGCTGTGGAGCGGAATGTTCGACGACACCTACTTCGAGCGGGTGCGTTACTGGTGGGTTCGCAACGGAATCAAGGCCGCTGCGGCGCTCGCGATTGGGGTCGTGGTTTGGACGCTGCTCGAAGGCGGCTCGTGGCGATACCATATCGCGGTTGCGATGACGCCGAACGACACCGCAATCGCAAGCGGCGCGGGCGTGCCCGGCTATCGCCACGGAATTGATTTCTATCTGCCAATTTTCGCGCTCTATGAATTCCTGCCGCTGATACTGGCGATCGCCGGCTCCATCCTGTTCGTCTTCTATCAACTGCGCTCGCGGTTCGCCGGATGGTGTTTCATCTGGGCGGTCGCGAGTATCGCCTTCTATCTCTATGCGCCCGCGCGCCGCGCCGAACTGGCGCCCGTGACACTGGTTCCGATGGCGATTATGGGCGCGATCGCGATCGATTACGGTGCGCGCCGCAGCGGATGGCGAATCGTTCAGTATCCGCTGATTGTTCTCGCCGTCCTGACAATATACGTCGCGCTGACGGTCAACTTTTGCCGCGACGTTCCTGACGCCAGCGAAGCGACCTGGGCGAGGCACATGTTGCTGTACTGGAGCGATCCCGCGACCACGGCGCAGGCGCGCGAGGAGAGTACCCATCTGCGTGGGACCGTTGCGCGAAGCGCAGGAGGACAGACTGGCGGAATCTTCTTCAGCGGCGACGCGCCGGCGCTCCGATGGTATCTGCGCGATATTCCGACGGCCGCTCAAGCCGAGGCCGCGGCAGCGACGGTTGTCGCGATCGGTCATGCGAATCGCCCGTCGCCGGAGGCCCAGACGACGACCTTCGATTTGCAGCAGCGATGGAATCCCGAGCTTCGCGGCGCGTCAGCGCGCGAGATTCTTCGCTACGTCCTCACTCAGCGCGCCTGGAGCGCCGTTACGACGGACGAGGCGGGGATAGTGTTGCCTGCGGTGGCCGCCACGCCCAGCCCGCTCGCGAGCCCGATCGCGACGGCTTCGTCAACCCCGACGCCGTCGCAAACGCCGACGGCGACGCCGGTTGCGAGCCCGTCGCCGAGCACGCAGCATCAGGCGGCACCGGCAGAATCGCCGTCCCAGGCATTAGCCAGCGTCACCGCCAGCCCGGAGGCGTCGCTGACGCCTTCTCCTACGACGACTCCAAGCTCGTCATCTAGTGCTACGCCCAGCGCCACGTCGACTCCGATTGGAATCGCCGCGGCGAGCGCGACATCCTCACCGACACCTGCCGCCACTCCGTCCGTGGCTGCCAGCGCTACGGCCGTAGCCGCAACGCCGACGCCGAGCGCGACCGAATCGTCACAAGCGTCGCCAACATCGTCAATTTCCGTGACTCCGGCGGCGATTCCGACCCCGATCAAGTTCGAAAATTAAAATAAGCGCTCGCCAAGTGATCCGATTTGCGCCAATCTGATCGGAGAGGTTCTTCTTTCCATGATTTCCCGTTTGATGATTCCAACGCTGATCGGTGCCCTGATGGTTGCCTTCGTGGCGGGATGCGCTCCGGCTGGCGATAATCAGCCCCAGGTTCAGACGAGCCCTGCGCCCCAAGCACAGAGCACGAAGTGGCAGAATGATGATGAGCTGATGGCGACCGGGGGCGACATGGTCCTGAATCAGTCCGGCCTTCCGGTGCGCGCCTGAGCCCTCTCCGCGTTGGCGGCGCGATCCCGGTTCCAGCGCCGTAATCGGCGCTCACGACCGGCCTGATTCGCCGCGCGAACGTATCGCACAGCTCACGGCTTCGGCGCGAGATAGGCCATCGCCTCGCGAGCGGGAGTGAGCTGAATTCCGAGCTTTTCGACCAGCGGCGCGATATCGCAGACGTGGTCCGCGGTTACGAACGCGACCGCGTCGCGCGAGAACCTGGGCCGCGGCAACTTCTCCGCGATGAAGCCGGCCGCGCGCATCACGACCTCGGGAATGTGGATTATCGGGCGATGACGTCCGGTCACGTCCATCACGATCCGGATCAGCTCGTCGAAGGTCATCGGCTCCGGGCCGCCGACCTCGAAGATTTGATTGCGGGCGCGCTGGCTATCGGTAAGCGCAAGCGCGACGCACGCCGCGAGATCTTCCACATAAACCGGCTGCAGCCTTTGACGTCCGGTTCCGGGCACGGCGAAGAGCGGCGCGAAGCGCAGCATCCGGGCGAACATGTTGACGGTGCTATCGCCGGGTCCGAACACGAGCGAGGGGCGGAAAATCGTGTACGAGAGGCCCGATTCCCTGATCGCGCGTTCGGCGCGGCCCTTGGCGGAAAAGGCGGGATGAGAGCTTCGTTCGTCGGCGGCGACGCCGCTGATGTAAATGAAGTGCTCGACCGCGCAGGCCTTCGCCGCCTCGAGTATCGCGACCGTGCCGCCGTAATCGACGCGCTCGAACGTCAGGCCACGCGACGGATCCTCGACCGGATAGCCGTCGAACTGAACCGCGCTTACGATCGCGCGGGCGCCGTCGAGGGCCGTCTTCAGCGACGACGGGTCGGTGACTTCGGCGCGCACGAAGTCGGCGTCAATCGGCGCGAGACGCTCGCGCGCCCGTTCGGGATTGCGGCTCAGCAAACGCGCGCGGATAGCGGGGATTCCGGCCAAGCGGCGCGCGATCGCGCCGCCGATAAATCCGGAGCCGCCCGCTATCGCGACGACCTTCATGTTGTCATTAGCCATCTGATGAGATTCGTGTGAGATTCGCGCGGCGCGCCGCACTCGCGACGCTTAGCAGACTCCGGCGCGTGGCGCGAGCGGGCGTCTTGCGGCTCAGAGAA
>JBEKLA010000189.1:0-8301 GCA_050010455.1 Binataceae bacterium (SeqCode) | reverse complement strand
GGCACATATTACGGTTGCATGATGCCAGGCACACTCAGCTCGGGCTTCGCAACATTGTGGTTATTTCGGATTTTGTCGCAGATGTACATCCTGTTATCAGAGGGAATATTCGACTCGGATGGCAATAGTAATTCACCGCTGACCTGCTTTTCACACGAACTAATCCTCAATTAAAAATAGATTCGACCACACAGTGGCGCAGGGGGGAAACTAAGATGGTTAGCCAAGGATCGCAGTCGTTCCTGGGGCGCTTCAGCGTGAAGCTAAAGCTGGCGAGCGTCCCGGCCATACTTATCTTGGCGATCGCGGGCGGGGTGGTGTACACGACCACCACGCTGCAGGGTCTGAAAACCGACACGATGGTGGTAGATATATTGGGCCGCCAGCAGATGCTCAGCCAGAAGTATGTCAAAGAGCTGATGTTGTATGCCCTGGGGGGAGCGACGGAGCTGAGTTCCACCCGCAAGTTCTTCGTCGAAGACCTGGACGCGTTGACCAACGGGGGCACGACCATTCTGACGGTCGGGCAGGAAGACAAAGTCCAATTGCCGGTGCCGCCGGAACAGATTCGCGAGCAGCTCTTGGAGCAAAAAAAGTTCTTAGAGGACCTGTTTAGCAAGGGCGAAGATTTTATAAAGCTTTCGCCCAAAGATGCGAGTTATTATCCCAAGCAGAAAGAGGTTGTCGACGCGAGCAAACTTCTCTACACCTGCGCTAATCGGACCGAGCAGTTATTCGGCGCGTACTCACAATCGAAGATCACGGCGATGATCGAGTATCAAGTGGTCCTATCCGTTCTGGCAGCGATCTTCGCCCTGGCTATCAGTTGGCTGGTGGCTCAGGGGATCTTGGTGCCCCTGGAGCAGGTGATCCGGGTGGCGGCGGCTGTGGCGGCCGGCGATCTCACCGTCAGGGGTCGACTACGCCAGCAGCGATGAGCTGGGCAAGCTGGGCGAGACCATTAACGCCATGAGCGACGACTTGGCCAAGGTGGTCGATGAAATTCGCAGCAACGCGCAGGTGCTGGCGAGCGCTTCCGAGGAGCTCACCGCCAGCGCCCAGCAGATGGGTGCGCAGTCCCAGCAGGCGGCGTCTCAAGCCAGCGGCGTGTCGGCGGCTGCCGAGCAGGTCAGCAATAACGTCCAGACGGTCTCGACCGCCACCGAGCAGATGACCGCCAGCATTAAAGAGATCGCCAAGAACGCCACCGAAGCGGCGCAAGTGGCGGATTCCGCGGCGAAAGTCGCGGAGACCACCAATGCCACGGTGGCGAAGCTGGGCGAAAGCAGCACCGAGATCGGCAACGTGATCAAGGTGATCACCTCGATCGCCGAGCAAACCAATCTGCTGGCGCTCAACGCGACTATCGAAGCCGCGCGGGCGGGCGAGGCGGGCAAGGGGTTTGCGGTGGTCGCCAACGAGGTCAAGGAACTGGCCAAAGAAACCGCCAAGGCTACCGAGGACATCGGCCGCAAGGTGGAAGCGATTCAGGATGACGCCAAGGGGGCGGTCGAGACCATCGGCCAGATCACCGGGGTTATCAAGCGGATCAACGATATCCAGAACACCATTGCCAGTGCGGTCGAGGAACAGACCGCGACCACCAACGAGATCGCGCGCAACATCTCGGAAGGAGCCAGAGGCAGTTCCGAGATTGCTCAGAACATCGTGGGAGTGGCGCAAGCCGCCAAGGGCACCGAGGAATCCGCCGGCGCCTCGCAGCAGGCGGCGCTCGAGCTGGCGAAGATGGCGACGACACTGCGCCAGCTGGTCGAGCGCTTCAAGCTCAATGATGGCGGCCGCTCCGCTCGGCTTTCGCAGTCGTCGAGTGCTTGGCATATGACCCAAAAAGATATCCAGCGCCCGCGCGCCTGTAGCCCCCCAGAGATGCCGTCGCGGAGGTCTTAGCGCGGCGCGGCCGGTGCTCGTACGGCGTCGCGCGCGGTCCTGATTCGGGCGGCGTCCGATATCGAATCCCGTAGAATCGCCCGTCCGTCGGATGTTAACCTAGCGTGCCGCCGCGGCAGGCGACGCTTGAGTCTTGCCACTAACCCGAGCAACGCGAGCGCAACGCCCCGCCGGCATGGAATGCCGTGGAACTAACACGACTCAGAGGATTTCAGGACCTGATGGGGCCGCAGGTCCGCGCGATCAGCTTTATCGAGGAGCGGGCGCGCGCGCTGATGGAGCGTTACGCGGTCAGGGAGATCCGGATCCCGACCCTGGAACGGATCGAGCTCTACATGCGCTCGACGGGCGCGACGTCGGATATCGTCGAGAAGCAGATGTACACGGTCGAGCGGCGCGGCGAGGGCGGCGACGAGGGGCAGATGGTGCTGCGTCCCGAGGGCACGCCGGGCGTGGTGCGCGCCTATATCGAGGCCGGGCTCGATCGCAGCGATCCTGAGCAGCGCTTTTTTTACTGCGGGCCGATGCTGCGCTACGAGCGTCCGCAGAAGGGGCGCTATCGCGAGTTCTACCAGTTCGGGGTCGAGGTGTTCGGACGCGCCGACGCCGCCTGCGACGCCGAACTGCTGATAATGATCGACGATCTGCGGCGCGAGCTTGGGCTGGCGCTCAAGATGGAGCTGAACTCGCTCGGATGCGCGAATTGCCGCCCCGGGTTTCGCGACGCGGTGCTCGCTTACGGCCGCGCGCATTTCGCCGAGCTGTGCGAGGATTGCCACGCGCGGCTGGAGCGGAATCCGCTGCGATTGCTCGATTGCAAGACCGATGTGAAAATCGCCGAGGGCGCGCCCAATTCGCTCGATTATCTGTGCGCGGACTGCCGCAAGCATTTCGATACGGTGCGCGATCTGCTCGCACGCGCGGGCGTGGAGTTCATCGTGAATCCTCGGATCGTGCGCGGGCTCGACTACTATATGCGCACCACGTTCGAGGTCAGCTCGACGGCGCTCGGGGCGCAAAACGCGGTGCTCGCGGGCGGCCGCTACGACGGGCTGATCGCGGAGCTGGGCGGCGCGCCGATGCCGGGAATCGGTTTCGCGATCGGGCTTGACCGGATGGCGCTGGCGCTGATCGAGAGCTCGCGAAAATTCGAGGCGGCGCCGCAAGTCGCGATGATCGCACTTGGCGAAGCGGCAACGGCGCGCGCGGTCGAGCTGGCGCGCTCGATGAGAGTGGAGCACAAGCTTGCGGTCGAGATGCTATCGCCGGAGCGCGGTCTCAAGGCGTTGTTACGCCGCGCCGACCGGATCGGCGCGCGCTACGCGGTGATAATCGGCGACAACGAGCTGGCGCGCGGAGTCGCGCAGGTGCGCGATTTGGCGCATAGTCAACAAAGCGAGGTAAAGCTCGACGACCTGCCTTCGGTGATGGCGGCGAGCGCCGGCAATCGCTGACGCTGCGCTGATTTCGTCCTGCCGCGCTGTTTCGTCATCTTTCTTTCGCGGGTAATCTCAGGAACGCATGGCTAACAACGAATCGAACGGACATTTCTCGCCGCTGCCTCCGTGGCGGCGAAGTGATTACTGTGGCGCGCTGCGCGAGAGCGACAGCGGCCGTGAGGTGGCGCTGTGGGGATGGGTCGCGGTGCGGCGCGATCACGGCGGGCTGATCTTTGTTGATCTGCGCGATCGCGAAGGTATCGTGCAGGTGGTCTTCAATCCCGAACAGAACGCCGCGGCGCATACGGTGGCGCGCGGCATGCGCGCGGAATACTACGTCGCGGTCAAAGGGACGGTGGTGCGGCGCGCCGCGGGCACGGTGAACGCCGAGCTTCCGACCGGCCAAATCGAGGTGATGGCGAGCGCGGCGGAAGTGCTGAATGCGTCGGCGCCGCCGCCGTTTATGGTCAGCGAAGATACCGAGGCGGCCGAGGAAGTGCGCCTCAAGTATCGCTACCTCGATCTGCGCCGTCCGCAGATGCAGCAGAACCTGCGCCGGCGCCATCTGGCGATGCGCGCGGTGCGCGATTATCTCGACGGAGAAGGTTTCGTCGAGGTCGAGACGCCGATCCTGTGGCGTCCCACGCCCGAAGGGGCGCGCGACTACGTGGTGCCGAGCCGGGTTAATCCGGGCAAGTTCTACGCGCTGCCGCAATCGCCGCAGCTATTGAAGCAGTTGCTGATGGTGGGCGGGTTGGACCGCTACTATCAGATCGCGCGATGCTTTCGCGACGAGGACCTGCGCGCGAATCGCCAGCCCGAGTTCTCGCAGGTCGATATCGAGATGACCGGGCCGCGTCCCGACGATATCTACGCGCTGATCGAGGGCGTGATGGTATCGGTGTTCGAGCGCGTGCTCGGAATCAAGCTTGCGCCGCCGTTCATCCGAATCCCCTACGAAGAGGTGATGGAGCGCTTTGGAATCGACAAGCCCGACATGCGCTTCGACCTCGAACTGAAACGATTAGACGGGGCTCTGCAGGGCACCGGGTTCAAGGTTTTCAGCGAGGCGCTCGCGCGTGGCGAGTCGATATACGGAATCAGGCTGCCGGCGCGATTCCAATTGACGCGCCGCGACCTCGATACGAGCGCCGAAGTGATGCGCTCGCGCCTGGGACTGGGGCTGGCGTGGGTCAAGACCGGCGCGGATGACTGGTCGGGCCCGGTGGCGAAGCATCTTGGCGCCAATGAGCGGCGGCTGATTGGCGAAGCGGCGGCGCTCGAAGCGGGCGACACCCTGCTGATGGTCGCGGGGCCGCGTGACAAGGTGCGTCCGGCGCTGGGCGAGCTGCGCCTGCAGTTGGCCGAGAAGTTCGAGCTCCGCAAGTCGAGCGAACTGCGCTTCCTGTGGGTGGTGGATTTTCCGCTGTTCGAGTACAACGAGGAGGAAAAGCGCCTGTACGCGGTCAACCATCCGTTTACCGCGCCGCGGCCGGAGGATCTGGTGGAGATGGAACGGGCGTGCGCGGAGTTAAAACAGGGGAACTCCAGGGCCGCGATTGACGCCGCGCTCAAGCCTCACGCATTGTGCTACGATCTGGTGTTGAACGGGGAAGAGATGGGCGGCGGTTCGATTCGTATTCACGACCGCGAAATGCAGCTCAAGGTTTTCGAGCTGCTGGGGTTTTCGCGCGAGGAGGCGATGGACAAGTTCGGTTTCCTGATCGACGCGCTCGGCTACGGCGCGCCGCCCCACGGCGGAATCGCGCTCGGCGTCGAACGGCTGGTGATGATGCTGTGCGGCACCGAATCGTTGCGCGACGTGATGGCGTTCCCCAAGAGTCAGCGCGCCGCCGACCCGATGAGCGGGGCGCCGGCGGCGGTCTCGGCCGGGCAACTGAAGGAACTTTCGATCAGGGTGGTGTCATGAATCGGCTGAGCCTGTGTCGCGCGCTGATAATCGGCGCGTGCTTCGTGATCGCGGGATGCGCGTCGGCGAAGATGCCGTCGCTGTCGTCGCGGGTGCCGTTTATCGGCAATACGCCGGATCTCGAAGTCCACGCGGTGAAATCGATCAAGACGGTGCGGGTCTCGCGGATCGCGGTGATGCCGATGATCGAGGCGCCGAGCAAGAGCGACGGCATCGTCGGTGAAGGTTCGGGCGAGACGGTGACGGCCGAGCTGATGGGACAGGTCGCGCTGGCGGGGGGATGGGGGATGGTGTCGGAGAGCGAGGTCTCGGACGCGCTGCAAAAGCTGCCGCCAGCGACGCCCGCGAATCAGGAGGCGGTCGCGATCGAACTGGGCAAGAAGGTTAATGCCGACGTGGTGCTGTTCGGCACCGTGGATCGGTTCAAGGAGCGCGTGGGCGTCGCGTATGCGGCGGAGAGCCCGGCGTCGGTCGAGTTCACGCTGCATCTGGTGCAGACGCAATCGGGCCAGGTGGTGTGGAACGCGAAGTTCGCCAAGACGCAGAAGGCGCTGTTCGAAAACGTCTTCAACCTGGTCTCCTTCGTCAAGGGCGAAGGGCGATGGGTGAAGGCGCACGAACTCGCGCAGACGGGTATCGAGGAGGCGATCACGAATCTCCATGGCGGCGTGACGCTGGCTCGCGCCGAGATGCGCTTCCAGGGCGGATCGATCGAGGAGACCAAGGGCGCGATCTCGCGCGTGCAGGGGAAGGAATCGACGCAGTAGGCGCGGGCGCAGGATAGTCGCCGAGCGCGAGGGGGGATCGGAACCCTCGCGCTGAGGACCTCACCCTAACCCTCTCCTTGGACAAGGAGAGGGTTAGGGCTTCTTGGACAGGGAGAGGGAACAGAAGCGAGCACGGCACGCGGGTTGCTGTTTTTTCGCAACCCGCGTGCCGTGCTCGCATGCTTGCATTCACGTCTCGCGCTGGACGCGCCGAATCCTTCGCTGGCGCTCAGTAGGGATGCCAAGAATGGGCACCGCGAAGATTTCGGCTTGATCGCGGAGCTGCGGGTTTGGTAATGCCGAGATGGTAACGAAGCCTGGCCCGATCGGGTCGGGCTTCGGCGTTTCAGGGGGAGTGATCTGGGGATTATCCGAGACTTGACACCGATATAGGGAAATGCTAGCGTATTTGCCATGAATACGAAGCAGATGACGTTCCGCGAATTGCTGGCTCGCTTCCCCGACGAGCGTTCGTGTAAGGCCTTTCTGGAACTGAAGCGCTGGCCGGACGGCACCGTCAAATGCCCGCGTTGCGGCGAGAAGGCCTATAAGCTCAAGGCCCGTCCGTTTCACTACCTCTGCAAGAGCGGCAAGCAGACTGCGGAAATCGACAAGACGGTTACCTGTGACAGGAAGAATGGCTATCGCTTCAGCGTCATCACGCGCACGGTCTTCGAGAATACGAACTATCCGCTCCGCGAATGGTTCCGCGTCATCTTTCTGATGTTCCATTCCAAGAAGGGCATGAGCGCCCATCAGATCCATCGGATGATCGGGACTGGCTCCTACGAGACCGCTTGGTATCTGTGCACGCGCATTCGCGCTGCAATGAAGGATGAAGAATTGTCAAAGCTGATAGGCGAGGTTGAGGCCGACGAAACCTATATCGGCGGGAAAGAAGGCAACAAGCATCTCGGAAAACGAAGCGGCAGGCAAGGCACCCAAGGCAAAATCCAAGTCATTGGCGTTATCGCTCGGAAGGGCAACGTGGTCTGCAAAATGCTCGAAGAGACTGGCTTCGATACACACGAGAAGTTTGTCCGCAACGTCATATCTAACAACGTGTCGCTGGTCGCAACGGACGAGGCTCCACATTATCGCCATCTCGGCAAGGATCTGCCCCACGAGCAGGTTAACCACGCCAAAGAGGAATATGTGCGCGGTCGCGTTCACACGCAAAGCATCGAATCGTTTTGGTCGCTGTTGAAGCGTGGAATCATCGGCAATTATCACAAGGTGTCGGCGAAGTACTTGCCTCTGTACCTCAACGAGTTCACTTTCCGGTTCAACAACCGCAAGAACCCTGATATTTTCGACGCAGTCATAGCAGGATGCTGAGGACGCCGCGCTGGCGACGGCCTCAGCCGGAAATAACCAGCAAGCCACGGCAGCTAACGTTGCCGTTTGTGGAGAGGGGATGGCGCGGAAACAAACTAAAATTGGAAGAGTCGCCGCAACTCCTCTTCCCGATGAAGAGCTAATTGGGCGATTAGAAGAAAAAGCGCCCGAAGTGCTTACGGCGCGACTGTCAGAAGCCGTGTTCGATGCTGCGGTTGAGGGATTACTTAAGGAACCATCGCTATCGGATGACGTGCCACACTTCTATTGCCGTCGATGCGGCGAGTATCACTTAAAAACTCATCCGCACTACACAGCGATGCAGAGTCGCAGCTCGAAGCGGCATGATACTGGATGATTCACATAAAGATAGAAAAGATGCCGTAGTCCAGCGGGACAGCTCCCAAGAATACGAGAACCAAGCCGAACCAACCTTTTGCGCCTGGATCGAAACAGACTTGCCACCACCCCCAACAAATCAGGCTGAGGCCGATCCCGATCGCAATTATCGCCTTGAGGTAAAGAAATATCGCATCGAAATAGTAACGCTTGCTGCGGTAATCATCTACGCTGGTTTGACTTTTTGTCTTCTCAAAGCCTCGCGGGAAGCCAACAGGATAGCACAACGGCAATTTGAACAGTCCGAGCGAGCATGGGTCGGGGTGAACGGGAACGTTCAGGTCATCAGTCCCCTGAAATTCCATCTCCGCTTGGGCAACAAGGGTGAGAACTACGTCTTTATGGATATGAAGCTCGGGTTTTCTCTCAAAAACTTCGGGCATTCGCCCGCGAAGCAAGAAGGCGACAGCATCAACTACTTCATCGCCACGGATACGGCAAACCCGCCTAAGGAGATGGAGTTTATATGCGACGCTTTGTCGCATGAGATGCTGGAGCCTTTGAAACCAGAAAACGTAAT
>JBEKLA010000188.1:0-8420 GCA_050010455.1 Binataceae bacterium (SeqCode) | reverse complement strand
GGCGCCCAATGCGCTCGGTAACGCCCTGCGCCGCATGGCCGGGAACCTCCGCGCCGCCGGCATCGAGCTCAATTCCAGCCGCGCCGACCGCCTCGGCAGGCGCGTAATTTCCCTCTGCTGCGTGACCGATATTCCGAAAAGATCGTCAGTCATCGTCAGTGAGCCGAGCGACGACTAAAGGTAAATTCCTGACCGCAGGCCATGGGCTCGTCAGTTTGTCGTTTTTGGAGCGATAAGCCGCCCGTTGATTCGAGATGGAACGCCACTGACGATCACTGACGATGATTTACAATTACAGCGAAGCGCTCCGACGGCCGCCCCAACCTTGGGCGGTTTTGGACTACAAGCAGCTTCACAGCCATAATGTAAGGGGAGAGATGTCCGGGCTTGTCGGCCGCATTGCCACAGCTCATGGAGTGTGCGTGTGGTACGACTCCGAAACTGCGGGATGGGCCGGCTTCTCTAATTTCCCCCCCCCGCGGAGAACACATATATCGTCATGCGTTCTTTCCCTGGCCGGAAGCCCTGGAACTGAAGGCAGGTGATCATATCAAAATTAGTTTGCGGGCCGACTTCGTTGCTCCCGATTACGTATGGTCGTGGAACACGCAGGTGACGAATGATTCCGGACAAGAGAAGGCGCGGTATCGTCAATCAACTTTCAATGCCGCGCTACTGTCCCGTGAGCGGTTGCGCAAGCGCGCGCACAGTTTTGTTCCGGTGCCCAATAAAGATTGGCAAATCGACCGAAGAGTGCTTGAACTGATGGACCGGAACCTCACCTTGAATGAAATCGCCAGGGCTCTCCGGTCCGAATTTCCCGCGTGGTTCAAAGATTAGAATGCAGCGCTTACCCGAGCCGGAAATCTATCGGAAAAGTACAGCCGATAAGCAATTGTAGCGTTCCTCGGCGCAATTCCAGCGCGGCCAACAACCAGCGCACCTGTTCGGTTGCAATCTAGCGATCGGCCGTGGCAGCGGCGAGATTAGTCCCTAACATGCTGCGAGCAATGTCTGGCGGCTTGCGTTAGAGGTTTTTACCAGCAGCTTGAGAGCGTCGCCGGAGTGCTGAAAGTTTTGTACTTGGTCGCCGGCTAATGCTGATTTCGATACCGTGAGTTGGCCCACTCCTCCCCTTTGGATCATTTGAAACTCCCCCCACTCGGTTAATGGTGTCCGGTTAGGGTGCGCGAGGGGGAGCATCCCCATATGCGTTAACCTAAGGATTGATGTGGCAGCCGCGGGATTACATATTTCTCTATGCATGGTGGAGACAGCGCGGGCGAATGAGTGGAGGGTAATTGAGGGGCTGCTGCCGCAGGGATGGCGCGAGGCCGCGTGGGGGATGGGCGCATTTCGGCGCGCACGGGATTGCCACGATGTCGCAGGTCGCGCTCTATAAGCGGCTGAAGAGTTCGGAGAAATGGCTGGCGTGGCTGGGCGCCGAATTGGCGCGAGCGTTGCGCGAGCGGTCGCGGCTCCGCCAGCAACACCTTGGCATCGCTCACATCAATCGTTACTGTCACCATCGCGACGTACCTCCCGCGCCCGGCCGGGCGCCTTTTATCGTTCTCAACCAAAGAGAGGAGTACGTCGCTTTCCCTTTCTCCCTCAATCCCGCTTTACACACTTATTGCCGCATAACCCGAGGTGACTACATGCTTCAGGTAGTTCGGCTGACGTTGAACGGACGCAATTGCAGAAAGAGCGGGTGACCCCGATAGCGTCTTTGCCGACGTGCGAATTTCCCTGGCCCGAAGCCGGATGGCAGGCAGCTCGCTCCAAAAATCTATGCGGAACCGTCAACCGGCATTGCAAAGACACCGTTTCACCTGCCAACGCCGTTATTCTGAGCCTGGCTGCTTGCGCTCGCTCCGGGCTCCCGGCGCAACGTCGCTTATACCAATTATGAATCGGCGCAATTGCAAATCGCGACTGCGCACGAACGATCGCACCAGCTCCAGGCGCTCTTCGGCAAGCGCCTCGGCGGCAATCAGAACGGAGTCGAAGGCGCACTCCTGATAGATGCGGCCAAGCTCGTCGATCGAACCCAACACCCGATAGCCGTGGATCAACTTACCGCGCTTGAAGGTGTCGTCGTCGACGAATCCAAGCATCCTGATCTTGCGATTGCCGCGATCCGAGAACAGATGCCATAACGCCGCTTCGCCGCCGCTATTCGCACCGACGATGATTATCGAGCTTGAGGGCCGGGCCAGGAAGTCGATGACCTTAAGGAAGATTCGAAACGACAGCCGGGTTGCGACCAGCAAATTAAACAACAGGATCGTAAAGATGCACAGGATCGAGCCCGAGAATCTGAGCGGAGCAAAACGCCCGGTCGCGAATAACAGGAAAGCCGCGAGCATCGCTCCTTGCCCGAAGCGCATGGCGTCCTCGAGGCCAAAATGACGCCACGTACCCCGATAGATACCCGAACTAAAGAACGCCAGATAGCTGATTGCCATCACCCATGGCAAGGCAACGGTCAACAGGTGAAACAGATCGGGGTCGACCTTGAAGTCGAGACGAATCAAAACCGCGGCACAGTATGCAACGGTTATCAGGAGGCCGTCGAGGATTACCTCGAACACCCGCCGCTTCAGGTTCAGGCTCAGGATGGCGCGCGCGAGTCGAGGCCGCTGATCGCGCTCGCGCGCGGAAGCGGTTGAATCCAGGTTCAAATCAATCAGGAACAGCCCGATCAGCGCGAAGAAGAGCAGACCCGCCGAGAGCGTAGCCACGATGTAGAAGTGCCGCATCAGGCTCAGAATGACCGCGCATGCTCCCGCCCCGAGCTCCAAAGCGCACATCAGTTGCATCACGCGGCGATCCGACAGGCCAAGCTTTCCCAATCGATGATGGAAGTGATCCAGCCCGCGCCGGGAAATTGAACTGCCAGCCGCCAGCCGCCCAATCGTAACCACCAAAGTATCGGTCACCGGAACCAGCACCACGAGCAGAGGGACCGCCGTCGCGGCAAGCCAGGAGTTGGTGATTAGCAGGCTGGCCTCGATCGACAAGCCGCCGAGAATAAACCCGACCGGAAGCGCCCCCGCATCGCCCATAAATATAGAAGCCGGCTTGTAGTTGTAGAGCAGAAAGCCGGCCAGCGCTCCGCTGAGCGCGAGCGCCCATCCAAGAACCATCGTCTGACCGTGCAACGCGGCCAGCGCAGCGACCGTAAGGGCAGAGGCGATCCCTAACCCACCGGCGAGTCCGTCGAGGCCATCGATTAGATTAACGGCGTTGATCGTAAGAACGAACCAAAAGATAGTCAGTAGAAGATTCAGCGGCGGCCACGGCAGTATATTGAATATCGGCGCCTTCCGCATGATTAGTCCGACTACCAACAACTGCGAAATCAATTTCGCTCGCGCGCTGAGCACCAGCGTATCGTCGATCGCCCCCACGGCAAGAAGCGCGACCGCCCCTACCACCAGCCACTTTTCCACATGACCGAAGAACAAAATCGCGACTATGAAACCGGCTATAACAGCAACACCGCCCAGCAGCGGAGTTGGCTCGCGATGCCAGCGATCGTCCGAAGGCTTGGACACGACTTCGTAACGAAGCGCCAGCCGCTTCATAAGCGGCACCCCGGCCGCCGAGATTACGAACGCGACCAGCGCCGTCGATAACGCCGCAATGCTAGAGTTCACTCTTTCCCCTTGCGAATTATCCACTGAATGACGAGGCCGCAAAAGCGGCCCGTATCGCGGGCGCGCGGGCGTCTCCGCTCGACGGCTAATGGTTGTCGGCGCTACCATTGGTTGTCGTTGCCTCCGTGGCGCGTGCTAAATCCGCCGCGGGTGGAGAGCCGGCAAACTGAGTTGGTCATTCCTCTCGACAAGTGGCGCGAAATTAAAACGCTCAAGCTTTGAAAATTCAGACACTCCCGGCAGCCTAAGCCAGTACCCGCGCCGCGCGAGCGATCGAATCAACCCCTCAATAGTGCTCAAGAGTTCCGGCAATTCTGGTATAACGGGCCGCGAATTGAAAACTCGCGATGCCGAGAGGAAACACGATCGCCGCGATTAGCAGCAGCGGCCCGACGCTATGCCACAGTTCGTGCCACGGCGCGCCGCGCAGCAAGGCCGCCCGCAGACCCTCGATCGCGTACGTGATCGGGAGCAGGGCCGAAGCTTGGCGCAGCCACCACGGCAGAACCGCGACGGGGTAGAGTACACCACCCAAAAGCCACGACAGGCCACCGAATAGCCACACCACCGGGCTGCCGCGTTTGAAGACCATGACAAAGCTGGCCGAAAGGGTGCCCAATCCGCTAAAGGCGATGATTGACAGGAGCAAGATCAGCCCTGCCGCGCTCAGATCCCCGAGCGCGAAACGCACACCGAAGATCCCGATCCCCAAAACCAGATAAACCATCACGACAAACGTCGTCCAAACCAGCGGGTAAGCAGCCGACAACAGGATAACCGCCGTGAGCGAGGTCTGAGTCGAAAGCAGCGCGCCCAAAGTTCCCGCGAGCTGCGATTCGCGGATACCGCGCGAAAACGCGTCGAGGGAAGTGGTCAAGTATTCGTGCACGGCGACGCCGATCAGCACGAACGCGAAGTAGCCCTGCGTGCCAGGATTATCGTCAGCGGGTTTCGAGGCGCCGACGAAACGAGCCAGATAGTAGTAGCTGGCCACCGTGAACACGATCGAGCCGATCTGCAACAGCGCCGAGAAGCGATAGCTGGTTTCGATCAGGAAATCCCGCTTGATAAAGGCCCACAGCTTCTTCATCACAGATGGTCCGCGTGCTCGGCAGAATAGCCGCCGTTGCGAATCGCTCCGCCCACCTCGGCCCAGGTGCCGCGCAAAGATATCCTGCCCTGATTCATCAAAGCGATACGGTCGCAGCATTCAGCGGCGTCCTCGAGGCTATGCGTCACCAGAAGAATCGTCTTCTCGAATCTGTCGATCAGCGTCTTTCTCAAGAAGTGGCGGAATTCAGCCGCGGCGACCGGATCGAGGCTCTTGGTGGGCTCGTCCAGCAGCAGCACGCCCGGATCGGTCATCAGCGCACGCGCCAGGCCAAGCTTCTGTTGCATCCCCTTCGAATAAGTCGCAAATGGCCTGTCGATCGCGTAACTCAGCCCCAGCATCTCGGTCAACTCCGCGATTCGCTCGGCGCCCTGCTTCGATTCGAGGTTGTTGAGCGCGCCGAAGAACGCGAGGTTCTGCCGCCCGGTAAGGCGATAATAGAAGCTTCTTTCGGTATCCAGGCAATAACCTATCGCCTGACGGACGCTTGCAGGCGCCTGCAACACGTTATGGCCGGTGATGGTAGCGATACCGCCGGTCGGCATAACCAAAGTGCAGAGAATCTTGAGCAGCGTAGTTTTGCCCGCGCCGTTGGGGCCAAGCAGCCCAAAGATTTCGCCGTAGCCTACCTCCAAATCCAGGCCATCCAGCGCCGTGGCCAAGCGCGGTGTAAAAGGCCGGCGAACTATTTCCGTCAACCCCCTGCTTAGGGGAAATCGTTTGACAAGATTTCGTACCGAGATCGCCGCGACATTCATGCGGCTTCAAGATCCGCCAGAATGGCGTCGCGGACCGCCGGCAGCGCGGACAGTGCGTTGGGAATCCGTAGCCGACGTATCGTTACAAGTGAGAGCAGCCGTCCGACGAAGTGAAACTGCCGGGTCAGCATCTCGCGGTCGGTTAGGTCGAGTCGAAATAGCGATGAAACCAGTTCCAGGAAGGCGGCCCCGCGCGACAGCGGCTCGATTGAAGGAACAGTGAGAATTTCGCTTGATTCCCGGTCGCTCGACCTCACAGGCGCGTAGATCCGCACCAGCGGATAGGCATGGGCGAAAACCTCGTTAGCCTGGCCCGACACTGTCACGCGTCGCTTGACGGTGTAATCGGCCACCGGCAGCGCCAAGCTGTCCTCGTGACGGAGTGCCTCGATGGTATCTTCCCAAAGGCGCACCCCCGGGTAGGCGGGCGTCGCTACTATCTGCTCGCCCTCTTCGCGCACCACCAAACAATCGTCGCTCAGTACGGGGTAGCCCGCAAGCTGGAAGGCCGCGGCCAGCGTAGACTTTCCCGTACCCGAAGGACCCACGAAAGCGCACAGCCCCGCCGGTGTAAGTACTGAGGTGGCGTGAAGCGCATCTTGGCCGCGCAGATTGAGCAGCCGGGGAAATACCTGGTCTATGAAAAGATGGCGCAGGGTTTCCGCAGATATTCGCGGATCTGGAGAGCAACTCACTTCCCGACCGTCGGGGTCAATAAAAAAATCCGCCATCTCATGGATGCGAACGAGATAGCCCACGTCAGTCTGGGCGCAGGATAGCCAAGGGCTACCGTTGTCGAGAGTATCCGAAAATACCCAACGTCGAGGCGCTGGGAAATCCGCGGACGACGAGTCCCGAATCCGCAAACGCACGTCTATTTGTGCGTCTTGCTCCCCATCTGCCAAAAGCAGTTCCGGCAGTTGGGTATCGCTGCTGACAGTTAGACCGCAGACCCGGTAACGCACGGTTCTAAATTCGCGGCCTCAGCCACATAACTATGTCGGATTCCTGGCAACGATTCTGGCAATCAACCACGCAGCGCTCGCCTCACTGAATATCGACGAGCGCACCGGTGATGCTTGAAGCTCGTCCACGTTACAGCCGAAGAAGCGGTTCTTTGAACACATCAACCTTGGCCGCAAGGCCGAGGCGAGTCAACATGTCTCTTAGGAATCTGACGCGACTCGCGACTGTAGTTGAACAGCGACCACTCGCGCCAGCGCTTATGATCTTCAGCGGGCTCCGGTCGGACAATCGCCGCTCGGCACCGACCCGGCAGCATCCGGGCTCAAACCCTCGATGTCTTTATCGCCGGGGTCAGACACCACGCCGCCGGGTTGTGGTCGTCTATTCAATCGGCTGACGAGCCGCGCCTGGAATCACCCCGAGAGGCGCGACGTTCGTCAGCAATTCACGACACTAGAGCACCCACAGAGCACCCACGCAAACATGCTTCCATTACGCGATTAGAGCGACTTCTTGTGACCACCGGCGCCGTCTCCAAGTGGGCTACTAGATCCGCGCGTGAGACGAGACACGCTGCCGTATTCTTTGAGTTCCGGTTTCAGATAGGCCTTCCTTTTAGCGGTTTCTTGTTTCACTGAAGCACGCCCCTGAGGTGACTGCGACATAAATCCTCCAGTTCGAATCGATTGCATTCCAAGGTTTCCAGAGCCGCAAAATCTGCTCCGGCTACCGTTCGGCTTCCAAGAATACGGTCTGGAACCATAGGTTGATTCCAAAGATCATCCACATTGGAAAGCAATAGCTTATACCTCTTTCTCTTAGCCGAACGCAAGCATTTACATCCAGTTCTAGGCCCAGCATCCTACGCGCCCAGATCGCATCTACCCAACCAAGGGGCTCTATCGCCAAAGACTCGAACAGGGTTTCGCCACCGAGCAGTCTGAACGCGTCCTCAAAGAGGTTGGTGAAATCGCCCTTGCCCGAGCGCTGACGCACTGATTCCGGCAAAAGCCCCCGCATAGCTTGGCGGAGCACGAACTTCTCCCGACGCCCCCGCCAACGCTGAGATTCTGGCAACTGGACCGCAAATTCAGCGATCCGACGATCCTCGAAAGGATGCCTTCCCTCCAGCCCGAACCACGAATCAGACCGTTCCTCGAGTTCATACGGGTGGATATTGTTTCCTTGAAACACCTCTTTATAAACGTCTTGCTGGGCGAATGTGGGGAATCGCGGCCCTGACCTGCTAGGGTGAAGCCGTTCAATTAAGTTGACGCGTCGGGCAAATTCCGGGTTGATCCACGGAAAAAACCCATTGTTCCTTCCCCTGAGGCTGCGGATAGCGCGGCGAACATTGTCCGGCAGCAGCGGCGCAAGCCCCAGTGACAGCGCGCGCGAGATTGCCGCTGCGGTTCCGATGCTGGAGGCGTCGGACCGCATTTCGCGCACAAAGCTTGGAATGTCCCCGCGTCGCAAAAGATCGGCGTAGTGGCGCATGCTGTGGCCCAATCGCTCGTCTCCCCCGTGGCCGGTCAGATTGACGCGAATACCCTTGGTTCTTGCCAAGGCTCTCAAAGCGTTACCGCCGACGCCATTAGGATAGTACGGGAAATCCAGAGAACGGCTAACTGACTCTTGGTAGCAGGAAGCCGCCGGGACGTGCTCGGCCAATCGGTTGGCCTTCAGCGCCCATTTCTTGGCCACGTCGTCGATATACGATCTCTCATCGGATGGAGTGCCGGGGGGGAAGACGAGGGAGAAAGTCTCGAAGCCATGGTCAGACGATTGCCCGGCGCGATAAAGCGACTGCGCCAGACACACTATCGAAGAAGAGTCAAGGCCACCGCTGAGGTCCGCGCCAACCGGTCCCATGCTGCGTAACCGGCACTTTACGGCCTCTTTAAAGATCTCGAGAAAGTGCTC
>JBEKLA010000187.1:0-8466 GCA_050010455.1 Binataceae bacterium (SeqCode) | reverse complement strand
CGTGATCAGAGCGCGGCGCGAAATGGCTCGCGTGGGAGTATGTCGATGAGCACGATAACGGCGCTGATTCCCACCTGCAATGAAGAGATCAACCTTCACGACTGTCTCGCCAGCCTGCGCGGATGGGTTGACGAAATCTTCGTAGTCGATTCGTTCAGCACGGATCGCACTTGCGAGATCGCACGCGCAGCCGGTGCCCGCGTGGTGCAGCATGAATATCGAGGGCCGGCCGAACAAAAAAACTGGGCGCTCGACAACCTGCCGATCAAATCCGATTGGATTCTGATTCTGGATGCGGACGAGCGCGTCGGCGCCGAGTTGCGCGATGAAATCCTCGGGTTGGTTGCCTCTAACCCCGATTACCAGGGCTTCCATCTCAACCGCCTGTTCATCTTTTACGGCCGTCCGATACGTCATTGCGGATGGTATCCGAGCTGGGTGCTGCGCCTGTTTCGTCGCGGAGTGGCACGCTACGAAAACCGCGCGGTTCACGAACACATGCTGGTATCGGGACCGGTCGGATTTTGCCGCGCCGACCTGCTCCACGAAGATCGGCGCGACCTGACTCATTGGATCGACAAGCACAATCGCTACTCCAGCCTCGAGGCTTCGGAGATGATGCGGGCCCGGACCGGCGAAAGCCGGACGGCGTTGCGGCTGCACGGTCCGCTGGCGTTCAAACGCCTGATCAAGGAGCGGCTGTGGCCCTATCTGCCGGGTCGCGCGCTGATCTACTTCCTCTACCTCTACGTTGTGCGTCTGGGTTTTCTCGATGGCGTTGCGGGATGGCGGTTTTGCCTGATGCACGCGAGCGTCGAGTTTTGGACCTCGATGAAATATTGGGAACTGCGCAATTGGAAAGATCAGGCGCCGCCGGGTGCGATCGCGGTGCCGCGTTACTTCGTCCCCGACTCGCCGCAATCGCAGCAAGCGGACGAAGGAGGCAGCCGATGTGCGGTCTGAGGGCCAGAATCGGCTCGCTCTCCAGCTTCTGCTGGCGCTCGCGCGACGTGCTGCGTCATCGCGGACCCGACGGCTATGGACGATGGCTCTCCAGCGCGGAACCCTCATCGGATTGTCCCGAACCGGTCGAGCTTGAGCATTGGCGGCTGGCGATCCGAGATCTTAGCCCCGCCGGTGCCCAGCCGATGGCTGACGACGACGGCGTGCTGGTCTACAACGGCGAACTCTACAACTGCGCCGAACTGACGGCGGCGCTGGGCCATCCCGAGCTGCGCTCGCGCTCGGACACCGAGGTGCTGTTGAAAGCGCTGGGCGCGTGGGGCACTGGCGCGGTCACGCGCCTGCGCGGGATGTTTGCGTTCGTCTATTGGGACCGCCGGCTGCGCCGGCTGATCGCGGCGCGCGACAGGGTGGGTCTGAAACCGCTTTACTATCTCGAGCATCGCGGTGCGTTTGCAGCGTGCTCCGAAATCAAAGGCTTGCTCGACGCCGAAGGCTACCATCCAGATATCGATTACCAGGCGCTCGATCAGTACCTTGCTTATCTCTACGTTCCGGCGCCGCGCACAATCTACCGTGATATCCGCGAGCTACCGCCGGGACATCTGATCATTCGCGACCGTCACGGCCTGCGGCTGGAACGTTTCTGGGAGTTGCGCTTTGCGCCGCAGGAACGCTCGCAAGCTGAAGTCGCGAGCCAGCTTCGCGAGCGTATCGTTGACGCTGTCAATGCGCGGCTGGTGGCGGATGTGCCGATGGGCGCGTTTCTTTCGGGTGGGCTGGATTCCGCTACGATCGTGGCTGCTGCGCGAGCCTGCGGCACGCGGCTTCGCACCTTTACGGTCGGCTTCGGTGCGAGCGACCAGGCGATGGACGAATCCGCGGCGGCTGCGGCGACGGCGCGCGCGCTGGGCTCGGACCATCATCAGATCCGGGTCGACGCCGATTGCGTGACCGGGCTCGATCGGATGGTTGCGGGTTTCGATCAGCCCTTCGGCAATCCTACCGCGCTACTCAGCTACGCCTTGTCGGAAGCCGTGCGCAGGCACGTCAAAGTGGTGCTGAGTGGTGATGGCGGCGACGAAGCGCTCGGTGGCTATCCACGCTACCGGGCGCTTCACTGGATCGAGCGCTGCGACTGGGCGCGCCGGCTGATTCCGGCGCGGTTGGCCGGATGGATTCCGGGCGCCGAGCGGCCCGCCGCGCGCAGGCTGTGCGAGTTGATCGCGACCGCGCGAATGACGCCCGAAGACGCTTACTGTGAATGGGTGGGCTACTTCAACGCCGCGGAACGTGCGGCGCTCTATACTCAGGAACTGCTCGGACGAATCGGCGCTGCGCAATCCTACGACTACCTGCGCGCGCTGTTTGCGCGTGCGCGCGAGGTCGGCGCCACAAGCCTCACCCAGGCCGCATTCTATGTCGATCTGAACTCATTCCTGCCCAGCAACGTGCTCGCCTATTGCGATCGCATGAGCATGGCGCACGGCCTCGAGGCTCGCGCGCCGCTGACCGACCATCGTCTGCTTGAATTCATGGCCGGCATTCCGCCTGCAATCGACAGCCATGCTGACAAGCGGCTGCTCAAGGAAAGCATGCGCGGGATGCTGCCGAATTGGCTGTTGCGTCAGCCCAAGCGAGGGTTCAATCCGCCGCTAGCGCGATGGCTGAAGAATGAGCTGCGCGTGATGCTCGAACGCTGGCTGTCGCCGGAGCAGGTCAGGCGGCGCGGTCTTTTCCGAGTCGAGGCGGTCGAAGCCCTCAAACGAGCCCATCTGAGCGGCCGGCGCGACCTCGGCCATCAATTGTGGGCGTTGATGGTGCTCGAACGATGGATGCAATTCGCGGTCGATGGCGAATCCGCGGAACTGGAGCCACTGCAAACTGGCGCATCACGGCCGCAGGAGACACTGGCACAAGCTTAAGGGGGGATTATGAAAATTCTGGTTCTTGCGTCGCGGGTCCCGGACCGCGACGGCCGCGCCGATCAGCGCACCGTGTTCCGGCTGCTCGAATTCCTGGCTCAGCGCGGCCACGAATGTCATCTGGTGGCGCTCGCGCCCTGGGATGGAGCCGGCAACGATCGCGATTCGGTCGCGGAACTTTGTGCCACGATGCGGATTTTCCCCCAAGGCCGCGTCCGCGCCGCGTTCACGGGATTGACCTGCCGGCTTGCGGGTTATCCGTTTCAGGTCGGCGCGATGTGGAATCAGGAGATGGCGCGAGCGGTCGGCCGCCTGCTCAACGAACTGGAGCCCGATCTCGTCTATGCGCATCTGATTCGCACCGCCGAGTACGTCAGAGAGAAGACCGCCGCGCCGCGCATCCTCGCGATGCAGGTGGCGCAGAGCCTCAACCTCGATCGGATGGCTCGCCATCGGCAGAACCTGCTGTCGCGGATGTTCTACCGGCTCGAACTGGCGGCGGTATCGCGCTATGAGCCGGCGATCGCTTCGAGTTTTGATTTTAATACCGTGATCTCGACCCACGACCGCGACGCGATCGGCCTGCCCGCCGGCTCGGTGTGGCTCGTGCCTCACGGTGTCGACACGCACGAGTTCCATCCGCGCGAGCAGGAGGCCGAAGCGACCGGCCCGGTCATCTTTTCGGGGATGCTCGATACGCCCACCAACGTCGAAGCGGTGCGGCTGCTGCTTAGCGAGATCTGGCCGCGCGTGATTGCGCGGCTGCCGTGGGCGCAGCTGCGAATCGTCGGACGCAATCCAAGCCCGAGCGTCAGGCGGATGGTGCGCCGTGCCGGCGTCGAGCTCAGGGCGTCGGTGCAAAGCATCGCCGAATGTATGGCCGATGCTGCGGTTGCGGTGGCGCCGATGCGAATCGCCGCAGGCCTGCAAAACAAGGTGCTCGAGGCGATGGCCAGCGGCTTGGCGGTGGTCGCGACGCCCGAAGCACTCGAAGGAATCGGCGCGCGCGCGGGAACGGAAGCCGTGCTCGCTTCGAGCAGCGCGAGATTTGCCGAAGCCGTCGTGCGGCTGCTGAGCGATCCCGAGCGTCGCCGCGCCATCGGCCGGCGCGCCCGCGCCTTTATCGAGCGCGAATGGACCTGGGAGCATCACTGGCGCCGGCTGGAAGGGCGGATGCTGATGGCGGTCGCGAGCGCCGGGCAGTCGCAAACCGACACTCGCGCCCGCTTTTAGGGAGTATCGCGATGCGTGTCCTCTATCTGGGCCTGGGATGCCACTTCACGGGCGGTATCACGACGTTGGCGCGCGGCACGATCGCCGCGCTGTCAGAGTGGGCGAGTGCAAGCGGGCCGGGCGGCGAGCTTGAGGTCATGGTGCTTCACGGGCGGTCGGGGGCGACACCCGCCGCCCGGCACGGTATCGATCGCGCAAACATTCTGATCCGAAGTTATGGCGGCGGGCGCTTACGGATGGCGTTGGCGCTCGCCGCACGCGTGCGGCAGCGACGTTACGATTTGATCGTATGCGAGCACGTGAACCTGATGCCGATAGTGGCCGCGGCAGTACCGTCCAGCGTGCGATGCGTATGCTTCATCTACTCGTTTGAGGTGTGGTACGGGCTCAGCGCGGCCCGTGCCAGGGCGTTGCGGCGAGCCGATAAATTAATCGCGATTTCACACGCCGCCGCTGCACATACACGGCAGATGGAGCTGCGGCTGCCGCCGATCGAAGTCTGTCATCCGGGGCTTGACGTCCCGCTGCCGAGCGCAAATCTCGAGCTGATGTCCGCAGGGCCGCCGATTGTCTTGACGGTGGGGCGCATGATGCGTTCCGAGCGCCACAAGAACCATCGCACGCTCATTCGCGCGATGGCGGACGTGGTGCGCGAAGCGCCCAAGGCGCGACTGGTGTTGATTGGCGACGGCGACGATCGTGGCGCGATCGCTGAGTTCGGCGCGGAGCTCGGCCTGGGCGGCCATCTGCTGTTCACTGGCGCCGCGAGCGAAGCCGAGCTGGATCGCTGGTATCGCAGCGCGCAAGTTTTCGCGATGCCGGCGGAGCGTGAGGGGTTCGGTCTGGTCTATCTCGAAGCGATGGGCCGCGGGGTGCCCGTGGTGGCCGGCGCGTCTGGCGCTTCACTCGAAATCATCGATGAAGGCAAGAGCGGCTTCCTGGTGGCGCCGGACGACTATCGGCAGCTCGGACGGCGAATCGTCAGGTTGCTCGAAGATCGCGACTTGCGGGCGGCGATGGCCGCCGCGTCGCGCGCTCGATTCGTCGAACGTTTCACCGCGGAGCATTTCGCCGCTCGTCTTTATCACACGCTGGGCCTGGAATTGACTGCGGCACAGGAGCCGCAAGAGGGGACCGCGGCATGATTACTTTAGGAATTCACGACGGCCACAACGCCGCCGCTTGCCTGTTCGCCGACGGGACGGTAGTCGCGGCGCATCAGGAAGAACGGCTGTCGCAACAAAAAAATCAAGGCGGCTTTCCCGCGGCCGCGATCGCCAGTGTGCTGCGAATCGCGGGAATCGGCCTCGATCAAGTTGACCGGGTCGTTTATGCGGGCCGGCTGCTCTCCGCGCTGCCGCCGTCATCCGAGGCGCAGCGCCTGAGCTACAAGCATAATTCGCGGCCGGGAGTGGTGTTGCGCGACGTTTTCAAATCCACGCTGGTTGATCGCACGCGCCAGGCGATGATCAACAAGCGGCGGCTACAGCGCGTCCTGGAAAGCGGTTTCACCGGGCCTGTCGAGTTTGTTGATCATCACGCCTGCCACGCAAGCGCGGCTTACTACGGCTGGGGGCTATTGCACGACGATATCCTGGTGCTGACCCTTGACGGCGCCGGCGACCGCGTCTGCGCGACGGTCAGCGTCGGCCGTGACGGCAAGCTCAAGCGGATCGCCTCGGTCGAGGAGTCATCGTCGATCGGAATCGTGTGGGCGGTGGTAACCGCGATGAGCGGGATGG
The DNA here is from genome assembly GCA_050010455.1 of Binataceae bacterium (SeqCode). GTDB lineage: Bacteria > Desulfobacterota > Binatia > Binatales > Binataceae > DATJOQ01. The sequence continues at coordinate 2,603 of JBEKLA010000187.1, read as the reverse complement.
TGGCGCTGGAGCACGAATACAAGCTGATGGGATTGGCTCCGTACGCATCGCGCGAGGCCAGCGAACGAGTGGCCGAGCGTCTGGCCCAGTCGTTTCGTTTCTACGACGGCGGCCTGACCTGGACGCTGGCGGGCGGGGCTCCCGCGGCGTCGCGATGCTACGAGTATCTGCGCCAGTTGCTGGAATTCGAGCGGCTCGACGCGGTCGCGGGCGGTCTGCAGCTCTTCACGGAGAGGTTCGTTAGTTCCTGGGTGCGAAGCTGTATCCGCGCCACCGGGATCAAGAACGTCGCTCTGGGCGGCGGCGTGTTCATGAACGTCAAGGTCAACAAAGTCGTGATGGAGCTAGAGGAGGTCGAGCGGCTGTTCGTGTTCCCCTCGTGTGGCGACGAGACCAATCCGATTGGAGCCTGCTACCACGTCGCCGCTGAATGCGGCGAACCGGTTCGTCCTCTGCGCAATCTCTACTGGGGGCCCGAGTTTTCTGCGACCGAGATTAACACCGCAGTCCGCGACCATCGCTTCAGCGTGCCGGTCACCATGGGTGAGAGGCCGCGAATCGAGGATGACATTGCGGCGCTGCTGGCGCGCGGAGAGATCGTCGGCCGCTTCAGCGGACGCGAGGAGTTCGGTGCGCGTTCGCTCGGCAATCGCGCGCTGCTGGCTCCGCCGCGCGCCGCGTCGGCAGTCCAACAACTCAATGAAATGATCAAACAGCGCGATTTCTGGATGCCATTCGCGCTTTCGATCGCCGACGATCGCGCCGGCGATTACTTGCGCAACCCCAAGGGAGTTGCCGCGCCGTACATGATTATGTGCTTCGACACCAGCGCGGCCGGCCGCCAGTTGGTGGCGGGAATTCATCCGCGCGATCGCACGGTGCGCCCGCAGATCGTGGACGCGAAGTCCAACCCCAGCTTCTACCGCCTGATCAAGGCATACGAGCGCCTCACCGGAACCGGGGCCTTGGTCAACACTTCGCTCAACCTTCACGGCGAACCGCTGGTGTCGACTCCTGCCCAGGCGTTGCGATTGCTCGAATTGTCGGGACTCGGCCATCTCGCGCTTGGCAACCTGCTTATCAGCAAGCAGGAGCAACTGCTTCACGCGAAGCCGGATTTCGATCAGGTGATGAGCGCATGACGGCCATCGAAGCGACTACGGCACAAGCTGTCGCGTCACCTAACGATTCGTTGCAAAGGATCCTGGTGAGCCCGTGTCATCAGGTGCCGATGCGTTCGGAGGGGCGTTGGGATTCTCGCCAACCTAGACTCAGTTGCACGAATTGCGGAACCCGATTTCACGCGTACGGCGGCGTCTATGATTTCCGGACGGCTTCATCGGGCGGCAAAGCCGCCGCCCGAAGTTTCGAAAGCCAGTGGCAACGTCGTTGGCGCGGCGAATTCGAGAGGCAAACCCTTTACGGTGCTGACGCCGATGCCGAGCTCGAAACGACGCTGAACGCTTTTGATGTGAGCTCGGGCGCGATCGCGGAGAGCTGGATACTGGATGCGGGATGTGGCAGCGGGCGGCTTGGAACCAGTCTCGCGCGACTGGGCGCCAACGTCGTCGGTCTCGATATGGCTGAGACGATACGGCTGGTGGCAGGCTGCAGCCGGATGCCCAATTTGCATTTCCTTCAGGCGAACGTGATGCGTCCGCCACTGCGGGCTGGTAGCTTCGATTTCGTCTGGAGCGCCGGTGTGCTGCATCACACTGGGGCTCCGCGCGACGCGTTCAACAGGTTGGCGGCGCTCGTCCGCCCCGGGGGCCGGCTCGCGGTTTGGCTCTACTCGGCGGAACGGTTCTCGCCCTTCCTCGCGATGCGGCGGATGCTGCCGTTCGCACGTCGGATGCCGGAGCCGGCCGCGGCGGCGCTGTGCAAATATCTGGCGATACCACTCTATCTGGCGGGCGGTCTGGCCCCGCTCTTGGGACGACGCTGGCTGCCGCTGGCCACGATCAGATTCGGCCTCTACGATTCTCTGACCCCGTGCTATCAGAGCCGTCACACCGAGCGTGAAGTTCGCGATTGGTTCGCGGTGCGAGTCAGGAAATGGTCGGACCTTGGCTTGAGCGGAGAGCGCGAGGGATGACCGCATGCGCGTCCTTCACGTCATCCCGGCGCTAGGCCCGCGCCACGGCGGTCCGAGCGCCGCAATCCTGGAGACGACGCGGGCGCTGCGTCATGCCGGAGTCGAATGCGAGATCGCGTGCACCAGATACAACGCCGGCAGTCGCTATGAGAGCCTATGGCCGGATGGCGAGCCAGGATGGGTGCATGTGTTCGGCTCCGGATTACTCGCCGGTTATGCTTACTCGCGTCCGCTAGCCCGTTGGCTCGAAAAAGAAGTCGCGGGCTTCGACGTGGTCCATATCCATAGTGTGCTTCGCTACAGCACTGTCGTCGCGGCTCGATACGCGAGCGCCGCTGGAGTGCCCTACGTGATACGGCCGGCGGGAGCGTTGAGCGACTTCGGGATGAGCCGCAGACGGCTTCGCAAACGGCTTTATTTGGCATTGATCGAAGGGCGAGCGCTGGCGGGGGCGGCAGCCTTCCATGCCACCTCCGAGGTCGAGGCCAACTCGCGCGTGCTGCGCGCG
>JBEKLA010000186.1:0-8516 GCA_050010455.1 Binataceae bacterium (SeqCode) | reverse complement strand
GGCGGCCAGCGAGTAGAGATCCGAGCGCGGCTCGACCTTGCCCATGTACTGCTCGGGCGGCGCGTAGCCTACCGAGCCGATTTGGGTGCCACGTCCGCCGGGCGGCAGGAAGCGCGCGATTCCGAAATCGATCAGCATCGCCCGCCCGTTCTTGTCGATCATGATGTTGCCGGGCTTGAGGTCGCGATAAACGATCGGCGGCTTCTGCTGATGCAAAAATACCAGCACGTCGAGGATCTGGCGCGCCCATCGCAGCACCTTGGCCTCGGGCAAGCGGCCGCCCGCTCCCAGCTTGTCGAGAAATCGCTGCAAATCGCCGCCGGCGACGTACTCCATCACCAGATAGTGGCGTCCGCCTTCGACGAAGTAGTCGATCAGATTGGGGATGCCGGGATGAGACAGCGGCGCCAGGACGCGGGCCTCGCGGGCGAAATCCTCGATCGCCTTTTTCTCCTGCACGCCCTCGCCGACGACCATCTCTTTGACCGCCACCGGCCGATTTGCGAGCCGGGTGTCGTTGGCGAGGTAAACTCGCCCCATCCCGCCCTGCCCGACGGTCTTGCTGATACGGTAGCGTCCGTCGAGTAGATGGCCGGCGGGGAGCTGCTCACCGGGATTCATTGGCGAGGCCCTGTGCGAGAAAAAACCGGGCGTGGCGGGCGCCACGCCCAGTTAAATGACAGCGCGAACTCCTCAGGACAGCGGTTCAATCGTGAGCTTGAGAAAGGTCTTGCCGATAATTATTTCGTCGCCCGTCTTGAGCTCGACCGGGTTGCCGGGCTGGAGACGAGGCTGGCGGTTGACGTAGGTGCCGTTGAGGCTTCCGATATCCTCGATCGTAATCTTGCCGTCCTCGATCCTTAGCAGCGCGTGCTTGCGCGAGATCTTGGCCTCGGGATCGTCGGCCTCCATGTCGACTTCGGGAAACGCGCCGGTCTCCGGATCCCATCGGCCGACCAGGTTGTTCCCGTTCTCGAGTGGAAACTCATGACCCTGGCGTCCGCCGCGAACGATCGTCAGCTTGGCCTTGAACAACGCCGCCGCAGAGGCCGGCGCAGCCGCGGGAGCGGGTGCCGGCGCGGGCGCTGGCGCGGCAGGCGCTTCAGGAGCGGGCGCTTCGGGCGCCGCAGCGGCGGGCTGAGGAGCTTCGGCCGCCGGGGGCTCGGCTTGGGGAGCTTCCGCCTCTGGCGGCGAGGCCGCAGGCTCGCTGGCGGCAGCGGCTGGTTGCGCCGCCGCAGCCGGTGCCGCCGCCGCGGCTCCAGCCGCCTCGGCGGGCGTCAGCTTGGCGCCGCATCCGTCGCAGTAATCAAGTCCTTCCATGTTTTCGTAGCCGCATTCGGTGCACTTGGTCATCTGTTTGGCCCCCTGGCCGTTGGGCGTGGGCCGCGGCCCAGCGCCGATTCTCTTCCTACCGCCTCTTTAGTACGCGTCTACTCGGGCTTCAGTTCTTTCAGTGCTTCGGGATCCAGCATCTGGGTTTTTCTCACCACGGCCTGCGCCTGCAACAGAGTGGTCTTGGCGGCCTTGGTCTGCAATGTCTGGGTCTTCTTGATTTGATCCATCAGGCCCGACAGCGCCTGAGTGCCCTTGACGTTGCCGAGTCGCTGCGTGCCCTGGATCGCGTTCCCCAGCAGCCGCGTCGCACGATCGATATTGCCGGCCTTGAGTTCCTCCTCGGCCTTGGCTTGCAGCTTGGCGATCGACACCTGATCGACCAGGTTCATCACGCGGCCGTTGGCGCGGCTCGCCAGCGCCCGATCCAGAGTATAGTCCACGGCTACGTCCGCATTTACCACGTTCTCGGCGCCGCCGGGCAGCTCGTAATGAAGACCCGCCTGAGCGATACGCACCAGGCCGGGCTTGCGCGGCGGCAATACCAGCGTCAGCAGCACCGAGGCGGGAACTCCGGCTTCAAGGTCGCCGAGCGCATAGCTAATCTTGCGATCCTCGCCCACCAGCGGCTCGCCGAGCGTGTAGATTTCAGGACTGGCGCGGAACGCTTCGCGCACTTGCACGCCTTGCGACAGCGCGAGATCGATCCGGCCATTGCGGATCGACACCGCGCGCAATCCCTGCAACTCGTCGTCGAAGATTCCGGGAATCTCGCTGGCGTCGCCGATAAAATGGTACTTGCCGCCCGAATCCTGCGCGATTCGCATCAGCAGCTTCTCGTTGAACTCGACGCCGACGCCCATCGCCGAGAACGTCACTTGTCCGCGGTTCTGGTTGACGATATCGACGCACGCCATCTCTTCGTAAGTCTGGCCGTCCGTCAGCACCAGCACTCGATTAAGCCGCTCCGGCGAGAGGTTCTTCTTTACCTCGTCGATCGCCGCGCGCATCCCGAGCGCCATCTGGGTGCCGCCGCCGATTTCCAGCAGATCGATATCGTCGATCGCGCGCTTGACCGCGCCCTTGTCGCGCAAGCTGTCGCCCGACGCTATCACGTGGGCCTTGTCGGCGAAGGCGACGATCGCAACCTTGTCGTCGGGCGCCAGATTATCTACCAGGAACTTGACCGCCTCGATGACGAATTCCAGCCGCCGCTCGTCGTACATCGAACCCGAGCGATCGAGCGCCACGCCGAGGTTAAGCGGCAATCGCGCGCCGGCACCGCCGACTCCTGCGCCGCTGGCGACAGCCTCGAGCAGAACGTAGAGCACGAAGTTCTCGGCGCTCGAGAGCACATGTTCGCGGCTCGCGATCGCCTGGAAGGTAAGCGGTTCGGCCATGTGACAAATTCTCCCCGCGTTATTTTAAGTGCAAGTTTAACCCCTTCGCAACTGAGTATCGCCCGGCGGCCGCCCCGATACTCGCTGCCCAATAGCGGCTGTCAGGACTAGCGGCATCCCGACGAGCGGATACCGCCCGAAGCCGTGCTGTATCCTCCCGACGCATCTCAAGCGTTTTGAGCCTAAGCAGTATTAGGTCTATCATACGCGGTTGGCGTTCGGACCAGTTCGGTGCGCGCCAAGGAGCAAAGCCACGAATGAGTCTTCGCGGAAAGTGCGCCATCGCCGGGCTGGGCATGACCAGGATGGGCAAGAACTATGACCATCCCAACGCCACCGGTTTCGCGGTCGAAGCGGTCCAGTTGGCGCTGGCGGACGCGGGGCTGGAGCGTTCCGATATTGACGGCCTGCTGGTCAATCCCGGCATCACCTGGATGGACAATCCGATGCTGGCGGTCGCGCTGCAGCAGGCGCTGGGTATCGAAAACCTTCGCCTGACCGCGCTGATGCAGCTTGGCGGCGCCAGCGCCGCGGCGATGGTGATGCATGCGGCGCAATCGATCGCGGCCGGGATGGCGAATGTGGTCGCGTGCGTTTTTGCCGACGCTCCGCTGAAGCCGCCCGCCCCCAAGACCGAAAAGGGTTCGAACGGCAAAGGCTCCGCAGCCGCCTATGGTTTCGCGCGCGGGCTCGACGCGGCTTACGGGCAGTTCGGCGTCAACGCCGAATACGCGATGGTCGCGCGCCGGCATATGCATCTTTACGGAACCACCAGCGATCATTTAGGCGAGATCGCGGTTGCCGAGCGCGCATGGGCAAATCTGAATCCGCAGGCGCAATTTTACGGCCATCCGATGACGATGGCCGATTATCATTCGTCGCGATGGGTGGTCGAGCCGTTCCATCTGTTCGATTGTTGCCTGGTTTCCAACGGCGCCGTGTGCGTGATCGTGACTTCCGCCGAGCGCGCCAAGAATCTCAAGAAGCCTCCGGTCTACATCCTCGGCATGGGCCAGGGTCATCCCGGCGGCGACGTGCTTGACACGCTGACGTCGGGCGCGCCGATCGCCAAGCAAACCGCGTTCAGGATGGCAGAGGTCGAGCTCCAGGATATCGATCTGTGCCAGTTTTATGATTGCTACACGTTCACGGTGCTGGTCACGATCGAGGATTATGGCTTCTGCCGCAAGGGCGAAGGCGGCCCGTTCGTCGCGGGTGGCCGGATCGGGCCGCAAGGAACGCTGCCGGTGAACACCGGCGGCGGCGAGCTCAGCTCTTTCTACATGTGGGGGATGACGCCGCTCAGCGAGGGCATCATCCAGATTCGCGGCGAAGGCGGCAAGCGCCAGATTCCCAAGCACGATCTGTGCGTGGTTTCCGGCAACGGCGGCGTCCTCGTCACCCACTCGACGCTGGTGCTGGGCAGGAATCCTTAAGCACTTCGATCAACCGGGCGAACGATACAAATGGCAGAAACAATAACCAAACCGATCCCCCGAGTGACGCCGGACATGGCGCCGTTTTTCGAAGCCGGCAAGCGCGGACAATTGGTGGTGCAGAAATGTGAAAGCTGCGGCACGATGCGTTTCCCGCCGCGTCCGCAGTGTTCGCGATGTCTGTCATTCCACGCGTCGTGGACGCCGGTCAGCGGCCGCGGCGAAGTCTTCAGCTTCAACGTGATGCATCAGGTCTACCATCCGGGCTTCGCGGCCGAGATTCCGTACGCGGTGGTCGTAATCAAGCTCGAAGAAGGCGTAAAGATGATCTCGAATCTGGTCGGGATCAAGCCGCACGAGATCAAGTGCGGGATGCCGGTCGAGGTGGTGTTCGAACGGCTCAACGACGAGGTTAGTTTACCTAAATTTCGGCCCGTGCGATAATCAAATTGTGCTAATGAATTGTCTGCACAATTCGCTTGCCTCGCGGGCCGCATGGGTCTAATGGTGATGGCGGATGGTGTGTGCTGGCGCGAGTCCCTGAACGCGGCAGGCCTTCACAATAACAACCCCTCTGCAGAAAAGATCTGTCCTTAATGGTTTCTCAAAAGTCTTTACAACGGCTGGTTGAAAGTTATCCCGATATCATCGTTGCGGTCGATACTCACGGCATCGTTACCTATTTCAACGAGGGCGCTCACAAGCGCCTCCACTACACGGCCGACGAGATTGTCGGCCTGAGCGTAGTCCGCTTGTATCCGTCACTCGAGGAAGCGCAGCGGGTGATGCGCGCGATGCGCGAGTCGAAAGACAACGGCCGCATCTCAGGTTTCGAGACCGTGTTGCGCAGCAAGGAAAACGATAACATTCCGGTCATGATCTCGGGCTCCTTGATTCACGATGACAACGGCAATGAGATCGGCTCGATCGGGTTTGCGCCGGATATCCGCGAGATGCGCCGGCGCGAGCAGCTCGCCACCGCCGGCGAGATTGCGGTGAGCCTGGCCCATGAGATCAACAACCCGCTCGAATGTATCACCAACAATCTCGATTTGCTCGAGCGGTCGCGCAATGGCAACCCCAGCGATCCGGAATACGCGGTTGAAAGCGAGCGGCTCGCGATTATCCGCAATTGCGTCGACCGCGTTCAGGAGATCGTTCGCCGGCTCGACGAAATGACCCGCAAGGGTGTTTACCAAACTCGCGACTATTTGCAGGGCAAACGGATGGCCGATCTGGCGCCTCGTGAGGCTCAGTCCAACGAGCCTCAGTCGGACGGAGCTGTGGTTCGGCAATGGCCGCTCACGGGTATGTCGATACTGATCGTTGACGACGACGCGTCCGTGGTCACGTCGCTGGCGGATTTGCTGCGCGCCGAGCGATGTACCGTGTACACCTCGCTGCGGCCAAGCAACGCCCTTGCCCTGTTGCGTAACGTCAAGATCGACGCGGTGATCTCGGACGTCGTAATGCCCGAGATGGACGGTTACGAATTCTACATGCGGGTCAAAGAGGAGCTGCCGCAACTGCCGGTTATTCTCATGACCGCCTATTACTACGATAAGGACCACATCATTAAGCGCAGCCGGTTAAAGGGACTCGATAACGCGATCTTCAAGAAGCCGGTCAATCCGACCAAGCTGCGCCAGGTTTTGCTCCAGACGCGGCAGAAGCCGCAGCCCGGCCCCAAGGTTCAGGTCGCGGGCTAACCCGCGAAAACCGGAAACTTCTAGCGCGACGCAGTCCGAATGCCGGACGCGGTCACGGAAATCGCCAACTCGATCGCACGCTCCATCACTTCAATCGACATGCTGGGCGCGCCGCGATGGCGGACCGCCTGGCTGGTCGCGTACGGAAGATGGATAAAGCCCGTGGGCAAATTGGGTCGGCGCCTCAGCTCGTGCAGCGTCGCGTACATCACCGAGTTGCAGATATAGGCGCCGGCGCTTAGCGACATCGCCGCGGGAATCTGATTGCGCATCAGCCGGCGCAGGATCGCGGCGTTCGGCAAGCGTGAAAAGTATGCGTCCGGACCGCCACGCACCACCGGCATCTCGCGCCCACCGCCGGCCGCTTCGTCACGCCGGCGCGGATTGAGCAGGTTGATCGCGACCCGTTCCAGCGAAAGCGCGGGACGCCCGCTCGCCTGCCCCAATCCGATAACCGCCGCCGGATGCCAGCGTCGAATAGCGGTTACTATGGCCCGCGCCGCTCGCCCATGCGCGACGGGCAGCATAACGACCTTCAAGCTCATGCCAGCGATCGATTTTCCGTCAAACCGCGACCCGACTTCCCACGACGGATTGGTGCGTTCGCCGCCGAACGGTTCGAATCCGCTCAGAAGAAAAATCGGTTCGCGCTTGAACGCGGCGTTCACGCAGCCAGATCCTCAAGCCAAAGCGCCAACCGCCTGGCTTATCGAGTTCAGCCGATCGCGCTCGAGCAGCTTGAGCAGCCCGCTCTTGATTTCGGTGACCACTCGCGGGCCCTCGTAAACCAGCGCGGTGTAGAGCTCCACCAAACTGGCACCGGCACGGATGTGCTCGTATGCGTCCTCGGCCGTCGACACGCCGCCGACGCCTATAATCGGAATACGTCCGCCTACGCGGCCGTAGATCTGGCGGATGACCGCCCGCGCGCGCAACTTCAGCGGCTCACCACTCAGCCCGCCCTCGTACGCGCAACTGACGCCGCACTCCTCGCGCGCCAAAGTCGTGTTGGTGGCGACGATACCGTCGAGCCGGAGCTCCAGGATGAGATCGCAGAGCTCCGTCAGTTGCGCGGGTTCCAAATCGGGCGCGAGTTTGATCAGGAGCGGACTGCGAAAGGTGTCTTTCCCACCACTGGACGGATTGGGACGTATGGCCGCGATAAGGCTTCGCAGCCGCTCGGGGGCTTGCCAGTCTCGCAACCCGGGCGTGTTGGGGGAACTTAGGTTGATCACGATAAAATCGGCCAGTGGCGCCAGCACCGCGATCATGGCTGCGTAATCGGCAGGGATGTGTTCGCGCGGCGTGTCGCGATTGGGCCCCAAATTCAGACCCAACGGAATGTTGACTCCGCGCCATCGCGCCGCCGTGATTCGCCGAGTCGCCTTGTGCATCCCCGCGCTCGGAAAGCCGAGCCTGTTTATCAGCGCTCGATGCTCCGGCAAGCGCCACATGCGTGGGCGCGGATTACCCGGTTGCGGACGCGGCGTTATCGTCCCCAATTCGGCGAAGCCGAAGCCCAGGCTCTGCCAGGCATGCGCCGCTAGAATCTCCTTGTCCATCCCGGCGGCCACACCGATCGGATTCGAAAACGGCCGCTTCCACAAAATCTGCGCGAGCTCCGGAGGGTCGACACCGGCGTCGATTCCGGGCAGCAGGCAGAGTATGCCGAGCACGATACGGTGAGCTATCTCGGGATTGAGGCGAAACAAAACCGGTCGCAGGATCCGGCTGTAAGCGTAGTCATGGATTTTTGCCATGGTCCCCAGTCGGATAATTGCAATAGCGCGGGGCGCGACGCAATCGTGCCTTCGCAAACAGCGTCCATGGCGATGCGGTGGATAACGTCACCGGGCGTCTGATGACCTCGCCCGCACGGCCGATATAGGATTATGACACCTCAAGTACGGGAGCGTCGGCGTGAACAATCGGGCAACCATGCAGGTGAAGTTGATCGATTATGCGGAGATGCCGTTAGAGAAGCTCTACGCGGCTTTTCGCACCTGTTACTCGTCGGATACGCCAATCGAGATCTGGAGCAAGATCAAGGCCGAGAAGATTAGCCGCGAAAAAATCCGCGAGTTTATCGCCGCGCGGCTCCAGACCGGCCACGCCTCTCCGCTCGAACAGGTGGTATTCTGGTTCGGAATCGCCAATGTCTCGCGCTCGCTGTCGCATCAGTTCGTCCGCCATCGGATCGGTATCAGCTTCGAGCAGCAGAGTCAGCGCTACGTCAAGTTTAAACGCGATAAGCTCGCGTTCGTGATGCCGGAATCGTGGCGGCGGGCCGGCCTCGAAGACGAGTTCGGCGACATGCTCTCCAAAATCTCCGAACTCTATGCGCGCGCGCTCCAGGCCGGCATCCCCGCCGAGGACGCGCGCTTCGTGCTGCCCAACGCCGCGCCGACCAACTTCCACGTGATGGTCAACTTCGCCGAGATGCTGCACATCTGCGATCTGCGGCTGTGCGTGCGCGCGCAGTGGGAGATTCGCAAGATGGTCGCGCTGATGCGGCTCGAGATTAAGAAGGTCTTGCCCGAAATCGCTATCTTCCTGCAGCCCAAGTGCGGCGAGAATCGGATGGGTTACTGCGACGAGTCGCTTGAGGACTGGCGCAAATGCCCGCTGGGCAAAGTGCG
>JBEKLA010000185.1:0-8524 GCA_050010455.1 Binataceae bacterium (SeqCode) | reverse complement strand
CGACCAATACGTCATTCACCACAACCTCCACCGCCGCCCCTTTGCCTGGACCGCCACCGCTGATTCCATCTTCGGAAAGCTTCAACGCCTTTGTAAACTTATTAACGGGACACAACACTAGTCTAGCTGATGTTCGATTAAACCGTGGCACATCGGAGAGGGGCGTTTCGCACAGTAGGCCACCATGGTGTCGATCGCCTCATCGCTGATCTCCTTGAGGAAGCTTGACTTCCAATAGTTCTGGAGCCCCGGCGGATAGAAGCCGTCGATCAGCTTCTGAGCAGCCGTGTAGGGCATGGGCCCAATCTGGTCCATCAGCAGCGAGCCGAATGCTCTGAGAGATTTCAGGACGCGTTCCCCTTCCGCCGCCGGCCCGTTGTAGCAGACGACGATCCCTACAACCGGAGTTCCGTCGGGCAGGCTAATCACAACTATCGAGGAGGCTAGTTCGTCAGGGGCCCCGCTGGTCAAATCGCGGAAAAGCCGAAGGACCTCTTTTGCCTTGTCGAAGGGATAAGCCACTATGCCTGCCAGCACCGAGCCGACCGAATGGAGCTGATACTCGAAAGAGGTGACAACGCCAAAATTTCCACCGCCACCGCGCAGACCCCAGAAGAGGTCCGCGTGCTCCGAGGCGCTGGCCGTGAGAAGCTGGCCATCGGCCGTGACAACGTCGGCTGAGATCAGGTTATCGCAGGCCAGGCCGTACCGACGGGCCAAATGGCCCCAGCCACCGCCGAGGGTAAGCCCGGCGATTCCGGTCGTCGAGATCTGGCCCCCGGTGGTGGCCAGGCCGAAGGCTTGGGTCTCATGGTCGAACTCTCCCCCAGTCAGCCCAGGCGCGGCGCGGGCCGTGCGCCGCGCGGAATCGACTCGCATGCCCTTCATGCGAGAGAGATCGATCATAAGGCCGCCGGCGCACACCGCATTGCCGGCCACGTTGTGGCCGCCACCGCGCACCGCGACCAGAAGATCGTGCGTGCGAGCGAAGTTGATGGAATTGATGACATCGGCAACCCCACGGCAGCAAGCAATCAGTGCGGGGCGTCTGTCGATCATGCCGTTCCAGATTTTACGCGCGTCGTCGTAGCCAGCCTCACCAGACCGCAGCAGCGCGCCACGCAGACTTGCTTTTAAGTCTTGGATGGTGGATTCCTCGAGGACAGAGGTAGTGAGATTGGCGCCCCTGGTCGTAATCACTTGCTGATTCGCCATGACGAGGCTCCTCTTAAGCGCTGCGCGGGTAGGCAGGCCGTGATTTTCGCTGAATGGTCGGGGACTTTGTTACTGCGTCTATATACTACCCGCCAGTGAATCGCAAAACCCGAGGTTGAGTATGGAAGAAATCGGACTGTTCGATGCCATGTATACGGCGCGATCGATACGCCGACTGAAAACCGACCCGGTTCCGGACGAACTCATCACCAAGATTCTCGATGTTGCGATCCGCGCGCCCATCGGAGGCAACAGCCAGAACTGGCTGTTCGTGGTGATCAAGGATCCGGCGCAGCGCAAGAAGATTGGCGAGTATTATCGCCGCGGCGGCGAGATGGCGCTGAAGATGTACGCTGAGCGCGAGCGTCCCGCTCACGTGACTCAGGCGGGCCGCGAGCAGATGCTGGCGTCGGCAAATCATCTCTTTCAGCATCTGAGCGAAGCGCCGGTCTTGATACTCGTGTGCCTGGAGTCCTCGCCTCCGCCCACGCCCGGCTCAGTATCGCCCGAAGTGGCCCAGACGCTTGAGTGGCTGGACCGGATGAAGGGCTCGAACATCTTCCCCGCAGTTCAGAACATCATCCTGGCCTGCCGCGCGCTCGGGCTGGGCACCGTTCTGACCACGGTTCACTCTTTGTTTGAAGACGAAGTCAAGGCGGTCGTCGGCTTGCCCAAAGAGTTTGAGACCTGGGCGCTGATGCCGATTGGCTATCCGGCGGAAGATCTCGCGCGCGTGAAGCGCCTTCCGGTGCGCAAGGTTACTTGCCTCGATAGGTACGGTAATCCGTGGCCGGGATGATCGCTTCGCCGGCTTGCCGAAGCTAAGCCGGGTGGCGAGCAAATCTTCGTTTGCCCGCCACCCGGCGCACGCAGCGAATCGTATCGAGGGTCTAGTCAGCCGAGATGTTGCTTGAAGAAAGCGACGGCCTTGGTCCAGGCCTCCTTGGAATGGACAGGATGGAACGACGGCCGCTCGTCGCACATGAAGCCGTGATCGGCGTCAGGGTAAAGGACCACCTCGGCTCGCTTGCCCGCCTTGTTTAGCGCGTCGCGGAATTTGTCGACGTCGCCGAGCGGGATGAAGGCGTCCTTGCCGCCGAAAAAGGCCAGCACCGGTGCTTTGAGATTCCCGGCGTAATCGACCGGCGCCTTGGCTCCGGGCTTGGGCGCGCCGACCATCCCGCCGCCGTAGAACGGCACTGTCGCATTGACGTCGTTGTTGCGGCACGCGGTCAGAAAGCTGATTCGTCCGCCCATACAGAACCCGACGGTACCGAACCTGGGCTTCACTTCCTTCAGCGTCTTGAGATGGTTGATCGCCGCCGTCATGTCCGCGACGACCTGATCGTCGTCGATGGTGCCCATCAGGCGTAAAGCCTTGGGCAGGTCGCTATACGCGGCAAGGTTATCGGGATGGCGGAAGTAAAGGTTCGGCGCGAGCACGACGAAGCCTTCGGCCGCAAAGCGGTCGGCGATTCCCTTGATATGGTTGTTGAGCCCGAACGCTTCCATCACCACGATCAGGCCCGGGTATGGGCCTCCGCTCGCGGGCCGCGCCAGATGACCGGGCATCTTTTCGTTGCCGGTCGAAATTACGACTTCTTGCTTGACGATTTCCATGTCACCCTCCTCCGATACACGCTTCCGCCGTCGGGCGGCAGGGTTGAATTTCGGAATCGGCGCCGCATTGCGAAGAATTTCGGCAACCGCCGAAAAAATCAGTTGCTTAGCGAATTTTGTCGCATAGATTCGCGGCCGGCTCAAGCTTTCGCATCGAGGCTCAGATTGCGCCGCCGCGCGAGGTATACTGTGCCGTCGCGCCATGTTTTTTCACAACCCGCCACACCTTCTGACAGCTCGCGCATGATTCCGCTGCGCGACAACGTCGGCGCACGCCGCCTGCTTTCGATCACCAATTTGCTGATCGCAGCAAACATGGCGGTCTTCATCTACGAAATGCGGCTCGGCGATGCGGTCGTGCCGATGGTACAGGAATACGGGATGGTGCCAGCGCGAATCGCTCATCTGATTCGCGCGCCGGGCTTTGGCGCTCTACCACCGGTGGTCACGATGCTCACGTCGCTGTTCCTTCACGGCAGCCTCTTCCATATCGCCGGCAACATGCTGTTCCTCTATATTTTCGGCCCCGCGGTCGAGGATCGCTTCGGCCGCGGCAGGTTCCTGTGCTTCTATCTGGCCGCGGGAGTAGCGGCCGCGCTGGCGATGGTGTGGATGGAGCCGGCGTCAACGGTGGCGATGATTGGCGCGAGCGGCGCGATCGCCGGCGTGCTAGGCTCTTATTTCGTGCTCTATCCGCGCGCCCGGATCGCCACGCTGATCCCGCTGCTGATTTTCGTTGAAGTAATCGAGGTGCCGGCGGTGCTGTATCTGATGCTGTGGTTCGCGCTGCAGATTCACGCCGCGGTGCGGGGCGGTGGCGGCGTAGCGTGGTGGGCTCACGTCGGCGGATTCCTGTTCGGTGTCACACTCGCGCCGGTACTGGCACGCACGACATCGCGCCGGCGCGCCAAGGCTTTGTGGTAAATTGTTGATAGTGGGGATTAACGAGCGCTCGCGACTTGAGCGGATTCTTTTCCGCGAGCAATAGTTGCGGTCGGGATTGTTTCAGGCGAGGTAATTCAGGTGGCGGCTGCGGCGGGCGATATTCTAAGACGCGTTCCTCCTCAAAATCTCGAGGCCGAAGAATCGGTGCTGGGCGCGATTCTGCTCGAGAACGAGGCGATCAACCAGACCCTCGAAATCCTCACCGCCGACGATTTCTATCGCGAGGCCCATCGCGTCCTGTTCCGCGCGATGGCCGATCTTTCGGATCACAATCAGCCGGTCGACGCGATCACGCTTACCGACGCGCTCCGCGCCAAGGGCAAGCTCGAAGAGGTGGGCGGGCCGGCCTATATCGCCGAGCTTGCGATGCGGGTGCCGACCGCGGCCAACGTCGCCCATTATGCGCGGATCGTGCGCGAGAAGGCGGTACTGCGCAGCCTGGCTTCGGTCGCGACCGAAATCGCCAGCGCCGCCTACGACGGCCAGCCCAACGTCGACGAGTTCCTCGACGAAGCCGAGCATCGCGTGTTCGAGATCTCCGAGCGGCGCATCAAGCCCTCGTTCCACTCGATGCAGGAGCTGACGCGCGATTCGCTCAAGCTGATCGAGAAACTTTACGAGCGCAAGGAGCTGGTGACCGGCGTGCCCACCGGCTTCACCGATTTGGATCGCATCACCGCCGGCCTGCAACCCTCCGATTTAATTATTATCGCGGCGCGCCCGAGCATGGGGAAAACCGCGCTCGCGCTGAATATCGCCGCCTACGCCGCGACCGAGGCCGAGCCGCGGATAGGCGTGGCCTTCTTCTCGCTCGAAATGTCCAAGGAGCAGTTGGTGCTGCGCCTGCTATGCTCCGAGGCGCGAGTCGACAGCGCCAAGGCGCGAGCCGGTTACCTCGGTGAGCGCGACTTTCCGAAGCTGGCGCAAGCGGCGGCGCGCCTGAGCGAGGCTCCGATGTTTATCGACGACAGCTCCGATATTTCGCCGATCGTGCTCAAGGCCAAGTGCCGGCGCCTGATGCGCGAGCGTGACAACAACCTGGGCCTGGTGGTCGTCGACTATTTGCAGCTGATGCGCTCGTCGCGGCCGGGCGAGTCGCGCGAGAAGGAGATCTCGGAAATCTCGCGCTCGCTCAAGGCGATGGCCAAGGAACTGAAGGTGCCGGTGATCGCGCTATCGCAGCTCAACCGTCAGGTGGAGACCCGTCCCGATCGCCGCCCGCTGCTAGCCGATCTTCGCGAGTCGGGTGCGATCGAGCAGGACGCCGACGTGATCGCCTTCATCTATCGCGACGAGGTCTACAAGGGTAAGGATTCGAAGGTGCCCGGCACCGCCGAGATTATCGTCTCCAAGCAGCGAAACGGCCCCACTGACACCGCGACACTGACCTATCTTCGCGAATATACGCGCTTCGAGAACTACACCGCCGAAGTCGGCTACGCCGAAGAAGCCGAAGGGTAAGCAGGCGTCGCGCGCGATTTGATTTGCTAGTTTCGCGCCCCTTCAAGGGTGCGGGGTAATCGCTACAATCGTGATCTCGTTCTTGCCGGGGCCGTAGAACCAGAAAATACGGTACGCGGCGGGTGTCCGGTTTTCCGCGTAAGCTTCGAAGACCTCTTCCCCGCGCGGCCCCTTGAGGGACTCATACTTGTGGGTGTGCAGACTTGGATGGCGAGAGTCGGTTTGAAGCAGTCCAAGCGCCTTTTGTACTGATTTTAGGCGTTTCCGTTGTCCTGAATCTCGTGCAATTTCCTCAAAATCCTTTCTTGCGCGGGTCGTCCACCGAATCGTCACGGCGAGCTGACCTTGTGCGTGGGCGTCGTCATCCACTGAACCTCTTTAATCGATATTTAATCGATATCGTCATCGGCATATTTGGCAAACGAGCCCAGATCGTGCAGTTCTCCTTCTGCGGCTTGAGCCAAGCCCTCACGGACCTTCGCCAGCGCGACCGGATTGCGGTAGAGCCACATCTCGCGAACTGGAACCGAGACCGCCGGGTCGAGCAGGATTTGCCCAGCGGCGTTGACGTATACGCGGAAATGGAGCTCCTCAAGTGAGGCACCAAGACCTCCGAGGCGTTCCTTAAGGAAGCCTTGCGCTTTCGCCAGGGAAAGCCGCTTGCGTTCGTCAATTCCGCCTTCTCCTACAAACTCGAAATCATTGCTTAAAACTTTAATATTGTTGGACATAGAAAATAGAACCTTAGTATATTTAATTGAAGTAAGTTGTGGAGTTGAGTACCTTTTTACATCGGAGAGTTTCCTTCTTTCTTTGAAACCAATGATAGCCCACATTCCCTCTTGTATCAAGGGTAAAGTGGGCAAATCCCATTCAACCCAAAGGGTGACCGCCTCGGGTTTCTTGGTCGCTCAGGTCGCTTCGTCGTCGCGGGGATCCGGGTCGGATGGCGATTCTTGAGGGTCGGGATGCGTTTCGGGCGTCGCGGCAGGCGCGGTGCCTTCGGCGGATGCCGTTTCAGCATCCGATTCGGCGGGCGGATTCAGTTCCAGTTGCTCGGGCGACGGCGGCGACGGCTCGGCGGGCGGCTCAGGCGTCTGCTCGGAGGCCCGCTCAGCCGCCTCTTGTATCTCTTTGAACTCGCTCAAGTCGGGCAGGCTATCGAGATCCTTGAGACTGAAGGCTTCGAGGAATTCCGGCGTCGTGGCGTAAACCATCGGACGGCCGGGAGCCTCCTTGCGCCCGGCGATTTTGATCAATCGCCGCTCCAGCAGCGTCTCCAGCACTCCCCCCGTATCGACTCCGCGAAGCTGCTCGATCTCGGGACGCGTGATCGGCTGGCGATAGGCGACGATCGCGAGCGTCTCCAGCAACGGGCGCGTCAGACGCGGCGGCTTGGCGGCGAGCAGCTTGCGAACGTAGAGAGCGTGCTCTTTGGGCGTGCGCAACTGATAGCCGCCGGCGACCTGCTCGAGTACGATTCCACGCCCGCTCGCGTACGCAATCGTCATCTCGTTCAGCGCTTTGCGGATCGCTTCCTTGGAGACGTTGTCCAGCACCGCCGTCAGGCGCGCGATCGAAACCGGCTCGCTCGCGGCAAATAACAGGCTCTCCAAAATCGCTTTTAATCTTTCCTCTTCCAACTGACTCCTGGGGTTATCGGAGCGGCCATTCGAGGCCGGTTTGCTGTTTCATCTATTTGCCCGGCGTGTTCGCGCTCAACACTATCGGCCCCAAACGCCCCTGCTGGAAGGCCCGCACCTGGCCGCGCCGGATCAATTCAAGCAGCGCCAGAAACGTCGCGATTACCAACGATCGATCGGTGAGGTCATCGAACAGCGCAGCAAACTCGACGCGCTCGGCGCGGCTGATCGCGTCCATCACCACCGGGATACGCTCCGCGACCGGGATATCGCGCAGCACGATCTGGCGCGGCGCTTTGCCGGAGATTCGCTTCAAGACCTCGCGCAACGCCTCGACCAAATCGAAGAGCGAGGCGCGATACTCGACCGGCTCGCCGGATTCGACCGCTTCGCCCGGTCCGATGAACACGTCGCGGCCGAGGATCGGGCGTTCGCCTAGCTTGGCACCGGCCTCCCGGTAACGCTGATATTCGAGCAGGCGCGCCACCAGGTCGCGCTTGAGTTCCTCGCCTTCCTCGGTATCGGCCAGCTCCGGATGGGGCAGCAGCGAATACGACTTTATGAGCAGCAGCGTCGCCGCCATCACCAGGTATTCGCCGGCGAGATCGAGGTTCAGCGAATCGAGCAGCTCGATGTATTGCAGGTACTGCTCGGTAATGATGCTTGCCGTTACTTCTTGCGGATCGAGTTCGTTGCGCTTGATCAGATGCAACAGCAGGTCGAGAGGACCTTCGAATACCGGCAGGCGAAATCTGCGCAGCGCCTCGTCGCTTCGGGCCGGTTGCTCGCCCTCGGCGGCCTCGTCGAATGCGGCCTCAGCCGGTGGCTCGCGATCTTTTTGAGCGTCGCTGTGCGAGCCCTGGCTCATAGCAATACCCGCGTCACCGTCCTGATAATCGGATTGATCACCGAGTCGACCCAGCCGGTATACAGCAGAAGCAACAGGATCAGGAAGCCATAGGGCTCGAGTCGGGCGAAGCTGCGCGCCATCGGCAGCGGCATCAGCCCGACCGCCACTCGGCCGCCGTCGAGCGGCAGCAACGGAAAGAGATTAAACACGCCGAGCACCACGTTGATAAACACCGAGGCGCGTGCCATGTAAACCAGCGGCAGCGCGATCGAAGGTCCCCAAGGCTCCCTCAGATTATCCATCATCAGGCGCATCGCGACAGCACTGATTATCGCGAGCGTCAGATTGGTCAGCGGGCCGGCCGCCGCGACCAGGATCATTCCCTTGCGGGGATTGCGCAGGCGGCGGAAATCGACCGGTACCGGCTTGGCGAAACCGAAAACCGGCAGATGGAGAAACAGCAGCAGCGCGGGCAGAAGCAAGGTGCCAAACGGATCGATGTGCGAGATGGGGTTGAGCGTCAGCCGGCCGGCGCGAGCGGCGGTATCGTCTCCCAAAGCCTTCGCGACAACACCGTGCATCACCTCGTGCAGGATAATCGCGAACACCGTCGGAATAGCCCAGATCGAAAGCTGAGTCAGGAATTGTTCCACACTGGACACCGATATTTACTGCCTTGCGCCGGCGGGTTTGTCCGCGACAGCGCGCGGATGGAACTCGCGATGGACCTTGCGCAGATGGCTCTTGGTCAGATGAGTATATATTTGCGTGGTCGAGATATCGCTGTGGC
>JBEKLA010000184.1:0-8532 GCA_050010455.1 Binataceae bacterium (SeqCode) | reverse complement strand
CGTGATCGGCTCGATGCGGCGGGAATGTCTGGATCACATCGTGACTTTCAACGAGCGCCATTTGCGCCGCGTGATTTCATCTTACGTGGATTATTACCATCGAACCCGGACGCATCTTTCACCGGACAAGGATTGTCCGATCACCCGCCCAGTCCACGCGCCCGAGCGCGGAAAGGTGATCGCGATCGCGCAGGCTGGTGGGTTGCACCACCGCTACGAACGCCTCGCCGCCTGAGCGGTTGTCCCGGCTGTTTCGCCGATGAGGCCGTCGCTAGCGCTCGTCCAGGCTATGCCAGGGTACGCAATCCCGCGTAGCCGGATTGCGTATTCTTAAATGTCAATCGCTTCTTCCTGGCTCGGCGTTCCCGAGCTGCAACTTCCTTGCTGTCGTTCCCACTCGAGGCTCAACAGCGCAACCCCTCCGTTCCCTGTTTAAGATCGGATTTTCAGCAGGGACAGCGGTAGGAGGGGCCTATGGCGGAGATCCTGGATCGAGGAATCGTTCGTCAGAGTTCCCGCCCCGGGGGGATCAATTGCTTCGTATCGGACGGGCGCCAGACGGCGTTCTTCAAGCTTCTCTACGGTCTGGTGATCCTGGGCCACGCTCTGCTAATGTCTCAGCACTTGGCCTTTCGAAAATCGCTTGGCACGCTCCGCGCATTGAAAGCACGTCGGTGAACGTTCGCATCCCGTCAGCCACCTACCGTCTTCAGCTCAACAGGGGCTTCACGTTTGCGCAGGCAGCCGAGATAATCGAATATCTCAACGAACTGGGCATCAGCGACTGTTACATCTCTCCGCTTGCGCAGGCGCGGGCCGGCAGTCTCCACTGCTACGATGTAACCAATCATGGCGTAGTGAATCCGGAAATCGGTGGCGAAGACGCATTTCGCGAGTTCGTCCGCCAGGCGCGGCAGTTCAACCTCGGGATTGTTGTCGACACCGTTCCAAACCACATGTGTATCTCCGACCCCGCCAACCGGTGGTGGTTTGACGTGCTCGAGAACGGGCCCAGCTCACCATATGCGACTTACTTCGATATCGACTGGCACCCTCCCAAGGCCGACCTCGCCAATAAGGTCCTGCTGCCCGTGCTCGGCGATCAGTACGGCCATGTGCTCGAGAACCGGGAGTTCACGGTCTTTCACAAGGACGGGGCATTTTTCGTCAGTTATTCCGACTTGGTCCTTCCGCTTGCACCGCGCACCTGGACCGTGATTCTTGAGCCCGCCCTCCTAAGCCTGGGAGGCGAGCCGGCAGAGCCGAGTCACGACGCCATGGAACTGGAGAGCGTCATCACCGCGCTCAACCATCTCCCGCTCCGTACCGAGACCGACGCCGCGAAGATTCGAGAGCGCCGGCGCGAAAAGGAAATCATCAAGGAGCGGCTCGCCGCGTTGACCAGGGTAAGCGCCGCCGCGCGCTCGGCTATCGAGGCGTCGGTCCAGGATCTCAACGGCGTTCGCGGCGAGCCGCGCAGCTTCAACCGGCTCGAGAAGCTTCTCGACGACCAGGCGTACCGTCTGAGCTTCTGGCAGGTCGCGGCCGACGAGATCAATTATCGCCGCTTCTTCGACGTTAACGATCTGGCCGCGATCCGGGTTGAACAACCGGAGGTCTTCAGGGCGACCCACGAACTCACCTTCAGGCTGATTCGGGAAGGCTTGATCACCGGCCTGCGGATCGACCATGTCGACGGTTTGCGCGATCCCGGGCAGTACCTGGGTTTGCTTCACAGCGAATGCGCAGCCGCGCTTGCCGGGCCAGAGGCGAAGGTTCCTCCACTCAATCACGCCATCGCTACGGAAGACCCGCCGATGCGCGCGCTTCCATTCTACGTCGTGGTCGAGAAGATCCTGGGCCGCGACGAACCTTTGCGCGCGTATTGGGCCGTTCACGGCACCACCGGCTACGAGTTTCTGAACGATCTCAACGGGCTTTACGTCGATCGCACCAACCGGGCACACTTCGAGGGCCTTTACGCCCTGTTCACCGGCGATCGGCGTGACTTTGGCGACATCGTGTACGACTGCAAGAAGCTCGTGTTACGCGCCACGATGTCGGGTGAGCAGAACGTACTCGCCCGCAAGCTCGATCGGATCTCGGAACAGCATCGATGGTCGCGTGATTTTACCCTCAACAGCCTAGGCCGCTCGCTGGCCGAAGTGATCGCCTGTTTTCCGGTGTATCGCTCCTACGTCACGTCGGCCGGATCGGTGACCACCGAAGATCGCCGTCGCATCATGACCGCGATTAGTTTGGCCAAACGTCGCAATCCCGCGCTGAGCGAATCCACTTTCGACTTTCTCGCCTCGGTGCTGCTGCTCGCCTACCCGGCGGGGCTCGACGACGTCGCACGCCAGGAGCGGCTCGACTTCACACTGCGCTTCCAGCAGCTCACCAGCCCGGTGATGGCGAAAGGGTTCGAAGACACCGCGCTCTACCGCTTTGTTCCGCTCGCCTCACTCAACGAAGTCGGGAGCGATCCGACGTCGTTCGGCACCTCCGCGCAAGAGTATCATGACCGCAATCAACGCCGGCTGCGCGAATGGCCGCACGGACTATCGCCGACCTCGACGCACGACAGCAAGCGCGGCGAGGATGTGCGCGCCCGGATTAATGTGCTCTCGGAAATACCCGAGGCGTGGGGGCAGGCCGTGCTTAGATGGCACGAGTTGAACGCTCGGGCGCGTGTCGAATCGGAGGAAGTCCCCATTCCGGACGCCAACGAGGAGTATCTTTTCTACCAGACCCTGGTCGGCGCCTGGCCGCTCGTGCCGATGACGCCAAGCGAGTACGAGACGTTCGTCAAGCGCATCCAGGATTACATGCTCAAAGCAGCGAAAGAGGCCAAACTCCGCACCAGTTGGATCAGTCCCAACCATCGTCATGACCATGGGCTCGCGGAGTTCGTGCGCCTGGTACTGGAGGCGCGTTCGACGAACGGCTTTGTTGCCGATTTCGTGAGCTTTCGTCAGCCGGTCGCGATGGCCGGAATGCTGAACTCGCTGTCGCAGACACTGCTCAAGATATGCTCGCCGGGTGTCCCCGACCTCTATCAGGGAACCGAGTTATGGGATGACAACCTGATCGACCCTGATAACCGCAGGCCGGTCGATTTTGCCGTTCGCCGGGCGATGCTTGAAGAGATCTCGCGCGATGCCGAAGCCGAACCTTTCGCGCTGCTGAAAAAGCTTCTCGCCAGGCCTTGTGACGGCCGCGTCAAAATGTACGTGACCCGTTGCGCGTTGCAGTTCCGCCGCAAGCATCACGCGCTGTTCGCGACCGGCGCTTACCTGCCATTGCAGGCGAGCGGCGAGCGCGCGCGAAATGTAATTTCGTTCGCACGCCGCAGCGGGAGCCAGCAGGTGATAATCGCGGCCGGACGTTTTTTCATGAGTCTCGGCGTGACGGCGAATTCGTTCCCTGACCGAGACCAGTGGGCCAACACGACGCTTGCGATGCCACCAGATTTCGCGTGCGAGCGTTACACGAATCTGTTCACGGATTGTAAAGTGGATTCGCGCCTGCGCAACGGCGCGCGGCACGTCCCAATGGATGAGCTGTTCGCGCATATGCCGGTCGCAATGCTGGTGCCGATCATGTGATGGGTTTCCCGTCCGTATCCGATCCAGAACCGCGATTGCGCTACTCGAGCATCTGATTAACTACAAACAACCGCCCTTCGGCGGCGCCAGTGATGTCATGGTATCGGACGAACTGCATAGGAAGACTTGGCGTCTCGAGTTCGGCGCTCGCCCGTCCCCCGACGGAGTCCTATTCCGCGTATGGGCGCCGCGGACGACGAACCTGAAGGTGCACGTTACCCGCCCCGACGCAGCGGTCATCCCGATGCGTCGCGATGACGACGGTGTTTTCACGGCGTTCGCGGAAGGAGTTTCGGCGGGCGCGGACTATTACTATGAGATTGATCCGAATCGGCGCCGTCCCGACCCTGTTTCGCGCTTCCAACCGCACGGCGTTCATGGCCCGTCACGGATCGTCGACCCAGACGGTTTCGCATGGACAGATCACGACTGGAAGGGACTTGCTGTCGAAGAACTCATTACTTACGAACTGCATACCGGAACCTTTACCCCTGAAGGTACGTTCGCGGGCATCGTCGACCGGCTGCCTTATCTGCGCGAACTGGGTATCACGGCGCTTGAACTGATGCCGGTTGCGGCTTTCCCTGGTTCTCGCAACTGGGGCTATGACGGCGTCTGCCTCTACGCGCCCCACGTCGCGTATGGCGGGCCTCTCGGCCTCAAGCAACTAGTCGACGCTTGCCACCGCGCAGGACTGGCCGTCGTGCTCGACGTCGTCTACAACCACCTAGGGCCGGACGGGAACTACCTCGGCGAATTTGCGCCTTTTTTTACTGGCCGCTATCGCTCGCCGTGGGGCGAGGCCATAAATTTCGATGGCCCCGAGAGCGACGGCGTAAGGCGATTTTTTATCGACAACACCCTCTATTGGCTCACCGAGTACCACATCGACGCGCTCAGGCTCGATGCGATTCACGGCATCTTCGACTTCAGCGCGTGTCATATATTGCGCGAGATGGCGGAAGCCTTTCACGCACAGGCTTGCGCACTTCGGCGCCAAGCTTGGCTTATCGCCGAAAGCGACCTCAACGACACCCGTGTGATCGATCCTGCCGAGCGCGGCGGCTACGGGCTCGACGCCCAATGGAACGATGACTTTCATCATTCGCTTCATACGTTGTTGACAGGGAGGTCGCACGGTTACTTCGCTGATTTCGGCCGTATGGAATATCTGCGCAAAGCGCTGGCGGAGGGCTTCGTCTATGACGGGCGTCGTTCGGTCTATCGCCGTCGACGCCACGGCGTTTCTTCCGCGCACAATCCTGGTTGGCAGTTCGTCATTTTCAATCAGAACCACGACCAGATCGCTAACGCGGCCGCGGGAACGAGACTTTCCAGTCTGGTTACGTTAGAGCAGCAGAAACTCGCCGCAGTAATTCTGATGTGCGCGCCGAATTTACCTCTGTTATTCATGGGCGAGGAGTTTGCGGCGTCGTCGCCCTTCGACTATTTCACCAGCTTCACCGATCCGGAGCTGGCTCGCGCGGTATCCGAAGGCCGCAAGCGCGAATACGAGCCTTTCTTCCAGGATCGCCCTTTCGCCGATCCGCAGGCGCCCGATACGTTCAATCATTCGCGCCTGGATTGGGACGAAATCGCACGCTCGCCGCATCGCGAGCTGCTTGCATTCTATCGCGCTCTCATAAAGTTGCGAACCGATAATCGCTGCTTATCGAACTGCTGCAAGGATTTGACCAGGGTTGAATTCAGCGAAGCCGAGCGATGGATAATGATCAAACGCGCTGACCCTTCGGGTTCTGGCGCGTTCCTATTCTGCAATCTGAGCGACCAAGCGCGAGACTTGCGCGTGCCGCGTGCAGCCGTGGATTCGAGGCTGGGACTTTTCACCGGCGAGCAACGCTTCGGCGGAGCGCCGACCACGGCGGCTCCGCCGTCGGCGCTTGATTCCTCTCACGCGGCGATCACTCTGGTCCCCTTCACCGCGGCGCTCTACCTCGGACAGAATCGAACGGAGTGAGCGCCATATCAGCCGCGCGTCGCCAACGTGACAGCCCTTCGAGCGAAGGCGATCTATTCGATACCGGCCGCGCGCTTCTGCGTCGCCCAGTCGAGCGCCAGGTCTACGTGCCTCATCCGCCAGCGGGTAGCGCTAAGCCCGGAGCTTATCGTGCTGGAGGCTTCGGGTGGATGCGAAACGGCGCTGGTGGGCGAGTTGGTTGACGCCGAGCTGCCGGTAGTAGTAGTCAACCCGCGCTAAGTGCGAGACTTTGCGCGCGCCACCCTGTTTTCAGGAGGCATAGCCCGTATGCGCGGTTTTTCGATTCTCCGCAGAAGCAGATAAGTTGGTAAATTTGACGATGATGGATATTCACTAAACCCAAGGCCACCTCGACGTGAATCGCTGTAACCGCTCGATCATCGAACGCCTGTGAGGTCAACCTTATGTCTTCTGCTTCATCCGTTTCTCGCATCTCCGAAGGCCTTCCGACACCCCTTGGCGCCACCTGGGACGGGATCGGCGTGAACTTCGCAGTCTTCTCTGCAAATGCGACCAAAGTCGAACTGTGTCTATTCGATGCGAGCGGCGAACGAGAGTTAGAGCGCATAGAGCTTCCCGAATATACGGACGAGATCTGGCACGGATACCTGCCCGACGCGCGGCCTGGAACAATCTATGGCTACCGGGTCCACGGGCCCTACGAGCCCGAAAATGGGCATCGTTTCAACCCAAATAAGTTGCTCTTGGATCCATATGCCAAGGCCCATATAGGTCGACTGGAATGGGCTCACGAGATATTCGGTTACAGGATCGGTGCAGAAAACGAAGATCTATCGTTTGATGAACGAGACAGCAGTCGATTCGTACCAAAGTGTCGTGTAATCGACCCGGCATTCACCTGGTCTCGCGATCGCGCACCGCGAATTCCTTGGGATCGGACAATCTTTTATGAAATGCACGTCAAAGGCTTTACCAAGCTTCATCCCGAGGTTCCGCAGGAGCATCGCGGCACGTTTGCCGGACTCGCGAGCCAAAAAGTCGTCGATTATATCAGGAACTTAGGGGTTACCTCGATCGAACTATTGCCGATTCATGCATTTGTCAACGATAGTCATCTGATCGAGAAGGGCTTGACGAATTACTGGGGCTACAACACGATTGGATTCTTTGCGGCCGATCCTCGGTATTTCTCGATCGGTACAATCGCCGAGTTTAAGCAAATGATTGCCCATATGCATGATGCCGGATTGGAAGTTATTTTGGACGTCGTTTATAACCATACTGCAGAAGGTAATGAACGCGGTCCAACGCTTTCGTTCAGGGGAATCGATAACGCCTCATACTACCGTCTTACACCCGATAACCACCGTTTCTACATCAATGATACCGGGACCGGTAACACGGTGAATCTTAGCCATCCGCGTGTATTGCAGATGGTCACAGATAGCCTTAGGTACTGGGCCTTGGAAATGCACGTGGACGGGTTCCGGTTTGACCTAGCTACTATTTTGGCTCGGGAGCCCTGGGGCTTTGATGAAGGCGGAGGATTTTTGAAAAGTTGCCGGCAGGACCCCGTGCTTTCAATGACGAAGTTAATTGCTGAGCCCTGGGATATCGGGCCCGGCGGATATCAGGTAGGGCGCTTTCCACCAGGGTGGGCGGAATGGAACGATCGGTTTCGCGATGTGGCGAGAAGCTACTGGAAAGGGGACGAAGGAAAGGTGCCCGAACTCGCAACTCGGCTTGCAGCTTCCGGTGATTCTTTCGATCATAGGGGACGGAAGCCTTGGGCAAGCGTTAATTTCATTACTGCGCACGATGGCTTTACCTTAAACGACCTGGTTTCGTACAACGAAAAGCACAACGAAGCGAATGGGGAGTTTAATCAAGACGGCACCTCAGATTCTCGCTCATGGAATTGCGGCGCCGAAGGTCCGACGGACGACCTCGCGATTATTCAGCTTCGTGAGCGGCAAAAACGTAATATGCTCGCCACGCTTTTTCTTGCTCAGGGAACACCGATGCTCATGGCCGGCGACGAGTTTGGACGGACTCAGCACGGTAACAATAATGCCTATTGCCAGGATAACGAGATCAGCTGGCTCAATTGGGAGAAGATCGACGACAAAGGTCAAGCGCTGACGAATTTTGTTAGAACCTTGACAAAACTGAAAAGCACATTCCCCATTCTCCAGCGCGGGCGGTTTCTCAAATCCGAATTGAATGAAGCATTGCAGGTCAAGGAGATAACCTGGATCAACGCTTCCGGAGTCGAAATGCAGCAAGATGACTGGGGCGATGGGAACATGCGATGCTTTGGCATGCTCCTGGACGGCCGCGCCCCGAGCACCGGTATTAAACGAGTCGCATCGGATCCGACGCTGCTTCTCGTCATGAACGCGTATCACGAGGCTGTAAAGTTCAGAATCCCGGAGGTTCCGGGTGGTAGCCGCTGGCGGTGTTTCATAGATACTAATGATCCAGAACGCGATGAACTGTCGCTCTTCAGGACAGGTGATAAATATGAGGTCACCGGACGCTCGCTGCTAGTTTTTGCATTGGACGACAAAGGCGAGACGATCCCCGTGGTGAGACAACTGGCCCTGGAGCTATCCCGAAGCAAGCAGCTCGCGCGATGAATCATCGCTGCGCCTATCAAAAACGCCGAATTGCTGAAGACCTACGCTTGGTTCGACGAACCGATCGAAGTCCGCGGCGTCCAGCAGTGCATTCAGCCGCGTATAGAACGGATGCCGTATGGTCAAAATATTGGTCACATCATTTCGCCAGTGCCCCAAAACTCCGACCAGCCTGAAAAGACTCGATTTTTGACATTTTCAGTCGGCGCGCGCCGGCTCTGGGTCCATTTGGTCGCGATGGCGGCTGGTTTTGTGAACTACACGCTGAGGGGCGTAGGATCTGACCACTGTGAGAACACGAACCGTGGGTGCGTGGGGCATCGAT
>JBEKLA010000183.1:0-8536 GCA_050010455.1 Binataceae bacterium (SeqCode) | reverse complement strand
TTGGCTCCCGGAAAAGTGCCAAAATAATTATCGAACGCCCGGTTCTCCTTGATGATGAAAATCACGTGCTGGATCGGCACCGATGCCGTCGCAGCATGCGTAGCGCCTAACAGCGCGAATTGCAGAACCAGACAGCCGATCGCCGGTATCAGCAAGCCAACAAAGCGGGATTTCATAGCCAACTTACCCTAAACTGGCGCGAAGGATTTTTCGAGCACAACAAGCGTCTTTTTGGTTCGAACGGACACTTTAGCGCATTTCGATCACTAATCGAAGCCCGCAGGTGCGACCTTTGGCGCCAACTTCGGCCGAGTGCGAAGTGACCGCCGCGATGGCGCAGCGACCACGTCGCTGCGGGTCGTTACTGGGGCTCGAGTACGCAGCAGCTCTGGATTTCTGACTGCGCCTGATCGGTGTCGATGGGGTTAAGATGCGGATGGCCGGTTAGAGCACCCCATCCGAACTCTTCCCTGACGTAATAGACGCGCGGCTGCCCGTGAATTTCCACCTGGTCTGTAGTCTCGGTCTGCACACTGCAGACCACTGTGCCCGCAGGAACGACGAAGGCATGATATCCGCCCGGACCGATTCTCGCCGTGTCGTCGCCGCAAGTCACCGACGGACGAAGCAGCGACGATCCGTAGTGGTAAGGCCGGTAGACGTAAATTATCGCGTCGTCAGGTGGCGCCGAGACCTTTTCGAACGGACGCCCCTGCACGGCACATCCGGCAACGAGAATCGATACGAGGAAAATCCGCGTTGACGCGAGGCGGCGTTTCATTGGCCGGCCGAAACGGTTGCAGGTTTTGCGGCTGCGGCGACGCCCTCGGACAAACGATCGGCGTCGTGGGAAATTTTCTGGTCGATCTTCTCCCGCACCGCGGCGCGCGCGGCGCGCTCCAGTTCCGCGTGAGTCGGTTCCGAGTAGAGGTTGTATGACTTCGAGACGTGCGCCTTGGCGGTGTAATCGCCCAACACCTTCTGGCCGTCCATGATCGTCAGGGTCGCGAACGCGGTCACGCCGTAATCGCCCAGCGGTGCGCCGAAGTACGTGACCGGATCGATCGCCGACACTATCAGCGGGATGTGGTACTCGTCGTGCGTCAACTCCTCGCGATAGGAAAACGTCACGGCGGACGTGGGCGACAGCGACGCCGCGACCGAAGGCGGAAGCTCGTCGGGGTCGCCGTCCACGAGGCGTCCTTTGAATGGCAACGGCCGCGCTGGCGTCTGCACGATCGCAGGCGTCGCGGCCGGTTGCTCGACGGCGCATCCGAACACGCCGGTCGCGGCGACAAACAGCATCAGCGCGAAGCTACATCTCATCGCATCTCATGGCGGGTCGTTGCGCCCTTGGCAGCTTTCGACCATTTTGAGCCGGCAACCGGCACCACGAAATTACCCGGGTCGGCGAGGAAGTCTTCCTTGGCGCGCGGATACCGCGACAGGAACGGTTGAAGTCCCGGATGCTTGCTGACGAACGACTCGCTATCGATTAGCTTCGGGTTCTTCGCCAGCGCCTTGGCCATCCCGGGATCGTCGTTGGCAATCTGGCTAAACGCCCGGAGTTCGTCCAGGTTAAGGTCCTGTCCGTTGGCGGGCTCGAACACTATCGTGGTGTTTCCGTTCTTCACCTCCCGGGCTCTTTCACCGTTCTCCTGCGCCGAGGCGTACAATACCAACGCGCTCGAGAACACAATCACCGCGACCGTGAATGCAAATCGCTTCATGGCGATTACCTCCTGATGTAGGGTAATACCTGATTATGCGCTTAAACCGTGCCAGATCAAAAATCCCTGCTTTTCCGGATGTCCTTCGGAATGGCAAGCGCAGGTGGCGATACTCGTGCACATTCCGCCTGTAATCGTGTAATCTTGGGCTTATTCTATGGGGAGTAACGACGTTCAAGGCCGGGCCGCGACGGATGAGGCTACGATGGACGCCCCGGCCGCAAGCGAATTCTCTGATCCGCCGGGCGGCAGCAAAGCTGGCGCCACCGGCAGCGCGGTGATGGCTCCCGATACCGGCTCGCCGGCCAATGTGCGGCATCTGCTTACCGGTGCCGCGACCTCTCGGGAAGAACCGTCGCTCTCGTCGCCTGACCTTTACCTCAATCGCGAGCTGACCTGGCTCAGTTTCAACCGCCGCGTGCTCGCGGAGGCGGAGGACGAACGCAATCCGCTGCTCGAACGGCTCAAATTTCTCGCGATCACCTCGTCCAATCTCGACGAATTCTTCATGAAGCGAATCGGCGGCCTCAAGCAACAGGCCGCTGCCGGCGTGCAGCAACTCACGGTTGACGGCCGCACCCCGCAAACGCAGCTCGAACAATGCGCCGAGGAGATCCGCGCCCAGGAACAACGGCAGCGCGAAATCCTGACGAAGCTGATCGAGCTGTTGCGCGCCGCCGGCGTCGACGTGGCCTCCTACCGCGATCTGAACGCGCAAGAGCACGCGGCATTACGCGAGTACTACTTCGCCAATATTTTTCCCCTGGTGACGCCGCTCGCGATCGATCCCGCCCATCCCTTCCCCTTCGTCTCGAACCTGTCGCTCAACCTGCTGGTCACGGTGCGCAACGTTGCCGACGCGGAGGGGCCCCTGTCGCGAGTCAAGGTTCCGGTCGGCGGCAGGATTCCACGTTTCTTGCGCGTCGGCCAGGCCAACCGCTTCGTCCTGCTCGAAGAGGTGATGGCCAACAATCTCGACCTGCTCTTTCCCGGAATCGATATCGCGGCGTGCGAGCTTTTCCGCGTGACGCGCAACGCCAACACCGAGCGCGACGAGGAAGAGGCGGACGACCTGTTGGCGCTTATCGAAACCGAGCTTCGCGACCGGCGCCTGGCGCCGATCGTGCGGCTGGTAACGATTAGAGGAATGGACCCCACGCGGCGCGGGATGCTCGGGGCGGAACTTGGACTCGACGAGCGCACCGACGTGTTCGAGGTCGACGGGATGCTGGGGATGCGCGACCTGATGGAGTTGGCGAATCTTGATATCCCGGCCCTCCACGACACGCCGCATCATCCGGTCGACCATCCGCGCCTCCAGAAGGGACGCAACATCTTCCACGTGATTCGCGACGCTGGCTCGCTGCTGCTGCTCCATCCTTACGAATCGTTCTCGACGTCGGTCGAGCGTTTCCTGCGCGAGGCGAGCAGCGACCCGAAGGTGCGCGCGATCAAGATGACCGTTTATCGCACGTCAGCCGACGCGGAGATAATCGGCTATCTGTGCGACGCCGCACGCAACGGCAAGGAAGTGGCCGTCGTGGTCGAGCTCAAGGCCCGGTTCGACGAGGAAGCCAACATCCGCTTCGCCAGCAAGCTCGAAGAGTTCGGAATCCACGTGACCTACGGCGTCGTGGGACTGAAAACGCACTGCAAGGTGATTCTGGTGGTGCGCCAGGACTACAACGGACTGCGCCGCTATGCGCATATCGGTACCGGCAATTACCATCCCGGCACCGCGCGGATTTATGCTGATTTTGGCCTGCTCACCTGCGACGACGTGATCGGAAGCGATCTGACCGAGCTGTTCAATTATCTGACCACGGGCTATCGGGCCAGTCGTCGTTACAGGAAGATCCTGTTGGCGCCTTCGATCCTGAAGAAGGCCCTGCTCGAGCGGATCGAACGCGAGATCGCGCTGCAATCGCGCGACCGGTCATATGCCGGGCTCATTCAGTTCAAGATGAATGGGCTCGAGGACGCCGATATCACCCGCGCCCTTTACCGCGCCGCGCGAGCCGGCGTCAAAATCGACCTTATCGTGCGCGATACTTGCCGGCTGCGCCCGGGATTGCCGGGACTTTCGGAGAGCGTCCGCGTCGTGAGCATCGTCGGCCGCTTCCTCGAACATGGACGTATCTACTATTTCCGCAACGGCGGCGCCGAGGAATATCTGATTGGCTCGGCCGACTGCATGACCCGCAACCTGGAAAGCCGAGTCGAAGTGGTGGTGCCGGTCGAGGACCCGCAACTGCGTAAGGAATTGCGCACGCTGCTCGATACCCAGCTAAGGCCGAATCGCTGCCAGTGGCAGATGATGCCTGACGGGACGTATGTTCGCAGCACTGCGCAGGATTCTTGCCAGCAATCGCTGATCGAGCTCGCCCAGAAGCGCAAACCGCAGCCCCGGCGTCGCGGTCGCCGCTTCGCCCGCCGCAACGTGCGCGGCTGACGCGGCAGCCCTTCGTTCCCGCTCGCCACGGCTATCTAAATAAGTGCAAATTCCGTCCGAGCATGTAACGATTATCATGTGATAGCAACTCAAGCTCTCCGCGTGCAGGTTCCTCCTGCGGCGCCGGACGCGAATATCTTGCTTACGCGTTTCTCGATGGTGCGGCGCGCAACCGAGGTGCTTTGCGAACCGCTCGCGATCGAAGACTACGTAATCCAGTCGATGCCGGACGCCAGCCCGGTCAAGTGGCACCTGGCTCACACGAGTTGGTTCTTTGAGACCTTCATCCTGACGCGGCGCCTTGCAGACTACCAGCCGTTCCATCCACAGTTCAGCTATCTGTTTAACTCTTACTACGAAGCGGTCGGCCCCCGATGGTCGCGGCCGGAGCGCGGCCTGCTGTCGCGGCCCACCGTAGAAGAGATCTATCGCTACCGTGCTTATGTGGACGCGAACATGGCCGATTTTGTCGCGGTGGCCGCTCCGATTGCTTTGGCCGCGGCGGCGCCGGATTTGGTCCTCGGACTGCAACACGAGCAGCAGCATCAGGAATTGATCGTGACGGACCTCAAGCACGCCCTAGCTGCTAATCCGCTCGATCCGATTTATCGGGACACGCCGACTACCAAAGGCGTCACGCCCAACTCGGATTGGCGCTCGTATCCGGAAGGCTTCGCCTTGATCGGGCACGACGGCAACGGTTTTGGATTCGACAACGAGTTTCCGCGCCATCGCGCGTTCCTGGGTGGCTTTCGCTTGGCCACGCGACTGGTGACCAATGCAGATTATCAGAACTTCATCGACGACGGCGGCTACCAGCGGCCGGAACTGTGGCTATCCGACGGATGGGGGGCGCGGCAGGCGATGGACTGGACGGCACCACTTTACTGGCGGCGACAAGATCGAAACTGGTTGATCTTCACCCTGTCCGGACTTCGAACGCTCGAACCTCATGAGCCGGTTTGCCACGTCAGCTTTTACGAATCCGACGCGTTCGCGCGATGGGCCGGCGCCAGACTGCCGACCGAAGCCGAGTGGGAAATCGCGGCGGCCGGCTTGCCGATCGCCGGGCACTTCCTTGAGGATGGCAACTTCCATCCGGCCCCCTCTGTCGCGCCTGGAGACGAAGGTCCGCTTCACCAGATGTTTGGCGACGTGTGGCAATGGACGGCGAGCCCCTACGTCGGCTATCCGGGATATCAGCCCGCTGCCGGAGCTCTGGGCGAGTACAACGGCAAGTTCATGTGCAATCAGATCGTGCTTCGCGGCGCATCCTGCGCGACGCCGCAGACCCATGCGCGCCGCACCTATCGCAATTTCTTCCACCCCGATGCGCGCTGGCAATTCAGCGGCATCCGCCTCGCGCGTGACCTCGCATGATCGGCAACGGCTGCGCACAGGACTCGCAGGCTCTCGCGCCGGTGACGGACGGCTTTCTTACCGACGTTCTGCACGGCCTGTCCGCGCATCACAAGGAATTACCCTGCAAATACTTTTACGACGAAACGGGCTCGCGGCTGTTCGAGCGTATCTGCGCGCTGCCTGAGTACTATCCGACCCGCGCCGAACTGGCGATCCTGAAGCGCGACAGCCGCGAAATGGCCGCGCGGATGGGTCCCGATTGCCTACTCGTGGAACTCGGCAGCGGCAGCGGCGTCAAGACGCGCGCCCTGCTCGACCGTCTCGTCGCGCCCGTCGCATATGTTCCCGTGGATATCTCTCGCGAACAGCTTTTGGCGTCCGCTCGCGCGTTGATTAGCGATTACCCAACCATCGAGGTGCGCCCGCTGTGCGCCGACTTCACCCTGCCCTTCGAAATTCCGGCGGTCAGCCGTCCAGCTCGCAGGCGGATGGTCTATTTTCCCGGTTCCACGATCGGCAATTTCTCTCCGGAGCACGCCCGTCAGTTGCTCACTCGGATGGCGCGGCTGTGTGCTCCCAACGGCGGGATGCTGCTCGGCGCCGATTTGAAGAAAGATCCGCGGATGCTGCATGCCGCCTACAACGATTGGGAAGGCGTTACCGCCGCCTTCAATCTCAACCTTTTGGTTCGGATAAACCGCGAGCTCGGCGCTGATTTTCGCGTCGAACGCTTCTGGCATCATGCGCTCTACAACCCGCGCGAAGGACGCATCGAGATGTACCTGGTAAGCCGCCTCGATCAGCGCGTCCGCGTCGGAGATCGTGAAATCTTCCTGGCCGAAGGCGAGCCGATATGTACTGAGTACTCGTACAAGTACAGCGTTGCTGACTTGACGGCGCTTGCCGCGGCGTCCGGTTTCGCCGTCGAGCAAGTGTGGATGGACGAATCGAGGTACTTCTGCGTCCTGTATCTCGCGACGCGAATCGACGGAAACTGAAACCATCGCGCGTTCGAACTGACACGACCCGGGATCTCGCGAACCAGTGCGGCGCGCGCTTATGGAGGAACCTTCCATGGGAGCTGTCTGTGATCATCTGAGCGGCCTGACCAATAAGGATTTCCCGCCGCCACGCACACCGGACGCTTGTGAAGAATGCCTCAAAGAGGGAACGAAGTGGGTGGCGCTGCGCGAATGCCGGAGCTGCGCTCACGTCGGATGCTGTGACTCGTCGCCGGGAAAGCATGCCACGCGTCATTTCCACGAGACCAAGCATCCGGTGATGCGCTCGGTGATGCCGGGCGACTCGTGGGACTGGTGCTATGTTCACGAGGTGATGGGCAAACTCGCCTGAAGTCCGCAGCCTCGACAATCGCGGCCTGATTGCAAATCACCTCTCCACAGCCAGCCCACGAAACGCCGGCCGCTTCGCAAGCAGGCTCGATCGACGTCTCGCGGCGCAGGCTGGTGATAGCCGGCCTGGTCGGCAACGTCCTCGAGTGGTACGACTTTTCGATCTACGGTTACTTTGCGCCGGCGATCGGTCGCCACTTTTTTCCTTCGAAAAACCCAACCACCTCTCTGCTCGCGGCTTTTGGCGTCTTCAGCGCGGGTTTCATCGCCCGCCCACTGGGTGCGCTGGTGTTCGGCTATATCGGTGATCGCTATAGCCGTGAACGCGCGCTGACGCTTTCGATCCTGACGATGGCGGTTCCCACGTGCGCCACCGGCCTGATGCCCGACTATCACGCGATTGGCATTGCGGCGTCGATTCTGTTGATCGTCCTGCGATTGATTCAGGGCCTTTCCGCGGGAGGCGAATACACCACCTCGATTGTCTTCCTGGTCGAACGCTCCAGCCACGGGCGGCGAGGCCTGATGGGCTCGCTTGGCCTGTTCGGCAGCATCGCGGGCGGGATGATCGGTTCAGCGACCGCTGCGCTTCTCACCTATCTGATGCCGAGCGAACAGGTCATGGCGTGGGGATGGCGAATCCCGTTCATTTGCGGAATCGGGCCCGCGTTTTTCGGCATCATGATCCGCCGCGAACTGCGCCACATGCCGGCAACGGCGTATCATTCAGCCTTCACGTTGGCGAATCTGCTGGCGATGCAATGGCGTTCGGTGGTCCGGGTCTTCGGCTTCGAGCTGCTCGAGGGCGTAGGCTTCTACATGACGTTCATCTACCTCAGCACCTATCTCTCGAGCGTCGTGCGCATCCCCGAGCACGAGGCGCTGGCAATCAATACATTGTGTATGGCTTTCGTACTCATAGTGATCCCGGTCGGCGGAATGCTCTCCGATCGCGTGGGCCGCAAGCCGGTACTGCTGACCGCGGCGATCGCGGCGGCGGCCTTCGCGTGGCCGTTATTCCGGCTTCTCAATCATCCGGGCTTCGGCTCCATCCTCGCGGGCGAGATGGCCATGGCGACGATCATCGGCCTATATGAGGGCGCGGCGCCCGCCGCTGCGGCCGAAGCTTTTCCGGCGGCGGTGCGCGCCACCGGCGTCGCGATGGCCTTCAACCTGTGTATGACGTTATTCGGTGGAACGACGCCGATAGTCGCGACATACCTCATCGCGCTCACCCATAACGAGATGGCGCCGCCTGTCTATTTAGCCGCGGCAGCCGTGATTTCGGGTCTTGTCGTCTTAAACTTGCGTGAGACAGCCGAAGCCCCATTAGCTCAGTAAAATAAAGGCTTTTTCGGCATCGCTCGGGTGGATTTACCGGTCGTCTAGGGAGTTTTTCCCTGTCGGCTCCGCACCCTTTCCCGAGCGTTTCGGTCACTCTCCCAATTTCATTAACCGCGTGCGCGTCTTATTGTTGTCTTGACGATAAGAAATTAAAAACGAGGTACAGGACAATGTTGAAATATAAAGGTGGACAAGAGGCGAAAGGTGGTTTCTATCTGAAGAAAGGCGAATGGGAAATCGCGACGCTCGAAGGCAAGACCGCGATCCTGCCGGGCGGAGCCGAATGCGAATATATC
>JBEKLA010000182.1:0-8662 GCA_050010455.1 Binataceae bacterium (SeqCode) | reverse complement strand
CAGCTCGGTCGTGTGGCCGGAGCGAGTGCCTGCGTCGGCCACCACATACACGATCTGCAGCGCAAACAGAGTGGCGATTCCACGGCGAACCTGAAGCACCGCTTCGGCGCGGTCGGGATCGCCAGAAACGAACGTCATGCCAGGAGCCATCGCGGACTTGCCCCCCGAGCCCGTGAAAAATGA
This sequence comes from Binataceae bacterium (SeqCode), assembly GCA_050010455.1. Taxonomy (GTDB): domain Bacteria; phylum Desulfobacterota; class Binatia; order Binatales; family Binataceae; genus DATJOQ01. The sequence goes on along the minus strand of JBEKLA010000182.1, from coordinate 8,479 downwards.
AGGTAAGATCTTCACGTCTTTTCTTGCCAAACTAATTGATGAAACTCCCCGTCGCTCGCCTCGAGAGCGCAGCGATTCAGTGAAGATAAAGCATAACCGATGCCAGACTCCCATGTTTCAAATCGAAACACTTATTCCGGCGGCGGATTTGAATAGCTCGCCTGAGACAGCTTCGAGACAATCTCCGGAATTCCCCCCCTAGATCGAAAATGGCACCTTTGCAACATCGAGGCTCCCACTCGCCTCGATTGACCACAAGCGCAGGCTGAATCAATCCACTGTCATATCCCCGGCCCCCGGCCGCTTCACCGGCTTAGGTGGAGCAGCAAAAAAAGTGTCAGCAGGGGGCGGCGATTCCCTGCTCAGCGCGACGGGTCTGCGATGGCAGCTAATGCTTTAGTAAGCCGGCTTACCGTGCGGTCTCGACCCAGCACCGCTATCACCTCATAGATTCCCGGGCTAACCGTGCCGCCGGTAAGTGCTACTCGCACCGGCTGCGCGAGCTGGCCCAGCTTCATATTGCAACGCGTCAACACGCTCTCGAATGTGGCTTGAATCGGAGCGTCGCCGAAGCCGTCGCCGAGCGCTTCCAGCTCGCCCGACAGCATTTTGAGGGGCTCGGCGATCTCAGGTTTGAGAAACTTTATTGCAGCCTTGGGATCGATTTGAATATCGTCGCTCAGATAGAAGTGGGCGAAGTCGACCAACTCGACCAGCGTCTTCGCCCGTTCGCGCAGCGTCGCGACCATCTTCTCCAGCCAGGCCTGATCTCCAGGAATCGTGTACCCGCGCTTCTCGATAAACGGCCTGACCTCGCGCGCGAGCTGCGCCGGCGTGCGCTCTTTCAGGTAATGGAAATTCAGCCACAGCATCTTCTCGGCGTTGAAGATTCCCGGGGACTTGCCACAGCCGGAGAAATCGAACTTCTCGATCAGCTCCTGCTTGGAGAAAATCTCCTGATCGCCGTGCGACCATCCCAGGCGCGCCAGATAGTTCACCAGCGTTTCCGGAAAATAGCCCGCGTCGCGATAGGCGAAAACCGACGTGACGCCGTGGCGCTTCGAGAGCGGCTTGCCGTCGGTGCCCATCACCATCGGCAGATGCGCGTAGGCGGGCGGCGTCAGCCCAAGCGCGCGGAAGATTTGCATCTGACGCGGCGTGTTCGGCAGATGGTCGTCGCCGCGCACGACGTGAGTGATTGCATACTCGGCGTCGTCGATCACGGTCGCGAAATTGTAGGTCGGTACGCCGTCCGAGCGCACGATAACCAGATCGTCGAGCTCGCTATTGAGGAACACCGCGCGCCCTTTGACGAGGTCTTCCACTACCGTTTCTCCCTCATGGGGCGAGCGAAAGCGGATAGTGTAATTGCGTCCCGCCCGCCGGTCGGGAAGCTGCAGATCGGGGGCGTAAGGCTTATCGCGGCAGGTGCCGTCGTAACCGGGCTTGCGTTTCTCACGCTCGGCTTGTTTGCGCTTGGCCTCGAGTTCTTCGGCGGTGCAGTAGCATGGATAGGCGTTGCCCTCGCGCAACAGCTTGAGCGCGCTCTCGCGATAGCGATCGAAGCGATTGGACTGGAAATAGTTCGGATCGGGCGGTCCTTCGTCCCACTCCAGGCCCAGCCACTCCAAGCTCGCGAGGATTTCCTCCAGCGATTCCTTGGTCGAGCGCTCCTGATCGGTATCGTCGACGCGCAGGATAAAGGTGCCGTGATGGTGGCGCGCGTAGAGATAGGCAAACAGCCCCGAGCGGACGTTGCCGATATGGAGCGATCCGGTCGGGCTTGGCGCGTAGCGGCTGCGAATGATCATACCGCTACTCCCACTCGATGGTGGCAGGCGGCTTCGAGGTCACATCATAGACCACGCGGTTGACGCCTTTGACTTCGTTGGTGATACGCGAGGAGATGGCAGCCAGCAGTTCCGGATCGAGCCGCGCCCAATCGGCGGTCATGCCGTCGAACGACTCGACCGCGCGAATCGCGATCGCGCTCTCATAGCTGCGGCCGTCGCCCATCACGCCCACGGTCTTGAGCGGCAGCAGCACCGCGAACGCCTGCCACAGCCGCCGCGATGCTCCACTGTTGTGAATCTCTTCCACTACGATCTGATCCGCCTTGCGCAACAGTTCCAGCCTTTCACGCGTGACCTCCCCGACGATCCGCACCGCCAGACCCGGGCCAGGAAACGGCTCGCGATCGACAATCTCCGCGGGCAGGCCAAGCTCGCGGCCGACCTCGCGCACCTCGTCCTTGAATAACTCGCGCAACGGCTCGAGCAGCTCCAGACGCATCTGCTCGGGCAATCCGCCGACATTGTGATGACTCTTGATGGTCGCCGACGGCCCCTTGAAGGATACCGACTCGATAACGTCGGGATAGAGCGTGCCCTGTCCGAGAAAGCGCGCGCCACCAAGGGCATGCGCCTCGCGTTCGAAGACCTCGATAAAAGCGTGGCCGATAATCCGCCGCTTGCGCTCGGGATCGAGCACGCCGCTCAGCCGCTCCAGAAACAGCGCGGACGCATCGACCGCCGCCAAGTCGATTCCATGCCGGCGCGCGAACACGTCTTCGACCCGAGTCCGCTCGCCTGCCCGCAACAGCGCGTTGTCGACGAATACGCATTTCAGCCGCTTGCCGATCGCCTGCGCGATAAGCGCCGCGGCAACCGCCGAATCCACGCCGCCCGACAGCGCCATCAGCACGCGATCGTCGCGCCCCACTCGCGCGCGGATTTCCGCGATCTTGGTGCGCACGAAATCGGCCATGTTCCAATCGCCGCGCTCGCCGCAGATGCGGTAGGCGAAATTGCGCAGCACCTGCACGCCGCACGGAGTGTGGGTTACCTCGGGATGGAACTGGATACCGTAGAAGCGGCCGTCGTCTCCCCCGCGGAACGCGGCATACGGCGCGTTGGCGCTATGGGCGATAACGGTAAGCGACGCGGGCAGCGTCTCGACCCGGTCGCCGTGGCTCATCCATACCAGATGCGCGCTGCCCTCGAGCCCCTCGAACAGGCCGCCCGGCTCGTCGACGGTCACCGTTGCGGGGCCGTACTCGCGCTCGCGCGCACCGGCGCTGCGCGCGCCCATGTGCTGGGCGATAACATACATTCCGTAGCAGATGCCGAGGACCGGGCATCCGATCTTCAGCACCGCGTCGTCGATATCCGGCGCTTCGCTCTCGTACAGGCTGGCGGGGCCGCCGGATAGAATCATCCCGCGCGGCTCGAGTGCGCGAATCTTCTCGATTGGCAGGTTAAACGGATGGATTTCGCAATAGACCCGCGCCTCACGCAGACGGCGGGCTATCAGTTGCGTGTACTGGCTGCCAAAATCGAGAATAAGGATCACGAGATGAATCGCCTTGCCGAATTTTTACAGTGGCACAGGGCCTAGGGCAAGCGCGAGATGGACGGCTCTACCGCCGCGGCGGAATAAGTCCCGCCAGAAATTGCGGCTCCCGCCAGTCCCACACGCGCTCAGGATTGTGGTCGAGATCAGGCGCAGTGTTCCACCGCTCCGGTTCCCACGAGAGAGCCCCGCGGGCATTTATCGCGATACCGATCGCTAGCAGCACACCAGCAATTGCCGCTAGCGCGGCGTGGCGCGCCAGACGCGCTGGGGCCTGATCTCCCGTGGTGTTACCGGCGAGAAAAATGTCGCCCCGGAACGCGTTCGACGAGAGTACTGCTAGGACACGGGATGAGGTCGGTCGTCAAACGCGGCCCATACGACCATCCGCCCCACCAGTTTGCGTCACCGCACAGCACAATCATATGCAGGCAGCTCACACCAATCGCGAGTACGGCGAGCCTCCGACGGGGCAAGTATCTCCAGTAGCGAATGACGAGAAACGCCACGAACAACAGTTCGGGCGCAAACACGAACAACCCTCGCGACGGACTCACCAAGTTCGCCGCCAGAGCCACGGGGAAATTCGTGAAATCATGGAATGATCGATTACGGTAGTATCCGGGCAGCGGCTGGCCGAACGTAAACCAGGAATAGGCGAGGAAACCCACGAGCCATGCGAGCCCTGTTACTACGTACGGAAGGCAGCGGTCTCGATAATATAAAAACACAAATGTAGTCACGCCCAACACGACGCATGCGCCGGTTGGACGCACGAAGAACATCCATGAAACCAGACTAGCGAGCCAGACCATGCGCAAAGGCCTGCGCTTCTCCTCAGCGCCGAGCAGCTCGAGAATCACAAACCCGAGAAGCAGTATCTCCCACGTGTGCGACCAGAGCGCACGTGACGCCGTGCTCCAGATCTGGGTGCCGAAGCTCGCCCCTGCCGCAATCGCCAGGCTCCACCACGTCGGCAGCAGAATCCTGCCGATGCGAAGAAACACGCAGGCCAGCACAGCCATCAGGAACGCGGCAAGTATAAGCTGCTCCTGCATTTCGCTGTCCTCGTCATAGCTTCCGTCCGACCAGACCACAGATCTTCCTAAAGCTCGCATGACCGCGACCAAAGGCATAGACAGGAGAGCGCTGCCATGCGGATAGTAGTAAAGAAGTTGGTCGTCGCTTCTGATTAGCTGGTAAAATAATGGGATGTTCTCGCGAGGGTCGAAATCCTTCGGCAACGCGTCGAACCTAAGCCAGGGTATCGAATAGTGCCTCAGATTTGGAGTGTGACGCGTCAGTATGCTCTCACTCAACAGCAGGGTGTACTTGTTATCCGCGAGCTTGGTCACGGGCGATGCCGCAAATACCCATAAGGCGAGAAAAAACAGCACGAGGTACGCTGCGAGTTCGCTGGTTATCCCTGAGCTTGCTTTACCCGCAGGCGACGCGCCGCATCCCGGACAGGCTGCGGCTAGAGTGGAGACTTTATGGCCACAGTTAGCGCAAATCGTGATCGCCATTTAATCCCTAACAACAGTGGAACTCGCCCGATTCGATTAGGAATCAAGCGGACGAACTCTTATGCGGGGTCTGTTCAGCAGGGCTTTTCGCCGACCTAGCTTCCTCCGGGCAATCTAGACGCCGCCTCGATTTCGCGTTTCGCTCCCGCTATATCGCCTCGCTCCATCAGAGCCCTGGCCAGCGCATTGTGGCAATAGGCCGATTCCGGAAACCTCTTGAGCCGGCCGCTGATCAGCGCAACCTCGTCATGCCACAAATTCAGCAGGGTCATAAGCACGATAAGACAAACCGCCAAAACCGAGGCCGTCCCGATCCAGACAAGTTGGCAGATTCGAGCATCGCCGCGCGCCAGGTCGACGGCCCAGTCCGCTAACATCACGCACCAGCCAACAGAAGGAAAATAGAAATAACGATTGGCGATCTCGCCTTGCGGCCAAAGCCCGCGCAAGTTCAGCATCGGCGCAATCCCGAGGCCTGTCCAAAGCACGCAAAACAAATATAAGCGCCGTCGCGGATGGTTTCTCAGGGAAACATAGACGTATGCGGCCAGCGCCATTAGCGCAGTGACCGCGAGATAGAACCCCGGGGAAGTCGCGCTCCTGACAAAGGCCACGCGCTCCGAATCACCGGCCATCCACGGCAGCACCATCAGCACAACGTAAGTGACCACAACCAGCGGCAGAGTCAGCACAACCATTGCATTGCTTACCTGAACAGCGCTGGGATTCGGAGTTGCCATCGCCAGGTGCAGCACGAAAACGCGAAACGCTATGTAGAGCGCAGTCGCGATCACCAACGGCTTAATACGGATGACAGCGCTCCTAAGTTGCATGCGCGCACGCGCGCGGACCGAGCTGTCAGGACGGACACCGTTGATCGGCTCAAGCAGCAGGACGTATAGCGCCACCAGGACCGGAAAAATCACGGCGCTCTCGTGACAGAGCAGCGCCCCCACATACAATACGAGCGAAAACGGACCGACGCCGTGCTTGGCTTGTGCTCGCCGCATGATCACGTAGAGGGCCGCCAACTGAAACGCCGAGCAAAGTGGATAGTTAGTGGCCGCGATCGAAAGGACCGCCTCGGCGTGAACCGGGGTCAGCCCGAATAGCAGCGCCGCCAATAAAGCGGCGTATTCGTCACCGGTCAAATGCGTTGCCACCTTGTACACCAGCCAGACCACTAGCAGATGCATCATCAACGGCGTCGCGTGGTATCCGGCGGGATTGTCCGCAAAGAGATGATGCTCCAGGCCCAACACGATCAACAGGAACGGCCGGTAGTACGGGCTAAACGGTCCGCTAGCCGGGTCAAGAAACCAGAGCGCGTCCCTGGACAGAGACCTCCATAAGAAGGACCACTGGCCGATTAGGCTATTATGGAGGAATAGGTGGTCGTCGAGTGTAAACGGATTAGTCAGGCATTTAAGATAGGCAAGCAGCGTGACCAGCATCACGCCGCCAACCATCAACTGGCCTCGCCCGACACTCGGTCGCGCCGGCGGGGGGAGTTGCTCACCACGTATTGACTCGGGCTCTGTATCCACACCTCACGCACCCAGCGTCATACACTTCCACGCGGCGACGTCACGCGAATCCCGGCCTATGCAACCTCTAACTCACGACCCAGCAACCGAAGGAAGTTAGCGGACGCAACACTTACACACCGCACCTCCCCAAGGCAAACCAGCATTGTGCCGGCCGCATCCTGAAGCGCACGCGGTGGTTGATTTGCGGCCTCTCTGCGGCAATTGTGGTGCGGAGATGGGTAGCAACGCCTGTGGGGCGCCGCTTGTCCGGAGCGGGGCGGCAAGACGCAGCGCGCAACCGCATCCTGCCTGGCTGCCAACATACGTTGAAACTCGGCCCACGGCCGCAGGGGGCATGCCGCGAAGTCCTTGCGCAAAACGCTCACTTATCGAACATCGAGCCCGGCAAGAAACTGCGGTGCTCGCCAATCCCACAGCCGCTCGGGATGGAGTTCGATATTGGGACTTACGTTCCACTGCGCCGTTTCCCACGAGATTGCGCCGCGCGCGTTGATCGCAACTCCAATCAAGAGCAGCAGGCAAGCAACGGCAACTAGAACCCTATCGCGCGGCCTGGGCAGCGCTTTGCCCCGACCTTCCTCGACCCTTGCACGAACGATGTCGTCATGAAATGCGCGCAGCGACAAGATCGCCAGCAGCACGAACCATGGGACCAAATCCGTCGAAAGGCGCGGCCCGTAGCACCATCCGCCCCACCACTTCGCGTCACAGCACAAGATGAACATGTGCACGCAGCTTAAAGCGATCGCGAGCGTCGCAAGCCTGCGATGCGGCATCTCTCTCCAGTACCGAACGACCAGGAATCCGACGAATAGCAACTCGGGCACGAAAATCAGCAGCCCTCGCGATGGGCTCACCAAGTTTCCCGCAAGAGCTATCATGAAGTGCGCGGGGCTCTGGAAAGATCGATTATGGTAATAGCCAGGTATTATCTGTCCGAAAGTAAACCATGAATACGCCGCAAATCCAGCGAACCACGCGGCCCCTGTCAGCGCATACGCCAAGCAGTGGCGTCGATGATATATGAAAATGTATATACTCACTCCCAACACCGCGACGGCTCCTGTGGGACGCACAAAGAACATCCACGAAAGCAGCGTCGCGAGCCATATCACGCGCGGACGGCGGCGTTTTTCTTCGACACTGAGCAGCTCGGGTATCACCAACCCAAGTAGCACTATCTCCCAGGTATGCGACCATAGCAGGCGCGACGCCGTGCTCCAGATTTGCGTGCCGAAGCTGGCTCCCAGCGCCACTGCCACGCTCCAGCCTTCCGGCAAAAGAATTTTGGCCGTGCGCATAAAGATGCATGCCAGCAACGCCATCAGAAATGCCGCGATCGCATGCTGTTCCTGAGCTTCGCGTGCGGCGTAGTAGTTTCCGGCGGCGTTCACGACGGATTGCCCCGACGCTCGCAGCAGCGCGACCAGCGGCAACGACAGCAGCGATGTGCCGTGCGGATAATAGTAAAGAAGTTTGTCGTCGGTTCTAATCAACTGGTAGAACGGACCGTTATAAATGAGATCCGGCTCCGACGGGAGAGCATTAAAGTCGAGCCCCTCGATCACGTACCTTCTCAGATTCAGGCTGTGATGGGTCAGTATGCTCTCACTTAGCAGTACGCAATACCTACTGTCATGCAGGTCGGTGACGGGCGATAATAGGAACGCTGTAAAGGTCAGAGCGAAAAGCGCAAGGTAGATTGAAATCACACGGCTTCGAACGCGGCGATCGTCGGTCATTCCTGGGAGCCTAGCTTCCAGCGGGCAATTTGGCTGCCGCTTCGAGTTCACGTTGCGCTCCCGCCTTATCGCCGCGTTCTGTCAGAGCTCTGGCGAGCGATTTGTGACAATAGGCCGATTCCGGAAACCTCGTCAGGCGGCCGCTGATCAGCGCGACTTCATCGTGCCACAGGCTCTGCAAATTCATCAGAACGATGAGACAGACCACTAGAACCGAGGCGGTTGCGGCCCAGACAAATTGCCGGACTCGCGCACCGCGGCGCGCGAGATCGACCACCAAATCGGCCAGCATTATGCACCAGCCGACCGA
>JBEKLA010000181.1:0-8677 GCA_050010455.1 Binataceae bacterium (SeqCode) | reverse complement strand
ATTCCGAGAGTTGGTGAAAAAATCCGCTTCCGGCAAGCACTGTTCACCCAGCAGGGCGCTCTTGGCTGTCATCCCGAGCGAAGCGGAGCGGAGTCGAGGGATCTACGCGGAGCGATTATCTGTGGAAACCCTTGGCAGACAGGGATAAAATCGCTTCGCGTAGATTTCTCGCTGCGCTCGAAATGACCATAGAACCTTCTTCTGTCATTCCGAGCGCCGCGAGGAATCCCGAATCTTCTCCCTCTCTCGCATCACCGCGGGAGAGGGTCGGGGTGAGGGCACATTTCAACGCAAACCGACCTGGTTATTCTCCGGCCGGCGATACCGCCGTCTCTTCGCTATCCAGCATCGACGCCATCGCGTCCAGCTCACGCCTGATCACCGCGGCCAGGTCGCGATTGACCCCCTTCACCGCCGACAGCTCCTCGAGGCTCGCTTCGCGAATCCGCTTGAGGCTGCCGAAATGGCGCAGCAGCGCGCGCCGGCGCACCGGCCCCACGCCCTCGATATCGTCGAGCGCCGAGCGCATCCGCGCCCGCCGCCGCAGCTCGCGATTGTACGTGATCGCGAAGCGATGGGCCTCGTCGCGAATCCGGATCAGCAGAAAGAGCGCGTTTGAGTTGCGCTTGAGAATCACCGCGTCTTTGCGATTCGCGAGAAACACCCGCTCCTCTGATTTGATTACCGCCTGCTCGCGCGGATCGTTCAGCACATGCTGCTTGGCCAGGCCGATCGCGTCGATCTGATCGTCGAGCTTGAACGCGCGCAACGCTTCAAGCGCGACATTGAGCTGCCCCTTGCCGCCGTCGATCACCATCAGGTCGGGATACTGGTTCTCGCGCACCGCGCGAGCGAGCCGGCGGCTCAGCACCTCGAACATGCTGGCGAAGTCGTCCTGGCCCTCGACCGTGCGCATCCGATAGCGGCGGTAAAGGTTCTTGCACGGCTCGCCCTCGTCGAACGTCACCTGCGACGCCACAATCATCGAGCCCTGCAGGTTCGATACGTCGTAGCATTCGATCCGCTTGGGGGTGTTGCGCAGATGGAGCTTCGTGCGCAGCTCCTCGAGCATCCGCTCGCGCGTGTTCTCGCTGTCGCGCCGTGCCGCGAAACTCTGGCGCGCGTTCTCGATCGCCATCTCCAACAGCCGCAGCTTCTCGCCCCGTTGCGGAACGATGAACTCGACCTTCTTTCCCCGCCGCTCCGAGAGCAGCTCGGCGCGCACCTCGGCGTCTTCGAGCGCGACCGGCACGATCACTTCGTCGGGGATATAACGGCCGCCCGCGTAGAATTGCGTCAGCAGGTCGGCGAGCACGTCCTCGTCGGCGAACTCGAGATCCGCGAAGCTCCAGCTCTGAGTCGTGGTCAGCTTGCCGCCGCGCACCATCAGCACGATCGCCTCGATAAAGTTCCCTTCGCGGTAGAGGCCGAACACGTCCTGGTCGATTCCCCAATGATGGAGCACGGTCTGGCGCTCGACCGTCTTCTCGATCGCCCGCACCTGGTCCCGCATCCGCGCCGCGTGCTCGAATTCGAGCCGCTCGGCGTGAAGCTTCATCCGCTCGCGCATCTCGTTGAGCAGATCGAGATCCCTGCCTTCGAGCAGCATAGTCGCGGCGCGCAGATGGCCCTCGTAGTCGGCGCGATCGACCGCCAGACAGCACGGCCCCATACATCGCTTGATCTGATACTCCAGGCACGGCCGGCTGCGATTCCGAAACACGGCGTCCGAGCAGGTGCGCAACGGAAATATCTTGCGAATAACGTCGATCGTCTCGCGCAATCCGTCGGCCGATCCGAACGGCCCGTAATAGCGCCCGCCGTCCTTCACGATCTTGCGCGTCACGGTAATCCGCGGCCACGGATGGTTGGTGACCTTCGCACTCAGGTACGACTTGTCGTCTTTGAGGCGGATATTGTAGCGCGGACGGTATTGCTTGATCAGGTTGTTCTCGAGGATCAGCGCTTCCTTCTCGCTCGTCGTGACCAGAGTGTCGAAATCCCGCACCCGCCTCATCAGGAAGCGCACCTGGAAGCGGCCGTCGCCGCCGTCGCGGAAGTAGGCGCGCACGCGCGGCCGCAGCGACTTCGCCTTGCCGACGTAGAGCACCTTGCCCGCGCGATCGCGCAGGATGTACACGCCCGGCCCAAGCGGCGTCAGTTCAAGCTTGCGCGTGATCTGATCATCCGAGGGCGGTGCGTACCGGGGGATGGCGGACGCCGCCGCCGCGGCGGCGGCGTCCGGCGGCGATGACCCGCCGATCCTTTCTTCTCCCGCCATCGCGACGATTATACCACCACGCCCCCCATCGCCGTGCGCGACGAAGCAATCGCAGCGCGCCGCGACACCCGCGAGCGCCCGTGAAAATTCCTTCGCCTTCGCATCAGATTTCCACCTCGCCGGGCTGGCGCTTCGCCGAGCTCCACGCTACAATGCCGCGTTCTTGGAAGGAGGCCTTTACGATGGTGCAAGCGCAGCAGCAACAGCTCCCCGAGCATATGCGGGGCACTCCGCCCGCGATTATACAGGTGATAGCGGGTTTGATTTTCGCGGTCCTTATGGCCGCGATGACTTGGGGTTTGGTGAAGTACTTCTAGCGAGCACGCGCAGGCTGTGAAGATTTCTTCCCAGCCTGCCACGCTTGCGATATGCGTTTCTCGTGCGCGGCTGACGCTTGGATAGCGTCAGTCGGGCGGCGCCGAGCGATCGGCTCGCCGCCGCCGATTCAATCGACAGCGGCGAGATGCATCGGTCGTTACTTCTCGTTCAGCGCCTGCTGGATATCCGCCCATGGAACGAACTCGCCGACCTCCAGCTTCTCGATCACGTCCGAGGTCCGCGCTTCTTCCTGGCGCAATCTGTTTAGCCCGACCGGATCGTCCGAGTAATTCTGTTGTTCGTCGCGACGCTCCTGATCTCTGACTTCCTTAAGCCGCTGTAGCAGCCGGCCCTTTTCGGCCCGCACTGACTCGGGCGGAATCTCGATCGCCTCCTTGATTTCCGATTCCGGGACGCGGAATCCGTGTTGAAGCTCCCTGATCGCCAGGTCGGCCTTCTTCGCCTGGATCGCGAAATCGGCTTGCCGCGCCGGGCTGACCTTGGGATTAGTCGTCTCCTGCAAATCCTTACGCTTGGCCGCTTCGAGCTGCTGGATCGCTTGGGCGCGTTGCTCGTCGGCAGCGTCGCTGGCCAGAGCACAGCCGATAAACATGAGCACCACGGCGAAGGCGCAAACCGCCGCCAACCGGGTTTGCCCCCAGCGGACGCCGATCGTTCGGGCATAGCTGAACATGATGTTTCTAATTTATTAACGTCACCGTCGACCTAGTCAAGCCGCAACGTGGCGCCGTGGTTTATCAGCCAAGGGGCGGGCCGCGCAGCCGCCAGCTCCGCCCCGAAGGCCGTCAGATATGACTGCGGATTGATGTCAGAACGGCAGCCGCGCGGTCAGGATGACCGAGTGGTTGTATTTTCGACGATACGTAACCGCGACCTGGTAGCCAGCGCCGAACGTGAGGCCGACGCGGTCGTGAATCGGAATCCGCCCGATCAGGATCCCAGGCGTCAGGTAGAGCGTTTGATGCCCGGTGTCGCCGCCGTACGACTGCCAGGTGTAGTTGGTTTCAAACTCCGGCCAGAAATATTTGAAGAGGTGATACTGGAAGGCGGTATTCCACGCCACCGGCATCCCCAGCCGGTCGAGAGTGGCGTGACCGCCGTTGGGGAACGTGACACCGACCGTCGATTGGACATCGAAGTCGCCGAAGCCTTTGCCAGCCGCGATAGTCGGCGTGAACAGCGCGTGCCCGTTGCCGTTGACCTTCGAGCCGGTCGGCACGCTGAACCCCATGAAGGCGGTGACGATGTAGTTGCCGTGCTCCTCGTTGGCGGAGAGCAGCCGCAGCTTCACCAGGAACGGCCAGTCGGCAAAGCCGTCAACGTTACGCGGCGTGTTGCGACTCAGCCACCCCGGCATCCCGATTATGACTTCAATATCCTGATACGGGATCAGCTCCAGTCCCTTGCCGTTGCCGTAGTTGTCGATTGCGAGACCGTCGCGGTAGGACTGGAATAACTGGTCGTAGCGTACCTCCTGTTCGAGCCTCGGGCTAACGGTCACCAGCGGAGTGACCCAGTGCGGCTGTTCGCTCTGAATCTCGGTTGTGCGAGCGGACCAATCTGTGAAGTAATCCTCGATCGAGTCGAGCATTGCGGCGCCCGCCGTCGCAGATGGTAGGATCGCCAGGAGCAGCGCCCCCACGACGCCGAAGATGATACGGAAAGATCGACAACTTTTCATGATAGTTGATTCTCTGCCAATATAAGAGACACATGTCAACAATACAGGCGGCAGATTCGATCCAACGCGCGCGCCTCGATAAGGGGCTCAGTCAGAGCGAACTCGCCCGCCGCGCCGGTGTCTCGCGCCAGGCGCTGAGCGCGATCGAGGCCGGCGGCTATCAGCCCGGCGTCGAGGTCGCGCTCCGCCTCGCGCGCATCCTTGGCCAGAGCGTCGAATCCTTGTTCGGCGATAGCGGCCCGGCCACGATCGCGGCCGATTTCGCCGGCGACGATCCCTCGCAAGCGGCGGCGGCGCATTGCCACGTCGCGCTGGCGCGCGTTGGCGGCCGCTTGATAGCGACACCGCGCGCAACGGCCGCACTCAGCCTGACGCCAGCCGCCGGCGTGATCGAGCGCCCGGCCGGCGCCGGCCACGTCGAGGTGGCGACCTTCCGTTCCGCCGCCGAGATCGACTCGACGCTGCTGATCGTCGGATGCGATCCTTCGGTCGCGATACTGAGCGAGGCTCTTGCGCGCCATTCACCGTCAATCACCGTCATCGCGATCCCGCATTCGAGCCGCGCGGCTCTGGCGGCTCTGTCCACCGGCCAGGCCCACGTCGCCGGGATTCACATCCGCGATCCGAAAAGCGGCGAATACAATTTGAAGGCCGCGCGGGACGCGATGCGCCGGCGGCCGTACGTGATTGTCAACTTCGCGCGCTGGGAGCTGGGATTAGCGGTCGCGGCGGGCAATCCGCACGCTATTCGCGCCGTCGCCGATCTGGCGCGCCCGCGAATCCGCATCGTCAACCGCGAAGCGGGCGCCGGCGCGCGGCTGGCGCTCGACGAGGCGCTCGCCGCGAGCGCCCTCGACCCGGCGCGCATCGCCGGCTACACGCGCGAACTGGCGGGCCATCTCGACGTCGCCGCCGCGATCGCAAGCGGCGTTGCCGACGCCGGGATCACGATTCGCGTCGCCGCCGACGCCTACGGTCTGGATTTCATCACGATACGCGAGGAGCGCTACGACCTGGTGATTCCCGGGCGCGAGACGCAATCGGTTCCGGTGCGCGCGATGCTCGAGACGCTGAATTCGAGCCGCTTCGCCAACGAAGTCAGCCGCCTGTGCGCCTACGACACCAGCCAGATGGGCACCAACTATCAGCACGCATAGCGCTGGGGAAAAGCGCGCGCGGCACGCGGGTTGCTCTTTCTTCCCCTCTCCCTGACCAGGGAGAGGGCGGCGGGGCGCGACTCTTGCCCTCTTTTTCGCAAGAGTCGTGACACGCGGGTGAGGGTGCCGGAATCCTTGGGGCACAGCGAGCGGCGGTGACTTAAGCCGCGCGCGCCTACAGAATCGTCTCCAAAAACTCGAGCGATCGCAGTCGACGATCCAGCACGCTCGCGACGAATCTCGCGATCGCGAGCCCGCCGTCGGGACCGGCCGCGTCCGCCGCCGACGCGTTCTCGATCGCGATCGCACCCAGGCGCGCAAGCGCCGTGGCGCTGGCGCCACTCAGCGCGACCGCACCGATCGCATGAGCCGCGTCGCGGCATCGCCGGCAAACGATTCCGCCGCGCGCCGCGACGAAGCTCCATCCCGGCGCATCCGGCTCCGGCGCCGCCCCACACAGCCTGCATCGCCGAAACTCCAGCTCGTAGCCGGCCCAGCGCAGGAGCGCGAGCTCGAACGCCTGGCGAATCGCCGACGACGCGCCATCGCGCGCCAGCACCGCGAGCGCGCCCGCCAGGATTCGATACGCTTCGGCGGTGTCCGTCCCCTCGCGAATCAGCGCGTCGGCAAGCTCGAGCATGTAGCTGCCGAGCGCGATCTTGCCGAGGTCGTTCTCCAGCGCGAACTGGTCGAGATCCGCGGCCTCGGCGCGCGTGATAAACACCAGCTCGCCGTGCGGCCGGCGGCGGAAGTACAGCATCACATGCGAGAACACTTCGAGCTTGCGCTCGAAGCGCCGGCGCGATTGCTTGGCGCCCTTGGCGATTCCGCCGAGCTTGCCCGCATCGCGGGTGAGCACGGTGACGATTCGGTCCGATTCCGCGTAGTCGCGATTACGCAGCACGATCGCCGGCGTCGCTTCTTCGGCGGGCATGCCGGATCAACTTTCGCGCAGCAGCGATTGCTGAATCTGCTTGACCTGCGCGCGCATCGACTCGACCGCCGCGGTCTGGCGGCCGCTCTCACCGGCGTCGCGAATCAGCCCCTCGAACTTGAGCAGGATATTGGCGAGCTTGGAGTGGACCTCGATCAGCGCCCGGCTCTTCAGCTCCGCGCTCTCCCATCCGCGCCCCGCGTATTCGCGCAGCTCCTGGCCCTGGATCAGCAGCTCGCGCGCTTCTTCCTCGTAGCCTTTGATCAAACGATGGAGCCCCTCGCGCACCTTGGGCCGCTCCTCGGGGTCCTTCCACAACAGATGCTCGAGAAACAGCAGGTCGTCCTCGATCACGCGATCGCGCCCGAGGATCATCGCGTGCGCGCGCAGCACGTCGAGCGCGCTCTTCCATCGCCGATCCGACGCGATTATCTCCGCCCGCGCCAGCTCGCGCCGGATCTCGGGGATCGCGCGCAGCACCGCTCCCGGAAGCGCGACCGCAGCGGCCGCCGCTCGAAGCTCGGCCAGCTCCGCGATCGCAAGGCCGGTGCGATTCCCGGCGCCCGGCTCGCGCCGCGCTTCGAGCATCTTGAGAAAGCGGAAATCCTCGCCGATATAGTCGACCACGAAGCGTATCAGGAAGCGATCGTAGAGCGCGGTCAGCTCGTCTTCGTCGGGCAGCTCGTTGGAGGCGCCGAACATCGTGATCAGCGGCACCGTGATCCGCATGCGCCCGTTATGGAATACGCGCTCGTTGATGATGCTCAACAGGGCGTTCAGGATCGACGAGTTGGCCTTGAAGATTTCGTCGAGAAACGCGATATGCGCCTCGGGCAGCTTGTCGATCGTGACGCGGCGGTAGTCGTCCTGTTCGAGCGCCTTGAGGCTCACCGCGCCGAAGATTTCCTCGGGCGTGGTGAACTTGGTGAGCAGCCACTGAAAGTAGTTCGCGCCTTCGATTCGATTGCACAGCTCTTCGGCCAGCATCGATTTGGCCGTGCCCGGCGGCCCGATCACGAGCACATGATGGCCCGAGAGCAGCGCGCACAGCGCGCCGTCGATCAGCTCGGCGCGTTCGAGGAACATCTGATTCAGCTCGTCGCGGATACGGGCGATTTTGACTTGGGCTTGTGACGTCATCGAAGCGTCCGGCACGTTGCGATCGAGCGCTAATCTATCAGAGCCGTCGCGCCGGCTTAAGCCAGTGCCTGAAACGAATACAGGCGGCAACCCGAAGGGCCGCCGTGAGGGGGCGGGCCCAACGGGTTGCTTCGACAGTACGACGTCAGCCGTTCGAATCGTCGTCGTTGTTAGGGGTTGGCACCGCAACCTTCTCGAGCACGGTCACCGTATTGTCGTAGGCGTTTGTGACCCAAACGTCGCCTTTTGAGTTGATCGCCATATTCTCGGCCCCTCTGCCAACCTTGAACTCGCGAACGAATCTACCCGAGGAGTTGAACTTGAACACGTTCTCACTGTTCTGGTTGGCTACGAACACGTTGCCGGCGTTGTCGATCGTTACGCCGCGCGGCGTGTTCCCGGCGGGGTGGTCGCCGCCGATCTGCACAAAGGACGGTGCCGCGGCGAACTCCTTGACGACGTGCAGGCCCGCCACCGATTGCCAGAGATTGGCTGACGGGTCGATATCGTTGCCGGTTGGCTGCGGGCCGACGCCGGCAATCGTGGAAACAAGATCTCCGAGAGAGTTCAGAACGGTGATGTCGGCACTCCCGTAGTTGCCGATCCAGAAATTGCCGTTCTGGTCGCGCGCGACCGCATGCGGGTTCACGCCGGTGGGGAAGGACGCCACGAAGGTGCCGATGCCAACGTTGCCGGCGACCAGCTCGGAGATCGTGTTGCTGCCCTGATTGGTCACCCAGATGTTGTCCGACGCGTCAAACTGCGCATGCTGCGGCAAATCGCCCTGGGTGCAAAAGCTGCCCACTACCGTCCCCGTTGGCGCAAGCGCGGTCACGGTGCCGGTCGTGCCGTCAGGACACGTCGACGGCGCGCCCGGGCCACCGCCACCCTGGTTCTGGGACCAGATGTTACCGCTGTTGGCCCGGTCGATCTTAAGCCCGTGCGGGTCTATGCCGACGGTGATGGACTGAATGAACTTCCCGGTGCGGCTTAGCTCGACCACGTTGTTGGTGTCGCGGTTTGAGATCCAGACGTTGTCGGAGGCGTCGATGCCGATGCCTTCCGGGTAGACGCCGTGCGAACTATAAGTGATCGTGCAAAAAGTACTGAAGGCCCACGCGCTCGAAGTCAACGTGTCGCCAGAC
>JBEKLA010000180.1:0-8744 GCA_050010455.1 Binataceae bacterium (SeqCode) | reverse complement strand
GCCGCTTGCTGACGCAAGCGGCGCCCCTGGATACCAGCGGAACCTATTTCATTTGTTTGCCAGGCAGCTTCTTTTGGGAGGCTATTGCTGCGGTGCGCCTTCGGAAGGGCTGCGCACGAGCGGCACGAACTGCGCGATTTCACATTGCACGAGCGCGTGCATCTTGTTGTCGATCTGAAAGAACCGCGTGGTCTTGATCTGCGAGACCGCGGCACGAAACTTCGGAATATACTTCTTCTGCGTATCCAGCCGCGCCTGCGCGATTGCCATTACCTCGTCGAGCTTCGCCTTGGCCATCGCGTCGGTCATCGTGTTGTAATTCTTGGCAAAATCCTTAATCTCGGCCAGATGGCGATCCTCGATCTTGTCCATCGCCGCTTCATACTGATTGTAAACCGGCCAGAACGCCTTGCTCTCCTCCGGGCTCAGCTTCATGTTGGAGCCGACGAGTGCCTTGCGCTGCGCGCGTTCTGCCGCAAGGTCGAGCTGTTTCTGTGATTGTGCGCGGGCGTTCGAAAAGACTCCCGCCAGGACAAGAATCGCCGCCGCCGCGGCGATCGCACTTATCTTGCTTTTCACGATCATGTAGCCCTCCGCTAACGTTGAATTTGGATCACCCGCTTATCTCTCACACTCTCGATTCCTCAGCCCTTGGCGGTGGGCATAACAACTACCCAGCCTCCCAAAACATCCTGAGCTGACCTGAAACTAGCCTCTATCTCCTAACCTGTCTATTGAGAACTTGCCAGACTTGAAGATCCCCCCTACACAGGAGCCTCGAGGCCTGAGCGTCGCATTTGCAAATCACTTGGTGTCTGAGCGCGCCTGAATTAGGATACGAATCAGACCGGTTAATGCCGACTGGTTCGATTTTGATCGAGGAAACAAGGCTGATGTTTGCGGCTTGCCCACAGATTTTAACGGTGTTCGGCCGGGTAGGCGGTGTCTGAATTGGACCGTGACACGGATTGGGATAGGGCGGCCGTCGAGTCTATCATTCATAGCTTGAAGCACGAGCCGGGCGCGCTGACGATGATCTTGCGCCGGATCCAGGACGAACTGGGCTGGGTCCCGCCCGACTGCGTTCCCCTGCTCGCCGAAGCCCTCAATCTTTCGCGCGCCGAGGTTCACGGCGTCGTCAGCTTCTATCACGATTTCAGGCACGCTCCGCCCGGACGCAAAGTCATACGCGTCTGTCGCGCAGAGTCATGCCAGGCGGCTGGCGGCCTTGCGCTCGAAGAACATATCAAGCGCCGCTTGGGTATCGATTTCGGCGAAACCGCCGGCGACCGCGCGTTCACGCTCGAAGCGGTCTATTGCCTCGGCAACTGCGCTTGCTCGCCGGCCGCGGTTATCGACGGCGAGTTGCT
Source organism: Binataceae bacterium (SeqCode) (assembly GCA_050010455.1). Lineage (GTDB taxonomy): Bacteria > Desulfobacterota > Binatia > Binatales > Binataceae > DATJOQ01. Next base: position 7,374 of record JBEKLA010000180.1, on the reverse strand, counting down.
CGGCCGGCTCTCGCCGGCGCGTTTCGATGAGGCGCTTGCGCGTTTGTGCAGGGCGAGGTGATGCGCGATCAGATCATTTACGTTCCGCGCGATTCCGCCGCCCTATCGATCGGCGCGGAAGCGGTCGCGGAGGCCGTCGTTGCGCAAGCCAAGCGGCGCGGACTCGCGCCGATCATCAAGCGCAACGGCTCGCGCGGATTGTACTGGCTCGAACCGATGGTTGAAGTCGAGACAGCGCGCGGCCGCGTCGCATACGGACCGGTTGCCGTCGCCGATGTGGCATCGCTGTTCGATTCGAATTTCCTTGACGGCGGGGCGCATCGGCTCGCGCTCGGTATCACGGAAGAGATTCCCTACCTTAAGAAACAGGAGCGCCTGACCTTCGCGCGCGTCGGCGTAACCGATCCGCTTTCGATCGAAGATTACATCGCGCACGGCGGATATCGCGGTCTCGCCCGTGCGCTTGAAATGAACGGCCCGCGAATCATCGAAGAAGTCACGCTCTCGGGGTTGCGCGGACGGGGCGGCGCCGCCTTCCCTGCCGGCATCAAATGGCGCACCGCGATCCAAGCCAAGTCGGATCAGAAATACGTCGTCTGCAACACCGACGAAGGAGATTCGGGGACCTTCTCCGATCGCATGATCATGGAAGGCGACCCCTTCGCGCTTATCGAGGGGATGACGATCGCCGCGATCGCCGTGGGCGCGACGCGGGGCTATATCTATTTGCGCTCCGAGTATCCTCATGCGCTCGGTACGCTGCGCGAGGCGATCGCCGTCGCGGAGCGCAACAGCTATCTCGGCGGTAACGTTTGCGGTAGCGCCAAAGCGTTTACGATCGCGATACGCGTGGGAGCGGGCGCCTACGTATGCGGCGAAGAGACCGCGATGCTCGAAAGTATCGAGGGCAAGCGCGGGATGGTGCGTTTCAAGCCGCCGCTGCCGGCGATCGCGGGACTCTTCGGCAAACCGACGGTAATCAACAACGTAATCACGCTGGCTTCGGTTCCGCTGATTCTCGAAAAGGGCGGGCTCTTCTACAAAGATTTCGGGATGGGCCGATCGCTGGGGACGATTCCGCTTCAACTTGCCGGCAACGTCAAGTATCCGGGATTGATTGAGAAGGCCTTTGGCGTGACGCTGCGTGAAATTGTCTACGACTACGGCGGCGGCACCGCGAGCGGCCGTCCGGTGCGCGCGGTCCAGGTAGGCGGTCCGCTCGGCGCTTATCTCCCGGAATCGAAACTCGACGTGCCCGTGGATTACGAAGCCATTGCGGCACAAGGGGGATTGCTCGGCCACGGCGGGATAGTGGTCTTCGACGATACCGTCGATCTCGCCCGGCAGGCACGATACGCGATGGAGTTCTGCGCGCTCGAATCCTGCGGCAAATGCACCCCTTGCCGAATCGGCTCGACGCGCGCAACGGAAGTTGTAGATCAGATTGTGGCGGGTCGCGGCGCCGACAAGATGGCGAGCGTCGAACTGCTGCGCGATCTCTGCGATACGATGGCCGCGGGATCGCTGTGCGCGCTCGGCGGACTCGCGCCGCTGCCGGTGATCAGTGCGCTGCGCGATTTTCCCGAGGATTTCGGCCTGCCGGTATCGGCGGGGTGCTGAGCGCCGCGCGAAACGGAGTCAACCGTGCAAGCGATCGACGACAGAGATTTCGGCACGCCGGCGAGTTCTTCACAGAACGCGGTCACGCTCGAAATCGACGGGCGCGAGGTAACCGTCGCGGCAGGAACGTCGATCATGCGCGCGGCGGCGCTTGCCGGCGTGACGGTTCCCCGGCTATGCGCGAGCGATTCGCTGCAAGCTTTCGGTTCATGCCGCCTCTGCCTGGTGCAGATCGAAGGGCGCAATGGTTTTCCAGCCTCGTGCACGACGCCGGTCGAGCCAGGAATAAAAATCCATACGCAGAGCGAGAAACTGACGCGCCTGCGCCGCGGCGTGCTCGAACTCTACATGTCCGACCATCCGCTCGACCCCTTCGAGTGCAAGGCGGGCGGCAAGTGCGAACTGCACGAGATGGCGCGAGTGGTTGGACTCGAACACGTCCGTTATCGTCAGGGACACAACCATCTGGCGCTCGGCACCGATGATTCGAATCCTTACTTCGGTTTTGATCCTTCGCGATGCATCCTGTGCTCGCGATGCGTCCGCGCGTGCGAGGAGATTCAGGGGACCTTCGCGCTGACGATCGAGGGACGCGGCTTCAACTCGTTGATTTCGCCGGGGCAGCATCAGCGGTTCATCGATTCCGAGTGCGTGTCGTGCGGCGCTTGCGTGCAAGCCTGCCCGACCGACGCGTTGATGGAAAAATCGCTGTTGGAGCGAGGTATCGCCGATCGCGCGATCGTAACCACATGCGGCTATTGCGGCGTCGGATGCTCGTTCAAGGCGGAAATGCGCGGCGACGAAATCGTCCGCATGGTGCCGAACAAGGATGGGCTGCCGAATCACGGCCATTCCTGCGTCAAAGGACGCTTCGCCTGGGGCTACGCGACGCATCCGGATCGCGTGCTGAAGCCGATGATCCGCAAGCACATCAACGATCCATGGCAGGAAGTTTCGTGGGACGAAGCGTTCAACTATGCGGCGTCGGAGTTCAAGCGGGTTCAGCAAAAATACGGGCGCGGTTCGGTTGGTGGAATCACTTCGTCGCGATGCACCAACGAAGAGGCCTACTTGGTGCAAAAGCTGGTGCGCGCCGCCTTCGGCAACAACAACGTCGATACCTGCGCCCGCGTCTGCCATTCGCCCACCGGCTACGGCCTCAAGACCGCCTTCGGGACGCCCGCGGGAACGCAAGACTTCGATTCGGTGAACGAGAGCGACGTCGTCATGGTGATCGGCGCGAATCCGACCGAAGGCCATCCGGTTTTCGCGTCGATCATGAAGCGGCGGCTGCGCGACGGCGCCCGGCTGATCGTCGCCGACCCGCGGCGCATCGAACTGGTCCGGATGCCGCATATCGCGGCGGATTATTTTCTCCAGCTCACGCCCGGCACCAACGTCGCGCTGCTGAACGCCTTGGCGCACACGGTGATTACTGAAGGCCTCGCGAACGAAAAGTTCGTAAGCGAGCGCTGCGATCCGCGTGAATACAAAATCTGGCGCGAGTTTATCGTCGGCAAACAAAATTCGCCTGACACGGCCGCGGCTATCACCGGCGTGCCGGCGGAGATGATTCGCGGAGCGGCGCGGCTTTACGCCAAAGGCCCGAACTCCGCGATCTATTACGGACTCGGCGTCACTGAGCATAGTCAGGGCAGCACCGCGGTGCTCGCGATGGCGAACCTCGCGATGATCACCGGAAACCTCGGCCGTGCGGGCGTCGGAGTGAATCCCTTGCGCGGCCAGAACAACGTGCAGGGTTCGAACGACGTCGGCTCCTTCCCGCACGAGCTGAGCGGCTATCGCCACGTTTCCGATCCGAAGCTGCGCGCGGAGTTCGAACGAGAGTGGCACGTCAAGCTCGACGACGAGCCCGGCCTGCGCATCCCGAACATGTTCGACGCCGCTCTCGACGGCAGTTTCAAGGGGCTCTATGTCGAGGGCGAGGATGTTGCGCAATCGGATCCTAATTCGCAGCACGTGGTCGCGGCGCTCGCCGCGATGGAGATCGTGGTCGTGCAGGACATCTTCCTGAACGAGACCGCGAAGTATGCTCACGTCTTCCTGCCGGGTTCGTCGTTTCTGGAAAAGAACGGCACCTTCACCAATGCCGAGCGCCGAATCTCGCGCGTGCGCAAGGTATTGCCGCCGCTGGCGGGTAAGGAGGATTGGCAGGTCACCTGCGGCCTGGCGCGCGCGCTCGGCTATCCGATGGAATACCGGCATCCCTCAGAGATCGTGGACGAGATCGCGCGGCTGACGCCGGTCTTCGCGGGTGTCGATTATGAAAAGCTCGATCGCCTCGGCAGCGTCCAGTGGCCGTGCAACGAATCGGCGCCCGATGGCACTCCCGTGATGCATGTCGGCGAGTTCGTGCGTGGCAAGGGCCGCTTTCTGCTCACCGCCTACGTGCCCACGGACGAGCGTACCAGCGCGCGCTATCCGCTGATCCTCACCACCGGCCGCACGCTGACGCAATATAATGCGGGCACGCAGACGCGGCGAACAAAGAACGTCGAGTGGCATCGCGAGGACCGCCTCGAGATTCATCCGCACGATGCCGAGCAGCGCGGCGTTCGCGACGGCGAATGGATCGAGCTTGCGAGCCGGGCCGGAGCTATCACGTTGCGCGCGGCGATCACCGAACGAGTACCACCCGGCGTCGTCTACACCACGTTTCATCATCCGGAGAGCGCGGCCAATGTCGTGACGACCGAGAACTCCGACTGGGCGACCAACTGTCCCGAATATAAAGTCACTGCGGTTCAGGTGAAGCCAACCTCGCGGCACCCGGAACGATTGCCCGCTGGCCAGATGCCTGAATCAGCGCGGCGATCGTAAGGCAACGGCGGCAACAGACTGATGGACGAGAATCGCTTGGTAAAGATGGCGAATGAGATCGGCGAGTTCTTCACCCAGATGCCCGATCGCGAGGATGCCGTCGCCGCGATCACGGCTCATCTGCGGAATTTCTGGGAGCCGCGCATGCGGCGCGAAATAATCGAATACGCCCTGCGCGACGGCGGTGATCTGAAAGAGATCGTGCGCACCGCGGTGTTGCGGCTGGAAGGCTCTCAAACCCCGGCCAAGTCGCCATGAGCGAGTCGGTAAAGGATTATCCCACGATCAAGTGGCGCGCGGGCGCAAGCCGCCGCGAAGCGGATAACATCGTCGTCGAGGAACCGCTCGAGATGCGCCTTCACGGCCGGCGCTTCACCGTCACGATGCGCACGCCGGGTCACGATCAAGAACTGGCCGCGGGCTTTATCTTCACTGAGGGGTTCGTTACGACGCGTGCCGACCTCGTCGAGATCGTACGAGTGCACGGATCGAAGGGCGAACCCGAACTCAACGTCTTGGACATCATCCTTAAGGTCGACTCGTCCGAGCTCAGTGAGCGATTGAAACGTAATTTCGTCGTCTCGGCGAGTTGTGGTGTTTGCGGCAAAACCGTCATCGAGGCACTCGAGCGCCGGATCGCCCGCCTGGGCGGCGATGCGCGGATCGCTCGCGCAACCATTCTTGGTTTGCCCTTGCTGATGCGCGGCGCACAGGAAGTCTTCTCTGCGACTGGCGGCTTGCATGCCGCCGCGCTGTTCAGCCTGGCTCGACCCGACGCCGCGTCGCTGATTGTTCTGCGTGAAGACGTCGGCCGCCACAACGCGGTCGACAAGGTGATCGGCCATGCGCTGATGAACGATCTGATTCCGCTGCATCACGCGGCGCTGATGGTTAGCGGGCGGCTGAGTTTCGAGATCGTGCAGAAGGCCGCGGCCGCCGCTATCCCGATTCTGTGTGCGGTCTCGGCGCCGTCGTCACTCGCGGTCGATCTGGCCGAAGATCTCGGCATCACCTTGGTCGGGTTTTTACGCGAAGGCGGCTTCAACATCTACACGCACAGCAAACGCATCTTGATGTAACGTCGCGAGTGCCCTGGCTACGCGATCGTGGGCGCGATCACGGCTGGGGCGGAGGCGTCGGAGCGCTGGTGCGGCCAAGCGTCTTCACGAGTTCGTCGATTCGCGCCAGGTACGAGGCGTATTCCGGCGCGGCGGGTATAATTCAAATTCTTGAACAGGCCGGTGAGCGTAGTGAAAAAGCTATGTGCCTCGCCCTTGTCGGCAAATGGGCAGTCTCGTCGGATCACTCCACGGATCAGCGCGAAGGCCTCCTTCTGGCGCTCCAGCGGCACCGAGACATCCACCTTGTCGTAGGCGTCCTGTTCGTTGACCGTGAAGTCGCCCGGCCGGATCGAGGTGATCTCGCAGTCACCACGCTCGTTGAACGGCACCATGATCTTGTAAACGAAGCGGCGTTCCTGCACCGTGCCGATAGTGTCACCGGCGTGCTCGCGATCGCCCACCTTGCGCGTGGGTGTGAAAGTCCATTTCCGCGCCGGATCAAGTGGAGCCACTGACTCACCACGTTCAAGAAAAAATCCATTTCGTTTGGCGAGCGCTTCGAGCGGATTCTGCAATCCGTCGTAAACCGTGCCCAGCAGGCCGGGCCCCAGAGTGGCGGAGAGCAGTTCCGTCGTGAGAGTGACCTCCGCTCCGACGCGGACTCCCTGTGTCTCCTGAAAAATTTGCAGTTCGGCGCGCCGATCCTCAACCCGCAGCACTTCGCCCTTGAGCCGCGCGTTCCCGACGTGCACGAAGGCGACCGAATTCTTCATGATCGCCGCCGCGCTTTCGATGCGTACGATGTTTCCGGTTACGCCGGTGACGCGCGCTTCATGAGTAGAGTTCGGCATATTCGCCCATCGCTTCGGTGACCAGCTTTTCGAAAATCGGCCGGCCGCGCTCGTACTGCAATTGCTGCCAGTGGCGGATGACGTCCCATCGCGTGATGTACAGCACCACGGCCTCGAAGCTGAAGGTATCGAAGTCCTGCACGCGTCTCATCGCCGCGAACGCGAAAAATACCGCCTTCGACGGATCCCACAGGCCGTACCCAGGCGTCATGTAGAATTCGACCAGACTTTCCCCGCCGCGTAGTACCGGCGGGTTATCCAGCTTGGTTGGAGGCGTGTCATTAGGGCCGGGGCTCGCGACCGTCAGCGCGAGCCGGTGCTCGGTGGCGAACTGACTCAGCGCCGCGACGCTCGCGCTCGGCGCCCATCCCTGCACCGCGAACACCTGATCTTTGTCCAGTGCGTATTGCGCGGCCCGCTCTCGAGCGGCGCGATCATCGGCTTCATCAAGAGCCTCGTGCAACGCGTAGCTGTGTTTTGTCAGGCCGATTCGCCGGTAATCGAGTTCCTCCAGTTCGCGTTCCACTTCTTTGAGACGCTGACGCATCTGCAACACCGATCGTGGTTCGAGCGGAACAACCGGCACCGGCATCCCCGGAGGTTGCTCGGGCGCGATGACCACAACGTATGCGAACCGATGGTCACGTCCGACGACGCTCCACGGAAGCTTGACAACATCCAAACCCCGCATCTGGTGATGCGGAACCATATAGAATTACAAGCGCAATTCGCCCCGCGGCCCACTCGGGCGGCAACTCGAAGTTGCCCCAAGGCCACAGGTCGGCGATCCATTTGCGCAGGTGCTCGCGCTCCTCGGCCAGTGCGCGCGAGCGGTCGCGGACTTGCAGCACCTCGTGCACCAACGCCTCGATATCGAGCTTCTCCTCGTGCCACAGGGCGCGCCGGCGAACGGGGCTATCTGTCAGGTACTGCAACGCCTGGCGAGCATCGGGATACGCGGGCGCGGGTTCGACACCTTCGCCAGCGCCCGGCCGCAGGTT